>JAWBKZ010000005.1 GCA_038831005.1 Ignisphaera sp.
ATCTCCCCACTAAACTATAGAGATCTTGTTATCAATAATCTCGTGCTCACTGTTTACCAACAATTCTATACTATAAAAATTTTAATTTTTCCTCTAATTCTCTACACACCTCTATTGTGGTAGAAAATACATGAAATAAATTCCTACTTCTATAAGCATCAAACATTACTGAAGATCCTAGGTAATAAACTGGTAAATCTATGAAATGTATCTCTCTATCCATTATAAAGTCAGAAACCTGATTCAAATAAGAGAATATCGATATATCCACAGAGAAATCTGGTATATCTAGGGAAACGAAAAGAGCATCTCTATGGAATATGCAGTAATTGTAAATAGATGGATTAATGTATCAGTACTCAGTATACAGATATACCATTATTTGTTATCTATATTTGTGTATCGATTTTAATTCCTATACACCTACATAGAGTTTAACTAGGTAGAATTAAGACCAGTATTTTTATGGTGATAGAGCTATTGGGGTTGCTTAACTTACCATACCGATTTGGGTTTTTATTTATGTCATTCCGGCGTAGGTTAAAGATCAAAAGAATGCGAAGGATATGGCAATCTTTGTAGCATTATTAGTAATACTCTGTTAGTTTTCTACTGCTAAAAGTAGTTTGCGAGCTGATGATTGTTGTTAGACTCTATGTTATCTCTATGAGCTCTTCTGGTTTAATGAACTTCACGCAGCATTTCTTGAAGGTTTGTCTATCAACTATGTGTAGCTCTATTGGGTATCCTCTATACCTACTCTTAATATATATCTTTAAAGTGTCTACATCTATATTATGGAGGTTTTCGAGAACTGTTGGTATATCTATATCGCTTAAATATGTATATCTACCTCTGGCTACTGAGCTAAAGAGATAGATCTTAGCCCTTGGCACAATTTTCTCAATATCTTTTTAACAGATAATAAGATGTTTTGTGGGTTCTTAAATAAATCTTTTATCTCTTTAGCATACCTAATATAGATTTCAAACTCCTTCGACAATCTTCTGAAACACCTCTACCATAAATTTATAGAGTGTTCGAACCTCTACTTATACAACAATAACAGCAGTACTCCAACTAATTATCATAATGTAAATACCAATATCATAATTCTTGCTAAAACAAATGACGTGATACCCAGTACACCTTTAAGATACTTACGGTGATCTAATAACACAATCAGATTCGCTCTTGAAGTCAAGTAACCACGTTATTAAGGTTATTGATGGTTTTTGGTAGCTATAAATATTTTTAATACTTTTCTCCTTGGGAATACGGATTCCGCCAAAACATGTATTACATCTGTAGAACAATACAATGCATAGTTGTGAACCGTATATAGTAAGCTGGTAAGAAAAACTCTGTACAGGTTCAAGTCCAGCTCCTGGGGAGCCGCTACTTATAAGCATTAGCGGTATTGCAGGATCAAAGTATCTTTCTTATAATGTGTATAGCATCTGTTTTTCGTGTCTATAGTTGTTAATGTTCTAGTGCGAGATGGGTATAGCTATGGCTAGAGTTATTTGAGTTCGTTATGATGAGAGGTTCTTAAGTCTTTAGATGGCTGAGACCAGAGGAGAGAGAAAACGCTGCTGAGGTAATTAAGGAATATGCTAGAGTATTGTGGAAACCGGTGCTGAGGAGTTAAAAAGCTTGGGGAAGAGGCTTGGATCCTGTAGCTGGTATTTTCATTGTTACACAGTATATGTCTAGAACATTGTTTATAGATAGAGTTAGGAGTTATTGAGATACTGCTAAGATATACCATGGCATAAAGTATTTTCACAAGGGTATGTGTTTAGATGATGCAAAGACCTTTGATCAGTTATCTTACTCTATGAACACAACCTTAACACCATTTCTTAAAGCTACATCCATCTGCTTTCTATCACTTGTTATAAGCTCTATCTTAAGCTCTTTTGCTGCTACAATGAATAGCGCATCATATACAGTTATCTTTTCGTTAACCGCTAGAGCAAAAGCTTGGGCAATAAATTTTTCTTGGTTTATAATAGGTATAGCTTTTTCTTCGGTAAGATCTTTAATTATTGTTTGCGCAATACCATAGCTCATCTCATTTTTTAGAACCTTTTTCCATAGAGTATTGACCACTTCTTTAATACCTAGATCAAGTATAACAACACCCTCTATCATCAGCTCCTTAACCTTATCCCACCCCTCTTCACGTGAAAAGAACTTAGCTAAAGATGATGAGTCAATGACTCTCACGATCCTCCCTCACAGATCTAGCTGCGAATCCTTTCTCACTAGGGGTAGTATCTTCTAAAAGCTTAACCCACTTCTCTACATATCTCTTAATCCTTATCTTAAGAACTAGCTCCTCTAGAAATCTCCTAACCTCTTCACCTATATCAATACCCTCCTCCTCTAGAAATCTCTTAACATCCTCTCTTACACGAACACTAACAACACTAGACATAAACCCACCACGTAGACTCAAACATATACAAACATATAAACATTTCTAATATACAAAAAGATAGACCTATAGTAAGCAAACTTATATAGTCTACTAATCTTGAGCTACGATATAAAGTCTTTAGCACCTAGCTACTCTCCTGGTGTAGGGTTCATCAAGGTTGATCTGAGGTACCTGCAGAGTTTGAAGATTACCTATGAGGAGAAGAAAGCTACTGCTCAATCAATTGGTAAGAAGAAGCTATTCGAGAAGTACGCTAAACGAGAGAGAAACAGGGAGAGGGACTACATAAACAAGCTCGTTAAGCAGATAACCACCTTACTCCCCAACGCTGCCCACGTTGTTGAAGACCTCAAGAAGGAAGACTTGGTTGCCAAGGGGAGAACCAGTAAAGAGAGGAGGAAGAGAAACGCTAGAACACCATGGGAAACAATACACAGAAAACTCTCAGAGAAAGCACTAATGGTTAAGATTTCTCCACACAACACCTCTCGAACCTGCCCACGATGCGGGTACGTGGTAAAGACCCGAGTGGGCAGGGTATTCAAATGCCCGAGGTGTGGTCTCGAACTGAATAGGCAGAAGCTCGCATCCGTAAACATCTACCTCAAGTACACCAAGATGTGGGGGTTTCCCCACAGCAATGAACCAGAGCTAGATGAAGGTGAGCTGTGGGTAGGGGTTATCCTGAACGGGTGGAGACCAATGACATGGGCACCGATGAAAGGTGCCCCAAGGACAATGAAGCCAAGGGTTGATATCAAATCACATCAACCAGCATGAAACCCAAACCTCTCTTTGCGAGAGTCTTTCTCAAGGTGTTTGCCTCTAGTTGCTGGTCTGGTAGTTTTGTTCTGAGCTTTTCTTCAGTGTATCTCTGATTTCTTTATTTCTTTGAATGCTGCTTTTATGTTTGGTAGGATTTTCCCTGTTATGTAGTTTATTGCTTCTTCTCTACTGATGCTATTCGTAACTTCGTTGATCAGTTTTTTTTTTGAATACAATCACGTATAACTCTGTATTGTCTTCTTTGGTCTTCTTCATTGTCACAGCCTCAATATAACTAGTTGCTGTTGCTCTCTATATGTCTTGATGGTTGATATCCTGCTAACCATAGACATACTGAACTAGTGTTTGGTCTCGGTAGATTTGGGCTGTTTGGCATACTTCTATGCGAAGTTTAACTCCGTCGTCTAGTATCTACGCCAGCTTTCTCTTGTGAGGTGAGAAAGTTGATGTTATTAGTATTCTCTTGATCTCTGGGTAACCTAGAGCTGGGATTCAGGGGTACTGTATGTTTTTAGCTGGCTTATGGTCTTCTTAAGTCCTTCTTCGATTGGTGTTGGCTTGAATTGAGTAAGCCTCGATATCTTACTGATATCGGCTATGCTGTGTGTTATGTCTCTAGGTCTTGGTGGTATGTGCACTATCGGTAGCTCTTTACCCAGTAGCTTCATGATGGTTCTAGCGAGTTCCTTGATTGTGGTAGGCTTCTCTGAGCCAACGTTGTAGACATCGTTGTTGAAAACCTCCTCTCTAACTATTACTTCAGCTACACCTCAGCATACACAAAGTCCCCTGTCTGAGTTCCGTCGCCATAGATTACTAGTGGCTCATCCCTTGAGGCCTTCTCTAAGAAGACCGTTACGACATTGGCGTATGAAGAGTTTCTGGCGAGGTCCGTACGTGTTGAATAGCCTTAGGGTTATATACTTTAAGCTGTACGTAGATGTGAAGACCTTTAGTACTTCTTCTCCCTGGAGCTTGCTCAACCTGTAGAACAATAGAGGTTTTGTTGAGTGGCTTTCATCTATGGGTAGCTTCAGCGGTTCTCTGTAGATTGTTGCTGAGCTTAGGTATACTAGGCTTTATGTTTCTCTTTCCACACATATACCAGCTTTGGCAGTACCCAAGATGTTGTTCTCTCGAGGTGCTTAATATGCTCTCTAATGGATTCCTCAATATTTGCGTAAGCTGTAGTGCGAATCTTATGTCAATGTTGTTGCAATCGTCATGTTATTTCACATCAGTTCTTATGATAGATATCCCAGGTTCATTGAGTCTTCTCCTAGCCGAATCAGCAGGAAACACTCGAAAGAGAGTAGAAAGTGAGGAAGTTAAAATATTCAGTTATGCTTTAATCTATTGTGTTGAAATCTCTAGTCTCAACAGTAGTTTATAGAGTGTTTCTACATCATTTTCCAGCTCTTTAGGCACCAAGCCACTGGATTCTTTACTATAATTAAACTCTACTATGTGTTTAGCAACAATAAACATTGTCTTAACAATTTTCTCTACATTCTTTGCATGAACAGGGTGAGAGGGGTGATAAGCATAGTCTTATATTCTACTGGTATAGCCGTTAATACTGTTTTCCAAGATTCGGAACATAGATTCTCCATCTCTAACTTTCATCTAGAATCCATATAACAAGGATCATAACGTTTAGCTTCAAACTCTGTATTCAATAGATCTAGGTTAATACTAGCTTTCTATCTACATTGAGTTTATCTAGCAGAGGTTCTAATTCTTCCTCTCTTTAAAGATCGTTCATCATTACGATGAAATAAATCCTACAAATACGGCTCTCTAGAATGAGATGGAGACATACCCCATGGTTTAGGACCATATATAATTACGATATACATATGGATCCATTAGCCTTATAGTAATATAATAGAAATCGTTATTAGCAATAACATTACCATTTTTGCACATCATTTTCAGCTTTACCTGAAAACTTTTTGCATTCTCCAAAGATTTAGATCAATACTTGCTAATCCTATCGATGCTATACTGGTTTCAAGAGTTGATACGGTATCAACCTCTCTATCATAGGGAACAATAATTATTTTTCTATGAACTTGCCTTAAGTCAATTAGACGCAACAAGCTTTAGAAACTAGCCAGACATAAGATTAGATGATTTTATCAGCTCTTATATAGAAAGTTATTTGAATCATCCAAGCTTATGCTATGGATATGTAGATAACTCTATAAGTATATGGTGAAGTATTAGGTGTTTAATAGTCCAAAGACTTAATCGAGCTTATTAACGAATATATAGGGTGGGTATAGAGCTAGTCATAATTTAAATTTAGTATCTCTTCTTAATGTGTAGAGGTGGTTATACACGAATCTACAGACACATGACATTAGCGAACTAGCCTATTTTTGGGAAAATTTAGGTGTATTGTATGGTAGTATAGATTCTCCTTGGGTACCTACTCCAAAAGAAGTAGTGGACTACGTTATGGATATAGCTTCGGTGAGTTATGGCGATATTGTCTATGATCTTGGCTGTGGTGATGGTAGAATAGTAATAGAGGCTGCTAGACGTGGAGCTAATGCTGTATGTGTAGAAATAGATACTAAGCTTATTGAAATTGCTAAAAGGAATACTGTTGAGATGGGTGTTAGCAATAGAATAGAGTTCATTAACGATGATATAATTAATGTTGATCTGTCTCGAGCATCAGTAATATACCTATATCTAACATCTAAATCAATTGAAAGAATAAAGCATAAAATGTTAAATGAAGCTAAACCAGGGACAATGATAATAGCTCTAGATTACGGTATAGAATATTTGAACTCTACAGCCATTCTAGCTATTGACGTAAATAACAAAACCTATAGAGTTTACATATACATAGTTTAGATAGAGCTAAACATTAAAATAAGCTTTAGACTAAAACACTAGAGACCATAAGCATTGATTAACTACAATAAAGATTCTAACTAGGTAACAATGCATCAGCTTAGTAAGAGATCTAAAACCTATCTGGAGATAAATGAGACAATATGTAGATTACTATATTAAGGATCTAAAAACTATATGTGTTAGTAATGTTATTAAGTAGTTCTAGGATGAAGAGTTAGCTGAGCGCTGAATAGATGATGTACCCGGTATAACTGATTAAACAATGTAGCTATAAATCATTGTATTATTTTACAACATAATTTTGATACTACACATAATGAACATTTAGGATTTCTCGATGTGCATACCCGTCTTCCATGCATAATTAACAACATATGTAATTTTGATAAACTATCAACATCACCTTCTAGGAACTTAACTACCTTTAATCTGATATCCTCGTATCCATCTCCAGGATTCGCTATACCTAGTCTTCTCACGATTCTATTTATATGTGTGTCTATTGGAAATGTAGGCTTCTTTAATACCAAGAGCAGAAACACGTCTGCTGTTTTAAAGCCTATGCCAGGTAATTCCAGAAGCATCTTTCTCGCCTCCTCAACATCAAGGGGAGCAATCTCTCTAAAAAATTCAGGTTTAGAACTTATGACATAAGCTAACTTTTTTAGGATATCGCTTTTCCTATTAGCTAAACCTGCTACCCTTATAGCGTTTTTTAGACTCCCATCATCTATTGCAAGTATATTTTTAGGTGTTACTTCTTTAACCATATTCTTTAAAGCATTAAATGCTCTTATAGCATTTCTATCACTCGTGTTTTGACTTAGTACTATTGTCACTAATATTTCAAAGTAGTTCAATTCTGTATTTTGATTAGACTTTATAGCAATATTTACAACAAATTCATTAAGATCCATAGCATAGATGTTAGATAGATTGAATATGAGTTTTTTCACCATATCTTTATTCCATAGACATTCTCTAGCCACATGCTTCACCTAAAACATGCTAGATAAAACATATCTCAAAGTCCATAGGATATACTGTCTAGTGTTTTTATGCAGATACACATAAATATTCTTAATAATTAATATCGCTCTAGAAATATCTAATATACAATAACTTAATTTTAGAAAAACATATACATATTTCTAGTGGTTAGCTAGATATTGATGTAAATAACTCATGCTAGATGGTGAACTAGGCAATGTCGTTATCAATAGTCATACCAACATTCAATGAAAGAGAAAACATAGATATACTTGTGAGAGAGATAAGGGAAAAAGTAGTATTGACACACTACGATATGGTTATGGTTGATGACAATAGTCCTGATGGTACTTGGGCTATAGCGCTAGAAAATCTAAAGAATAATGATGTAGTCATTAGAAGAATTAATATGAAAGGCTTATCTTCTGCTGTTATTGACGGTATTATTTTCTCGCTGACAGAGTATGTAGTTGTTATGGATGCAGATCTACAGCATCCTCCCGAAGTTATAAATGATATCATCAGAAAGTTGAAGGAGGGACACTATGATCTTATTGCAGCATCTAGATATATACCTGGAGGAGGTGTTAAAGGATGGTCTAAGTCAAGGTTAGTGATATCGAAAGGCGCGACCTTAATAGCTAAACTACTGCTTCCAAATGTTCGAACCTTATCAGATCCTATGTCGGGGTTCTTCATGGTTAAAAGAGATATTGTTGATAGAAACAGAGATAAGCTAAACCCCATGGGCTTCAAGATACTTCTGGAAATTGTTGAGAGATGCTATCCTAAAAAGGTTGCTGAAGTACCTTATACCTTTAGGGCTCGTGTCTATGGAAAAAGTAAATTGGGTATGAAGACTATAGCTAATTTTCTTATACATGTGCTAAGGTTATCTAACTGGAGACCAGTTAAATTTGGTCTTGTTGGTCTTAGTGGTACCTTTATAAACCTAGTTACCCTATGGCTCTTGGGTTTGGTTTCTCATGTAGTTGTTGAACAACTATTTGTATTAGGAAGTATTATAGCTATAGAGGTGAGTACTTTATGGAATTTCTTTCTACATGAGATATGGACGTTTAGGGATAGAAGAACAGGCTCAATGATGAAAAGGATTTCATTGTTTCACGTAGCAGTATTGCCTGGAGTAGCTGCACAATATATATCAGCTATATCGATTAAATACGGACTTGCTCTAAACCCCATAATTTCTCAAACAATAGGTATCGTTATAGGATTTCCAGTTAACTACATATTTAGCGAGTTAGGTATATGGAAAAGCTATAGATAGTTCTATAATCTACATATCTTCTTCACTTATTTAGACAAAAGTTCTACATACGCTTTCAATCTACTTAAAATATCCGTTTTTTGATTCTCATCTAATGTAGATAGGTATGTTGTTGCTATAACATCGAACCAGTCTAGTGCTGCCAGCATAGCATCATAAGGACATAGGTGGCTTTCTTCTGAATCTAACAGAGATTCATCTCTTGCACATGATTTATGCATAGAGGCTCCACATACAGAACATTTAATGGCTTCTTCATCTGAAACATGTTTACCACAAATGACACACACGCTCTTTGACTCCATTACTGGTCACCTGGTCCGTGAATTCATCATTTATCAGTTAACCCAGCGTTAGCTCATCTATGAATATTTAAATAGTTGCCATATAATAGGCTTATATGGTGAGTTTAATGAAAGCGGTAATTCTTGCTGGTGGTTTCGGCAAGAGATTGAGACCTTTAACTGACGATAGACCCAAATCCATGGTGGAAATATGTGGAAGACCGTTGGCTGAGTGGCAGATTCTGTGGCTAAAGAGATATGGTATTACTGAGTATGTGTTTCTCCTAGGATATGCAAAAGAGAAGGTGATAGAGTATTTTGGGAGTGGTAAAAAATTCGATGTTAGTATAAGTTATGTAGTTGAGGACGAACCCTTGGGTACTGGTGGTGCTATTAAGAATGCTGAACCAATTCTCAAAAACGAAGAGGTTTTCATCATAATTAATGGTGATGTAATAACAGATCTAAATCCTCTTGAAATGTCTAAAAAACTTGAAGATAATTCTTTAGCCGTTATTGCATTAGTTTATATGAGGAGTCCTTATGGTATAGTTAAGGTTGAGGAAGATTATGTAGTAGAATTCGTAGAAAAACCTGTAATAGAACACACGATAAATGCTGGTATATACATCATGAAATCACAAATACTAGATTATTTACCGGTAAAAGGAGATATCGAAAGAACTACATTTCCATTACTTGCAAGTAAGAAACTTCTAAAAGGCTACATATATAGAGATGCGTTTTGGAAATCCATAGATACTGTTAAGGATCTAGAGGAAGTCACACAGATTCTCAAGAATATGTACCCGGATATCTGTCTAGATGATAGATCTAATAGAGCTCGAGCCATGTAGCAGTCACATTTTATTTAAGTTCACTTAAAATACCATCGTACAGTATGTACTTTCGTGTAGCAAAATCGAGTACTCTTGGATCATGTGATACAATTACTATAGATGTTTCAAAATCTTTGCTTATTCTATTCATTAATTCGAGAACTCTCTTAGCATTATCCCAATCAAGATTAGCAGTAGGTTCGTCAGCCAAAAGGAGAGAAGGAGTAACTGTTAGAGCTCTAGCTATTGCCACTCTTTGTTTTTCCCCGCCACTAAGAAGCTTAACTTTAGTGTTTTCTTTTCCCTTTAAACCCATGTACTCTAGCAAGCTCAATATTCTGGACTGTCTCTCGTATTCGCTCAAGCCCGCTATCGCTAATGGGATCTCCATATTTTCGTACACGTTAAACTCATCTATAAGACCATAGTCTTGAGGAATATAGCTAATTACATTAGATCTAAGGGCCGCTAAACCATCTTCGTCTAACATAGATAGATTATAGCCGTCTACTATTACTTCTCCTTGATCCGGTTTCTCTAAACCGGCAAGAATTTTGAGGAGCGTAGTTTTACCGGCACCACTAGGTCCATGTATACAGACTATTTCCCCTCTATAAACATAGAGGTTGATGTTTCTCAGTACAGCAATATTTTTACCTTCAATTGTATAGTACTTCCATACATTTTTTGCAATAACAACAATACGCTTCATCTTCTAATCACCTTGTATATGACTTCGGCTACTAAGATTGTATTTACTAGATGTACCAAAACCATAACTATATATGTAAGAGTGAAACTGGTTATAAATAGAGAATATGAAACCGAAATAATAATTATACGAACTAATAGATAAACAAATAGACAGAAGATTACAGCAATCCTCTTTGCACCCGATAGAATTAATGTAATTACGAACTGTTTAACAATCTTTTTATCAGCTAGATAAGAGGCTAAAATCATTATTATGGATAATACGACCATTGATGTAAATATCTCAGGAGCTCTGTAAACAAAAAGATACATTAATGATGCAATACTGAAGAACATAGTATAAATGCTTCCCCGCCCCATTAGCGAGAGTTTTATTGATTTAAAAGCTATCTCTCTATACAACTAATAACACCACCCACAGCCTTAGAGAGTGCTAAACGTTGGATTGACGATAAGGTTCTGGTGGTGAGATCCTCAATGCTCCATACATCGACAATAGTTGTATACTTTACTCCGTGGTCTATTCTCTCAACATATATCTCTACTGATGATACTGTAGTTAGAGCTCTTCTATATATAAGCTCTATCCTGATCATGTAGTAGTTCTCTTCAACTACGCTTTCTATTTCATCTATATTAAAGAAATCATCGTCAATCAAGAAAGATTTAAGGCACTCTACCAGTACATCATTTGGCACATATTTATCAACAATATAGCTAAAGGTGCTAGAAATACTTTGTGGTTTGTATTTTCCTATTCTACTAGATAGTTGTGATGTTATAATGTAGGTGGATGCTATAGATGAGATAAGGTAGGTAACTATAGCCAAACTCTTTAGTATTCCTAAAGAAGATACTACTAGTATGGGGAAGATCATCGATGTTACTGTCAACAATATACCTAGAGTTGCTATGGCTATGAAGAGCTCTTTTGTGATTCCCTCAATAAAAAGGGTGTGACCCATATCGATTAATTTCTCTACTAAACCTCCGCTAACAGCATATACCATTATTACTGATATCATGAAAGATATAACTAGGCTTATAATTGACTTAACTGTTGGAACATAAGTTCTACTGTAAACCTTAACTCCAAACTGAGTAGGCTCTTTAAGAACTACATAGTTAAATTCTGTGACAAGGTCATCAAAAATGTCTCTATAGAGGTTGTAGTCATCAAAACCTATTATAATGGTTTTCAAACTACAGTATCTTGGACATATGTTTTCGATAACACTCCTCGTAAAAGGCATTATTATAAGTTTTTCTGGATCTTCAATCTTAAGGCTTAAACCACCTATAGTTCCTATGCTGTGAACTACGTATACACCTGGTATAAGCTCTATGTCGGTCAAAGGAGTCATGCTAGCCTTAGCAATAGTGATATTATATCTACCTAGAAGTTTAATAATAGATTTCTCTGACACTTCAGAGTTTCTATCAATTAATACTGTACCTTCATTTACACAATACTCTAAAAGTATTGTGAGGAGTTCATTATTTGGATAGTAATCAATGTCACATCTAGTTAGAAGTGAATAAAAATCTTTTCCATCAATTTGAAGTGGTGTAAAAACTTGGACTACAGCTACATACTTATGTCCGATTTTGTCGAGAATATCTGAAGGTACTATTGTATCAGATACAGTTAATAGACTAAAATTGGGTTCTATATTTAGTGAATATGAAGAGAAACTGAAGGTTGTAGCATATGATGAATTGAATGCTGAAACATATAGCGTCAAGAATATCAATAGCATCTCGATTGAGATAAAAGACTTTTTAACAATATTTTTAACAAGTTTCAATGTTGGAGAAACTAGTCTTATTTCTCCTAAGTGATCTTCTTCAACAAAACCTTGATACTTCTTTGCAATAATAAATAAAGATATAGCAAAAAGGGTCAAAGGAGGTAAGAGCACTAATAGGCTTTGATTCATATCTTTACCCTACACCGACTACTAGATACAAAATAGTGTTGAAAATTACAGCTATTCCGCATCCTAATAGGAACAGTATAGCGAATATTATCATTTTTTCATGAACCTCTACACCCAGCCTCACCATCAACATCTTTATTGCATAAACAACTAGTGAAAGCACCCCGATATCTGGAGGCATAGTCATACCCACAACAAACCCAAAGGGAGAAAGAACCTTCCTAAGTCCCGCAATAACAATCAGTAAACCTATAAAAGCACCTAGGACAATTACAGATATGGAGGTTGATCCTAGTTTTCCGCTATATATAGATGCCATCCATATTACACAAGGTATCCATCTTGTCAAAGGCATATAATCTGATTCAAATCCATATACATGTGTCATTATATTGCCGTAGATATATGTCGTGAAACTTCCTACAAATATACCTATACCAAAATATAGCAAAGCCTTCACAACACTATACTTAAAGAGTCTAGCAAGTCTTAGAAGATTCAATGAGGCACCACCAATTACTTGAGGCATAGGTATACCTGTATACGGATCTAGAGTAGCGTATATCTTAATATCTCTAAAACCAAAGAAATACATATAGAAAGTTACAAGAGGTAAAAGTGCTTGAGATCCAGTACCTGTTTCACCTACAACCCGAAGATTAGCTAAAGTTAAAAGAATATGGATGAAGATCAGAGGAAGTGTATGTATAAGAATGGTAGAGATACCACCAATTACTAGAGCGAGGTATAACATCAGCAAAATCATTGCGACACCTAGGATGAAGGCTGTTCCTTCCATTCTCATTTTCAAGATCATGTTCAGGCTCATGTAGAGAGTCGTACTGTAAATGATGAGGTAAAATAATGTGACTATTAGCACCACACCTATATTCAATCCTATAGATATTGGTGAATAATTGTAGAGAGCTTCTTCATAGCTTATGGCAGGCGCTGTTTTTACACTAAATAAAGCAATAGATAAAGGAATTAAAAGTAAATACGTAGAAACAGAGCCCATAGAAATACTCTTTAACGGATATAAGGGAATTAAGACTAGAAGACCGATAAGTATGGGCCAAAATGATAATGCTAAAACAGCACCGGGAGCCACTGTTGAGACTATAGGTGTAAGATCCAATACTAGGTTCATCCTCATGGCTATAAACTGTAATGAAAAACCTAGGATAATGAGAGTAACAACAATTTTAATGGATATTGAACTCTTCTGCAGAAGTTTAATCAAGATTGCCGAAGCCAATCCAATCGGGTACTTAAGTCTTTCTTTTTCTATGAAATGATTCCTGAATGCAAAAGCTATTAATGCTCCACCAAATGATATGAGAGCCAAAGCTATATATGTAGGTAGTGCTACGAGATCCGGAAAAGAGCCACTAAATATATATTCTGGTATGGCTATATCCATTCCATAAGCGTTCAATCTATTCGATACATGTCTTAGAAAACCAAACGTTATATACATTCCAGATGATAGTGTGGTTGTCATACAGATACCAAAAGCCAGAGCTATAGCTGTGATAAGATCGTAGCTACTATACCTAACGTCAATAATCTTAAATATAGCCATTACGAGAAAAGGCACAATAATTAAAGATATTTCTGATGTCGTATAGCCCGAAATAGCATATGTATAACTATCAATGAATCCTAGCAAAAGTCCTATAAAGAGTCCAACCAAGATGCCTTTCTTCATATTAATCGCCATAATCTTTCTGAAGACAAACCCAAATTACTAGAATATAAATGTACTTCACGACCTTATTAATTGGTGTTAATGTGACCATAAAATTATGTATTCTATTATCAACTTAATCAAAGTCTGCTACTTAGTATGTAGAATGTATGTTTATTGTTCTTCACGCTTCTCTTCTGTTTCTCTCTTACGTTGTTCTGGTACCTGCTTAAGCATTTGTTTAATTCTTTCAATTCTTTCAATTGCTTCGAGCCACATAACAATATCGCGAGCCTCATCATATGAGGCTTCATCTTCACTAATCTTCTTAACACGATTAATTAATAGATTTGATATTTTCTTCTCTAATTCAGTTAAAACACCTATTACACTAGCTTCTGCTACTTCTTCCTCGGTTTTAACTACCATAACTCTTCCATGTATAGGACACATTATTTCACCACTACGAAGTTTAAACAAAGGCGACCTACATAGGGGACATACTTCAGCTAATAGTATAGCACCACTACGCATTAATTCTACTGAACGTTTCACTACAGTATCTCTATCAATATCGCTCACCATTCTTCATACCCATGGCGAGTGATTCAACAATTTGTACTTCCCGTTAATTAGAATATAAAGACATCTGCTGCATTAACCCTAGAATAATGACACAAAGAAATATATACCGAGAACATAACCTATAGTATATGGGGGTAGACATATGGGTAAAATAGGTATAAGGTTTGGTGAGGCACTAGTAGGTGAAGGTAATGAGGTAGCTCACATCGATTTAATAATTGGTGATAAAGATGGACCTGCAGGTATAGGATTATCATTTGGCTTGGCCCATCAAACCTATGGTCATACGAAACTCTTTGCAGTCTTAACACCAAATCTGCTTGTGAAGCCAGTTACACTACTAGTTCCTAAGGTAACCATAAGAAATATGTTTCAAGCAGAACTAATATTTGGTCCAGCACAATATGCTGTAGCTAAAGCTGTAGCAGATAGTGTGGCTGAAGGAATTATACCTAAAGACATCGTAGATGATGTTGTTATAATCTGTGGGGTCTTCATACATCCTGCGGCTAAAGATAAGGATAAAGTGTATAGATATAATTATGAGGCAACAAAGATAGCTATAAAGAGAGCAATGTTAGGAGAGCCAAAGATAGACGAAATACTTGATAAAAAGGATAAAGTTGAACACCCATTCTATAGACCTAGATAATTACTTCAATAAATAGAACTACATCGTTATATTCATCTTTTTAAGTACTTCCTCAATATCTTTCACAACAATTTCTGCATCACGTGAAGCATCAATTTCTATCAACAAGTTTTTACGACGATAGTAATCTATTACAGGTTCAAAAGTTTGTTTATATACTTGGTATCTAGTTCTAACTACTTCTGGTTCATCATCCTTTCTCTTTATTAATTGGTGTCCACAAACATCACATATTCCAGGAACTTTAGGAGGTTTCCATTTAACGTTATAGATAGCACCACAATTAGGGCATATAAGTCTTCCCGATACCCTTTCTACAATAATCTCTACTGGCGCTTCAAATAGAAATACAGCATCTATTGATACTATTTTATCTAGTTCTTCTGCTTGTTTAATTGTTCTAGGAAATCCATCAAGTATAAATCCATTTCTACATTCAGGACCTTGAAGAACTTTTTTAATAACTTCTATCACAATTTCATCGGGAACCAGTAATCCTTTTTCAACATACTGCTTAATCTTTAAACCTAGATCTGTTGCTTTGGCTATCTCTTCTCGAAAGATATCTCCAGTTGATATATGTGGAATTCCGTATTTCTGTCTCAGCATCTTAGCGTATGTACCTTTACCTATACCTGGAGGACCTATGAAAACTAGTTTCAATCATTTTCACCTAACCGATATATAGTATCACGTTTGTATATTATAATTCTTATTCACAATCATGCACATTAACTACAAATATTTTTAAACTTTTTTCGAGAAATGACGTTAAGGGTTTAAGCAATATGGACAAGAGTTTAGAGTATTTATTTAAGCCTAAATCAGTAGCAATAATTGGTGCCTCGAGAGAGCCTGGAAAAGTTGGACATGCTATACTGAAAAATATAATTGAGAGCGGATATAAGGGAAAAATATATCCAGTAAATCCAAAAGCAGACAAAATACTTGGTCTGGATGTATATAAATCTGTCTCAGAAATTCCAGGCGATATAGATCTAGCAGTAGTAGTAGTACCAGCTCATGTGGCATTAAGTACCTTAGAGGAATGTGGCAAGAAGGGTGTTAAGCACGCTGTCATTATTACAGCTGGATTTAAAGAAGTAGGAGGTGAGGGTATTGAAAGAGAGAAAAAGTTAGTAGAAATAGCTAAAAAGTATGGCGTGAGAATTGTCGGCCCTAACTGTCTAGGCATTATGGATCTCTATACCCCCATTAATGCTTCATTTGGACCTACTCCTTTAAGAAGAGGAGGAATAGCATTTATATCGCAAAGCGGTGCACTACTTTCAGCAATACTTGATTGGTCTTTGAAAACCGGTATAGGATTTTCAAAAATAGTTAGCTTAGGCAATAAAGCAGATCTAAACGAATCTGATTTCATAGAGTACTTAGGTGAAGACCCTGAGACCAAGGTCATTCTGCTGTATCTTGAATCCATAACTGATGGCAGGAGATTCGTAAGCATAGGTGCTAGTGTATCTAGAAAGAAACCGGTAATTCTCCTTAAAGGAGGTACAACAGAAGCTGGTGCAAAAGCTGCTTTAAGTCACACAGGCTCTATGGCTGGAGGAATAACAGCATTAAAAGTAGCATTAAAGAAAGCAGGCATAATACATGTTACAACAGTTTCAGAATTATTCGATATGGCTATAGCATTCAGTACCCAACCGATACCCAATGGAGATAGAATAGGTATTGTGACAAATGCTGGTGGTGGTGGGGTAGTTACATCAGATATCCTAACATCGAAAGGATTAAAGTTGGCTTCTTTATCCAAACAAACTATAGACTATCTACGTAACAGTCTACCACCTATGGCATCTGTATACAATCCTGTTGATGTGCTCGGTGATGCACAAGCTGATAGGTATAGACTTGCTATAGAAGCTCTTCTTAAGGATCATAATGTAGATGGATTAATAACAATATTGACGCCACAGGTAGTTACAGAACCTGAGGAAACAGCTAAGGTGATTATAGAGCTAAGTAAGTTGTATCCTTCTAAGCCAGTAGTAGCGGTATTTATTGGTGGTGATAAAGTCGAAAAAGCATCCAAGATGCTTATCGAGAATAACATACCTGTGTATGATATGCCTGAAAAAGGCGTTATAGCAATTTATGGTCTGAGCATGTATAGAGAGTTAAGAGAATATATATTAAAGACATTAGAGCATGTGAACATATATGACGTAGATAGAAAGAAGGTACTTTCAATAATAGAAAGCATTAGAAATCAGAATAGAAAAGTGTTATTAGAGTCAGAAGCAAAAGAAGTAGTTAAATGTTATGGTATGCCTGTTGCTCCAACAATGTTAGCTACCTCCGAAGATGAAGCTGTAGAAATAGCCAACATTATGGGATATCCCGTGGTACTCAAGATAGCTTCCCCGGATATAACCCATAAATCTGATATTGGTGGTGTTGTAATGAATGTAAGATCTGACAATGATGTTAGAGAAGCATTCAGATCTATTATATTCAACGTACGAAGATTTTCACCACAATCATCAATATACGGTGTTGTTGTACAAAAGATGGTTCCAAAAGGCAAAGAGGTTATAATAGGTTCTACAAAAGACCCGGTGTTTGGCCAAATAGTTATGTTTGGTCTCGGTGGAATATATACAGAACTATTCAAGGATGTATCATTTAGATTAGCACCATTATCTCTCTACGAAGCTAAAGAGATGATTATGGAAACCAAGGCTTATACTCTTCTAAAAGGATTTAGAGGAGAACAGGCCGCAGACATAGCATCTGTGATAAATATACTGTTGAGAGTAAGCAAGCTTGTTACAGATGTACCAGAGATAGTAGAAATGGATATTAATCCCCTATTCGTATATGAAGAAGGAGCTGGAAGTATGGCTATAGATGTTAAGATGGTTATAGAATAGGTGATGGATACGGCTAAATCTATACTAATCTTGGGCGAAAGAGGTAAAACAGTAGTTATATATGGACTTTTAAAGAGATTTTCTCAAGAGGGATTAAAGGTTGGATACTTTAAGCCTATCGCTAGAGCTCGGTATAGACTTCCATCAATGAAATACATTGATCCAGACGTCTTAGCAATTAAAGAAGCTCTCGGTCTTAAAGATCCAGTAGAATGCATGAGCCCTCTAACAATATCGCGTGGTATCATAGAATTAAAAAAGGATATAGATAACTTAAAGAGACTAATCATAGATTGTTTCAATAAGGTAAGTGAAGGAAAGGATGTTGTAGTTATAGAAAGTTATCCTGTAACGGAGACCATGTCTAGTATAGGATTACCTTTACCAGAAATAGCCAAACTGCTGAATGTAAAATCCGTATATGTGGCTGTAGCTAAGGATAGAGATATTATTGATGAAGTTGTAGACAGGGTATATCTCTACAAATGTTTCTTTGAACGATATGGTGTAGCTTTAGATGGCGTTATATTCAATAATGTTCCGGTATACCATGTAGAAAGAGTGAATGATTTATTGGTACCAGTAGTCGAGAATCTAGGTATGAAGGTATACGGAGTTATATCGGAGAAACCTAGACTCTTAGCACCAACAGTTAGAGATGTAGCTGAAGCACTGAATGCCGAAGTGCTTGAAAATGAGGATAGACTTAACAATATCGTTGAAGACATTATTGTTGGAGCCATGGCTCCCACAGCAGCTTTAAGATGGTTCAGAAGAGCCATAAATGCAGCAATAATTACTGGAGGAGATAGAACAGATCTAATTATAGCAGCTTTAGAGACAAGACCTAGTGTTGTAATACTCACAGGTAATTTGTACCCTGATGTCGGAGTGTTGATTAAGGCCAAGGAGGTTAATGTACCTTTACTGCTTGTTCCTTATGATACTTATACAACAATTGAAAAATTGCGTGAAGTTCAGTCGATAGTTACAGCTGATTCACTAAAAGCTAAAGAGAATGATATAGTATCGACAATAGATAAAGAGGTTGATTGGAAAAAACTTTTAGAGTAATGTATTAGACCTAGAGCATTGAACACATAATCTAGTTTATTTCATTTAACCTATTTTTCACTTTCTGAGCCTACTTAATTGTTTTAGAAGCTCTAAATCACCTTGATAATCACCTGCACATGTAGCTATTAAACCCTCGACTAGTCCTTCAAGTTTTTCAGCAAATGTTAAAGCATTTTCAAGAGATGTTGTGGGGGTCCACCCTATTCGTGCAAGAATTTCAGCATTACGTGGAGTCTTTATCAAGAAGTATGTGTATAAAGGTACATTGAGTTTCTTTATCTCAAATGAAATTTGTTCAAGCAATGGTAGCGTAGTGTCGTCTAATCTCATGAAGAATGCAAAATCCCATCCAGTTTTAACTCTATTAATCATGTCATCAACACCAAATTGCTTTACTCCATATCTATCTCTCCAAGGTTTTGGAGACAACAGGCAACCAAGCTTAACGCGTTTCAGCTTTATTTCTTTTTTCAAGAAATCTCGACAGTCTTCTGAATTTTTCCAGTATCTAGCTGCTAAAGGTTCTCCATATTTGGGTTCGTCACCAAATGTAAGCACAAGACCGTCGAGTCCAACAGCATCAGCAGCAAGAGCTAAAGCACCAATTTCAACAGGACCTTTGTAATTTAATATGAAGATAGGTATCACTATTTTCTCTGGGTATTTAACCTTTAACACACATCCAACAGCTGTTCCACTAGGTGCAGGTATACCAGCAGCACTATCAGTTATATTCCATCCATCAACTAGGTCCTTAGTCTCTTCAGCCATTTGTAAAAATTTTCTTGTAGGAACAAACTCGTGCAATATTTTCAACTTTACCACCATTTACATATTCAAAAGAATTGCTATATAAATTTTACTAATGTTTTGTTTAATGTATATTAATACTGCATTAGAATATTAAAATATTATTACTAGAATTTTGATGAGAGGTTTAATCTATGAGACCTATGTTTTTAGCGATAATTCTTGTGGCCTGGATAGCTTTGGTATTCTGAGGAAGCGTCAATAGAGATTTCCCCTCTAGGTTATAAGTGTATATGACATCATCATTAGGTATTGTTCCTGCATATTCATAACCCAACTGAGAGGCATACCTTGCTACCTCACGGACCGTATTTTCGGACATTCTATTACCAACAAGAAAGAGTTTTTCAGGCTTTATGTTTACCTCTTTTGCTATCGTTATAATTCTTTCAGCAGTTTTTATACTCATAATGGAAGGATCTACAACAACTATGAGGGTATTAACATATCTATCAACTCTTCTACTTAGATGTTCTAAACCAGCTTCCATATCCATTAAGACAACACTATAATTCTTCATTAACTCTACAAGGATTCTTGTAAGAATTGAATTAACATAACAATAACAGCCTTCTCCTTCACCTCTACCCATAGCTATTAAGTCAAAGTGGGGTGTTTCAGTTAGTGAATCTCTAAGTATCCAATATTGGAGTAGAGATGATTTTTCGAAACCCAAATCAGATATGTTATTGCTTTTCTTTCTAAATTCTTCAACAATATCACCAATAGTTTTGTTGATATTAACGCCAAGAACCTCGGGCAAGTTTGTAGCAGGATCTGCATCTACTACGAGTATTGTGTCGTCTGTAGCGTTATCTATTAACACCTTAAGTAGAAGTGCTGTTAGAGTAGTTTTTCCAGTTCCTCCTTTACCTGAGATTGATGCTATGAAGGGTCTACGCATCGTATCACACTTAGTTAATCACTATACTAATGTTTTAGTTTATTATTTCTCTAGTTTCCAAGGTTTTATTCCTAAACTCTTTTTCCACCATGTTGGAAAAAGTTCTTGTTTTCCAGGAAGTATGAATCCTGATTCATATTCTTCCATAAAGTTGGGATCAAGCATGAGCTCTATCGTAGCAATATTTTTTGCTACTTTTTCAACATAATTAATGTACTCTCTAGATACAGTTGTCATTATTGCTCCACCTAGAGATCCATTACCTATATAGATTACTTCTGCTTTAAGAAATTCAGGTATCATGCCTATGGCTACAGCACTATCAATATTGAGGTATCTTCCAAAAGCGCCACATATGAAGACACGGGTAATCTTATATACATCTAGGTACATTCTTTTCAACAATATTGCTATAGCTGCGCATACAGAGGATTTTGCATCTATAATATTGTATATATCTTTCTCCGTAATGACTATATCTCTTCCGGTAGCAGATTCATCACCACTAACCACAATGTATTCATAACCATCACTACCCTTTCTGATATACGGTGATTCTATATCTTTATAGAACTTACCTTGTCGATCTATAACGCCATGTATGAAAAGTTGTGCAACTAGATCTATATATCCTGAACCACATATACCTATAGGTTTCACGTTTCCTATGACTGAGTATCTTGCTTTTAATGTTTGTGGATCTATTTGTACACTCTCGATAGCTCCCTGAATTGCTCTAACACCGCATTTCAATCCCCATCCTTCAAATGCAGGTCCAGCTGGTGCTGTTGTTGCTAAGAACCAGTTCTTACACCCTATAACAACCTCAGTATTAGTCCCAATATCAATTAAAAGTGCTGGTTCATCAATTAGATGAAGACCTGCAGTAACAATATCACCGATAACATCTCCTCCTAAGAATCTACCGCTACATGGTAGAACATAAACAATAGCATCTCTATTGGTATTCAGCTCGAGATCTGAGGCCTTTAATATATATGGTTTAGGGTCTATTTTAACTGGGGTTTTAAAAGAGCGTATTAATGGGTATGGATCTAAACCCACAAAAAGGTAGGTCATGACAGTATTTCCTGCTACTGAAATGTGGTAGAGTTCTCTATTATCTATCTTGTGTTTCTTGCATAAACTATCTATTAGTCCGTTTATAGTCTCTATAACGGTTGTTTTGAGTTCTCTCAAACCCTCCTTATCAATAGCATACGATATTCGTGATACAAGGTCTTCTCCATACATAATCTGTTTATTGAATTCTGATTCTACGTCGATAACCTTTCCCTGAGCTATATCTATTAGCGCTACAACAACTTTTGTTGTACCTATATCTACAGCTATACCGTAAATATGGTCTTCTGTTTTAACATCTATAACAACATTATGTATGGGGTTGATGATGACAATGGCCTTGCCATTGATGTCTAGTAATGATTCTGCTTTCTTTCTTAGTTCTTCGTCAAATTTGTAAAATGTTGCAAGTTTAACGATATCTGTATATTCAGATATGATTGATCTAGATATGATGGGGTTCACGATTAGTTTAGGTAACAATACAGATGAAAGAAGCTTAGCTTTTCTAAACTGACTTTCAGGAGGCACAAATACTTCTACATCTTCTATGATTTTAGCTAAACAAGCTAAGACGTATCCCTTGGCCTGCTCTTCTTCAGAAATCAATGTTTTGTCGGTTAGCCTGTGATCTACTTTTCCCTTTATAAGAACCTTGCATTTACCGCAAAATCCTTTACCACCGCAAACACTTCTGATGCCTATACCCAATTTTTGGGCTATCTCTAATATCGTTATTCCTTTAGTTACAGTTGCAGCTACATTGTATTGTGGAAATATTACTTTAGCATAATTCTCTTTAGTTATCGAACTTCACCCAATTTTCAGAAGAACAACCATGAGATAGATAAATCATTATAAACATTTGTAAACATTTTATTAAGTTGAAAGCTCCTGTATTTTGCTTTCTGTGAATTCTTTTTCAATAAACTTGCCTAGCTCACTAGAATCCATGGGTCCTACAATTACTCGCCATCCAGTTGAATCTTCTATGTCTCCAGAAACTCTAGCAGCTTTACCAGGTATAATTAGTATCTTGTGTTTAATCTTTTTATCGAGATTAGAGGCTCTTATCACTTCAGCTACTTTTTCACCTGTGAATTTTCTACCTGCTACAGCTACATCAACGGCAAGCCCTTCAGTATCTATAACAACAAGCCAAGCATTAATCTTAGCCTTTTCTAAATCACTCAGAACAATACTGTAGGTAAGAGCGTAATTTGATGTAACGATAACAGGAGAGAATTCATTAGGCTTACCTACTTCTCTAACACCTGATGGAACAGCTACAGGCTTTCTTGGATCTGTATATAGTTGGAATCTCCATATAACTAATGGTAATAGTACCCAACCTTCTATTGAATGCATAATCAAAAGATCTGCATATCTAGTCATCAACATAGTTCCTAGTATTGCTTCCCACCACATCTTATCCATAATATCGCCTTCATCTAAGCTCCAAACAGATATAGGTGTACTTATGAGTGGATATCCAGCATACTTCCATAGATCTTGTACTGCTTTATATCTTAGCCATGTATATGCTTTAATTGTATACGATAATCCTCCCACTCCTATGAATGTTCCAGGATCTAGAGCTAGATCGTTTACACCAAGTTCTTCACTAAGTGTTTTAGCTATGGAGACTAGCATTTCTAGATCTCCAGGACTCGATACAGCAAGAGGTACATCGAATCTTCTCGCAATTTCTGCCATTTCTCTCCAGTTATCTTTTGTTGCAGCGTATATCAATGGCCTATGTTCTTGAGGCAATACATTTAGTCCTGCCTCTATAATAGATGGATTAACAGAACATAGAATTAATGGATATGTGGTATTTTCAGCAACTAATTGAACTGTCTTCGCATACTGTTTATAGTCATTTGATACAGATCTTATTGCTATAAGATCAAGACGAAGTCTCTGTCCAACATATTCGTACTCGAACTTCTCAATTTTTTCAATTCTTTGAAGTATAATATCTCTATCCATAGAATCATCTACATCTATAGCTATAGCGGTGGGATTTATATACCTTAGCTCATGCCTATGAAGAACATATTCACCACCTATCTTTACAGTCTTCTTAGGACTTTTTAACACAATCTCCTTAACTGGTGGAGAAAGCATCATCCTCAGCTTCTGAAGATCCTCTTTATATCTACTGTCCTCAAATAAAGGTGGACATTGCTCTAGTAGTGTTTCGAAGTTAACAAGTTTAACAGCAAAAGCCATACAATTCAGCTCTCCACACTTTCCACAGTTCGTTTTAGGCAACAACTGATAGATCTGAATAGGTGTTGGTGGTTGCCAAGGCATATTTCTATACCACCGGTATCTTGGCTGATAACCAATTAAGTGTTTTTTCAGGATCCCTGGGCTTTGGTTCTGAGAATAAGTATTCACGAATTGATTTCAAGACTCTCATAGTAAGTGGATGTAGTATCATAAAGTAATCGGCTCCTGCTAATAGGCATATAATACACGTTAACGTCTCCCATAAAGGCCCTCTAATTTCTTTAGGTCCCCAGTAAGGATCCATGCTTATCCATGCCTCTCTAGCCCCCCAAGCATTAGCTGCACCAACATTGAATGGATGTTGCAGAAGTTCGTTACCTATAAGTGCAGCTAGGCGAGCCCTTTCCATTGTTGTAAATCCATACTCTGTGCCATAACCTATACCACCTATATTAAGATCAAGAATGATTCTGTTTCTTGGGATCCATGTATAAACTTTTCTGTTTATTTCTTCAGCTTTTTCGACACTCATCGGTGAGAAATTTATCACTACAGCATTTGTTTTGGCTATATTTGGACATACTTTCTCTAGATCCATGTCTAGATTTAGACTATTTAAAACCAAGCCCTCATTAGGAAATATTTCAACTATTTTATTGAAAACAATGATGTCTTTTTCAGGATTGCCACTTCCACCAGCAACAATAGGCACCTTAACTGTTTGAAGAATCTCTTCTAAAATCTTTGCACTAACCTCTGGAGATACATCCTTTACTGTAGGATCTGTACTAATTAAGTGTACATCTATTGCTTCAGCACCAAATTTCTTTACCCATATCCTAGCCCATTCCATAGGATTGTCAAGAGCGTCACCAAATACTTGCTTAACAGCTTTAGGTAAACTTATCCTCATATCAAATATGTCTCCACCAAAAGCTGGCATATGTGGAGGTTTATATCCTTGTAGATAGAAGTAAGGAGGCACTTCATGACCACCTAGAACTATAACATTATCTCTAGTACCTCCATCACTTTTTGTGGCACCTATCTTCACTTCTAAAACTTTTCCACTGAATTTTGGTTTAGGCTCTTCAAAAGGAATACGTACTATCTCAAGAATTTTTCTACCAATGGTTTCAGTAATCTTAGCTACAGCAACAGCACCTTGTACCTCTGGTTTGGGTGATTCTAGTACCTTCTGAGGTATAAGTGCTATAGGTATTGGGAGTGTCTCTAGTGATGTTTCTGGTACTTGAAGTGTAATTTCATCAAATTGTAGCTCAATGTTGTAGAGCTCCACAATTCCTTTCTCAAGTGCTTCTACAATTTTTGTTAATAAACCTATGATTTCTGCCTGATTCTTAACTTTATCATTATCCTCGTTCTTAGATATCTTTATATTGTTACTCATTTGTGTTCCACTCCCTCTCTCTTTATAACAACTTTTTCAATTCTAATTCGTACACCCTTAAGGTTAACGACTATCTTTGGTCCTTTGGATTCTACCGAAGGCATAGGTATGGTGACTGAAACCGTTATACCTCCTGGTGCAGGTACTGTTATTGTCTGTACTGTCGATGTAGCTGGAGCCACTACCTGAGGTTGGGGTAAAGCAACCGGTGTAACACCATGTTCTGCTACCTTTGTTTCTACTTTTTCCTCAATCTTTTTAGGAACTTCTTCAATTTTCTTTTCTTCAGTTTTAATTATCTTCTTCATTATTGGATGAGCTTTTTCCAGTAAGAATTTCTTTAATTCATCAATGCTATTAGCATCTTTTTCTGTTGCAATCTTATCTCTGAGCTCTATGGGTATAGCATCTAAAACTTTTTCTTTTAGATCTAGAGGCATCCAAACTATTCTTGTCCATCCACCATCAGCTTGAAACAGCTTCTTACTCTTTAGATAGAGCATGCCTATGCCTTGGAAACCAGGTACCTGCTTACCACCACCAACAGCATCAGCTATCTGGCTGAACCTTAAACCAATAGGTGTTGTACCATTAAAACCTCTATGTACAAGCCCCACCGCATCTAGTTCTGGAATATAGAATGTAGCTATTTCGAAACATCCACAGATTGTAGGTGGCGCCTCAAATAGAGAGTAGAGTCGGATTCTTTGTATGGTGCCATTTGATAACTTCTTTATAGCTTCATTTACACCTTCATACTCACCAGCGATAGGATCTAGTAACTTACCTTTGGCAACAGGTTGAATAGGTCCTTTAGGATCTATTTGAGCGGCAACTCTAGCATCTAGCCATGAGATAGCTCCACAAGCTGATGGTCTTTCAGGTGTAATTATGCATGCATGTGTTGGTGCAAAAGATTGACATAATTTACAGGCATAAAACGTATCTACATCTTCATCTTTTAGTCCAAGAGCTCTTCTATCTCTCTCTTCATATACTTTAAGCGCTTGTGGATGAAGTAATTCAACAACCTTGGCATCAGTTACAAATATTAACCTCATTTTATCTATTATAGGGAATGCTGATTTAAATAATCTATAGAGAGCCGTACCTATGTATCTAAAAGAGTTCAATCCTTTTTGGTAAGATTTCTTGCTAACCCTAAGCCAAATATCATATCTTTGATTTAAGTGCATGTATCCCTGTATATAATTGCTAAATTCATGTATACGTCTCTCTAGAACTCCTTCCCCCTCTGGCTCAAGTCCTTTACCCGATGCCTCTATTATAACAGCATAAGGATACCTTCCTCCTTCAACCATTTCGTTTAGATCAGGACCCACAATGACTATTTCTCCATCATTTATTTCATCAATCTTTCTAACAAGAAATAACTCAAACTTATGTGGAACTTTAGGACCTCCAAGTTCTACGTACATATCATTTGCCCTAACTCTCTGACCCTCATACTGAGGACCTACATCGACAGGAATGTCTGTGAATACACCTTTTGGTGGCGGTGGAGGAACTCTATATAACTTTATTGGTACATCTTTTGGCAATTCTATTCTATCAATAATTTTTAATTCACGAATTTCAATACTCATTGTTGTTACCTACATATAGTTATGTAAAATCTACGTTGTTGAAGATTTAAGTATTTCTATCATCTGTAACAAGTTCTTAAACCATAGTTGAAGCGGTAATGATGGCAGGGTCCATGTAGCATTTGGTTGAGCATATGGATCAATGGATAGTGTTTGTATATCTGCTCTATAATGTTTCAGATGGTTGAGTAATAACCATCCATATGTGTATCTAGTTCCAATCAATACAACTAATTGATAATTAAATTCTCTTCGAGACAACTTTTGTACTAATTCTAGAGGAAACGCTATTTTATAGTTAGTAAAACCTGCTTCATCAAGTCTACGGACAACTAAGGCATCTGATGTTATTATTGGAATACCAATAATTTTTGATATTTCTGTTATTATTTTAACGATATCTGCATTAAGTATTTTCTCAATGGTTCTTATATTTGATCCAATAAACATAACTGCAGAATGTCTAGACCTCTTAATAATATCGACAACCTTGCCGATGTCTGTAAGAACAGTAGCTCTTATGGGTCCTGGAGGTATATCTCCTTTCAACCAATACTCAAGAGCCATAAGCCCCACCTATAGTTTTGCGCCTTCCTTTCTTAATCTATACTTCTCTATAACATCTTCAACAAGTGTCGGATTTGCAGTAACAGGTTTTTCTTTCCAACCAACTTCTTTAAGATATGTCAATACTTCATCTCTATAGGTTATAGGTATATCGGCCTCTGTTCTTATGAACATGTGTATGTCTTTTGGTAGCTTATTAACTCCATAGAATTGTTTGTATAGAGATATATAGTTAGTCAACTTTATAGCCCTACCTTGTGGAGTGTCGGCAGGCCTTATGCATAGTTTAGGTGCCATTATCATGGCTTCCTCAAATGTTTCAGCTGCATAGAATAGATGTTGTGGTGCTGGTCCTCCATAGACTTTCTCACCAGTGATAGCATCATAGACATACCAACTATCTTCATTATCATCACCTAAAAGCATTCTTCGGTATTTTAATCCATGAGGTCCCACAATTACGGGTACACCTAGACGCCAAAATCCTGCCGCTATAGCAGCCGCTTTTTGGCTCATAGCACCCCATGCAATACCCACTGCACCAACTCTATTCAGTATATAGTCAGCTATTTCAATATAGTTTGCTCGTAAGGGCAATTTCGCAAATATGTTGGCAATCTTTATGACCGCTCCAGCTATGTGGGAATTTGCTACACATGAACCAACATTAACAATACCTCCAGCCTCAAAAACACCTGAAAATTCTTCATATGGTGTTCTACCTTCATCGTTTTTATACATAGCTATAGCCATTGCTGAACAACCAGAGGCAACAACAATGTATCTTCTAGATGCGAATTCTCTAGCCATTAGTGCAACATCTTGAGCACCTTCAGACCAATTGGCACATCCAACAAAAGCTACAACACCTGGTATTGTACCTAAAACAATGTCTCTACCAACAGCTCTTATTTCTGTATCTTGTATAGGTCCTCTACCAATTCTACATCTATATCTTTCATTTGCAATCTCTTTTGTTGATGCCAGAATAAGTGACAGAATAGGTATTTCTCTGGGACACTCATATTCACATCTCCTACAAGCAAGACATAGAGTGTATAGAGATGATAATTTTGTTATATCTCCCTTGGATGCTAATACCATAGCTGATGATATTTGAAGGTTCTGTGGACAGTTTCTTTCACAATTTCTACACATAGAACATTTCTTAGCATATTCAACAATCTCTTTTTCATTCAATAAACTCCATTTATACTTAGCTCTCATAGGAGCTATCTTCAAGGCAGTCTTAACCGCTATTTGAGCTACCTTCTCTTCATCAAGGATTACAGCACCAGGAATTTTTCCATTTACAAGTTCATCAACAACAGAGTCAGGATCAGCATAAGTTCTATCAGGAAGACCTCTCATAGCTTTATCTGTTGTAGCTATTAGGATGGCACCTATCTTTTTGATCTCTTCAAGAATATTCGTGTATATACACTGTTCATCAATTACAACAACATCTGGTATCCCTGTTCTAATAAACCTCAGTTGCCATGATATAGGGCCTACAATTTTTGCACGTCTCTTTTCATATCTAGTTATGTCATGAGCTGTACAACATAATCCACACACCTCTACTTTATCTCTTATACCCATAGCCTCTAAGTAGTCAACTATAGCTGCTGAAGGTAGAACATTATGTCCTATAACCAAAATTACAGGCTTCGTTATATCTATTGAGCCTATACCTAAATCAACAAGAGGAGCATTAGGATCAGCTTTAGGCATACCCAACGAAATTATCTGAATAACATCAGCAACTTCTAAAGCAACATGATCTAGCATTCCTAAATGAAGTACTTTAGATTCATAATCAATCCAACTCCCTTCTTGACCAGTATGAACACTTGCTAATGTTTGCACTATCTGTCTCTCAATATAATCTAAGACTATTTCGAGATCTTTAATAGTTCTAGGCCTAACACCTGTTACTAACCTAGTTATAGGCATTTCAACATAAACTTCACCACCTAAGTCAATAGGCATGTTATCACCGTATTTAGATTTAATTTTCTCAAGAAGCTCTCTAGCATGACTTGCATGTGTTGAAGCACCAATAGCACATACAAGTGTTACTAATCTCGACTGTTGTTCAGATAAATTTAATCCACAAGATCCCCTCTTATCTCTAGATAGATCACATCTTCCATAAGTACAGAGGCAACACAAATCACAATATGGAAGATAGAGAGGTTTATATCTATTTAATAGTTTATGATCCCAAGATCTTAAGGTCGCTATTGAAGGAAAGGGTGTAGGTCCGGGTGGTTCTTCCCATTCTTCAATAATATATCCTATACTGATATCAAGCCCCTTTATATTTCCTGCGGGTGTTGTAATTTCATCAATCTTTAACCGAAAATTTCTATAAGGAATACTCATACTTTATCACGTAATCAATCTTACCTTAATTATGCAGTATATGTCTTAACAAGTTAATATAGTTAAATATACGCAATGCACACAAAGTAGATATTAGGTTTGCAATTTTATTCAAGTTACATCTCTATATAGATTTTTGCCAAGATACATTAGTATTTTTTTCTTTAACTGTTCTAATGCTCTAACAGCAGGTGATGATGGCTTAAAATCTATTAAGGAGATCCCGTAGGTGTCAGCTTCAATCACAGATTCGTCATATGGTATATAGTGGAACAACTTCTTTTGTAAGTTCTTCTCAATGTTTATAATATCTTCCTCTTTCTTAATTTTGTTTGCAACAATCTCAATTTTTTTAATACCTATTTCATTAGCAAATTTTTCCATTTTTAGAGCAACATCAATAGCTTTTATGGAAGGCTCTACAACACATAACATCAAGTCTATGTTCTTTATAGTTCCTCTACTCAAGGGTTCTAATCCTGCAACCATATCGAGAATAACTACGTCTTTTCTACCTAAAATTAGATGGGATAGAAGAGCTCTTAAGAATGCGTATTCAGGGCAGAGGCATCTAGATCCTGCTTTCCTAACTTCACCAAATTTTATTACGGTTACATTATCTGGACCTTTGATACCAAATTTCTCTACTACGTCATCAACTTTTGGATTCATTATATAGATATTATTAGATAGAATTGTTCGAGAACGTATGAATTCTTCTTCATTAAATAGTATAGGTGCTTTTTCGGCTATATCATGTGGAATACCTACAGATACGGCTAGGTTTAGACTTGGATCTGCATCAATAGCTATAACATTGTAACCTTCTCTACCTATAAATCTTGCAAGACCTGCAACTATTGTTGTTTTTCCTACACCACCTTTTCCTACAACAGCTATTTTCATCTGCTGTAAACCTGGATAGCAGTATCATTATTTATTCTTCTTTAGAATAACTTTATGGTTCAAGAAGTCAATGTAATCTATAGAAACATTATCTAGTTCATACCTCTTGCCCGATATATCAATGACTATGAAGCCCCCTTCCTTAGGCGTAAGGGATACAGCATTCTCTACAATGAGTTCATAATATTCACCTTCTCTCATATAAATCTTAGATTCACACATATCTAGCACCAGCTCATTCTCTATAGATATTAAATAAGCTAATAAAGTTTAAGAAGAATATATGAGTTAAGCATTATTGAAACCATTTAGTGAGTAGTTATGGTCAAGATACTTCTTACGGAATATGTTGTAAGTACATACGGTCTGAATAACTATTCCTATATCTCTCTTCTTGCTGAAGCCTATGCCATGACTAGATCGCTTGTCAAGGTATTAAAACATGCTGGTGTTGATGTAATAATTACGCTTTCTAATCAAATCCATAATATGCTTGGTAGGGATATTAAGGTAGATGACGTGGTTATTATAGAAGGTAACTACATCAATGTTTTAGAAGAACTCAGAGAAGATGTAGATTATGCTATAGCAATAGCGCCTCCACATGAGATGATAACTATAGTAGAGATTCTTAGAGATAAATTTTTGGGTCCTTCTTACGACTTAACGAAAATTTTATCTGATAAATATGAGGCTACATTAATGTTACGTAAATGTGGTTTGAAAACACCTCTAACACTTTCCGCATATAGCTCTTCTGAGAAAATAAGTATTGACGAAGTTTCCTTTCCTGTTGTTGTAAAGCCTTCAATGTCAGCTGGTGCAGAATGTGTATATATTGCTAGAGATAAAGATAGTTTTGTTGAGTCTATTCGTAAGATTACTAAGTGTGATCCTAAAGGATATGTAGTTATTCAAGAGTATGTTGAAGGTTTTCACGGAAGTATTTCGATGGTGGTGTATAATAGTGAAATCTATCTTTATAGCCTTAATCTTCAGCTTATTTCTATATTAAATAATAGAATTGTATATAATGGTAATGTATTACCTTTAAGAAATAAAGATTATGTTCAAGTAGCAAGAAGTGTTGTAGAGAAAATAGTGAAATGCTTGAGTGGATTGAAAGGGTACATAGGGATTGATGTCGTATGGAATGATGAGGACATGTATGTTATTGAGGTTAATCCAAGATTTACAACAGCTGGAGTAGCGATATCTGAACTTTATCCAGATTTAGGGAAGATACTTATAGGGTACAGGTTACCCGGTAAAGAACGATATCTTGGTAATTTGGTTCAAGGTTATGCATACATCATTAAAAACGTAGATCATATTGAGAGAAACTGTTTGGATTCAAGTTCCCCAAATTTTGATCTATGTTTAGATAAACTAATAACTATAGGGAGGGTAGCGGAATTTAAAGATGTATTAAATATTTTACTTAAACAGTATGGAGATTTGGTGAAAAACCTAGCATACAACATAACGATAGTGAGTAACGAAATTAATTAAAAGATTTATGAATAATCTTCAACTTTACCAGAATTACTGGATAATGCTTAACCTTATTCATATCGATCCATTTAATATCTTTAAAGTCTCTCTTATTGAGATTCATGAGCATCTCTACAGCAGTTCTACCAAGTCCATGGCCCATAAATTTTTCGACAAATTTAGCTATATAGAGAATTAAATGTAGACTAAGTCTAATTCCTTTATATGCTATAGGTGTAGGGTAAGCAACAAACAGATTTCTAAATTTCTTACCAAGAATGTAGCTAACGAAGCCTAAATCTATGACACCTTTTATGGTAGAGAATCTAGTTGCAAAGACAACATTCTTTAAATATTTCATTCGATATGTTTTATCTGTATCTATAACGAGGATATTCACATATTTCTTTAGATTTCTGTATATTTCAATCTGTATCTTATTAAGAACATGATCTATATTCAGTAATGGCAACGACACATAACTGTAAGGCAAATTAGTAGTATCTATACCAGCTTCAGATACTGGTTTCAAGAAATGCTTAAGACCTCCGTAACGTAGCGCCAACTTTTTATGAGCTCCAAGCACTTTTATTGATGTGTTATCGAGAATCGATAATATATCTTGAGATTTAAGAAGAGATCTTAATAACTTTGTCCAGAGGATTTTTACAGTCATAAACGTGAATAGTTTGGTAATTATGTCTACATGTATTATCTCTTCATCATATATATTGCCTAGAGCAATAGACAACGCTTTTTCAGATATGACAAGGATATCTCCATTTTCTATATGATTTCCGTATCTATCAATTATTTCGTTAATAAAATTAGCTCCAGGATACCAATACTTAAATGGTCTTCTAAGTATTCTTAGAATAATTCTATACTTAGTCACTGTGGAAACCATCTATCAAATTCTGTCGTCATTAAAATTCCCTACAAATCAATAAGTTTCATAGCGAAACCTTGATTTATTTCGTTATTAAATTTATATAGAGTAAACTACATTATTTTCTTACTTTGTTGATTATGTACTTCGCAATTTCTTCAGCTATGTTAAGCTCTGAATGAACTTCTTGTAGTCCTTTCCAACCTGGTTGGCTATTGACCTCTAGTATGTATATAGAATCTCGTAATGAAACTACATCTACTCCAGCTATATCACACTCTAGAATCTTTGCAGCTTTTAAAACTACATCCTCTATGTATGGATCAAGTCTATCTATTTTCAATGGCTTTCCTCCTCTAGCAATATTTGTTTTCCATTGCCCAGGATAGGCATATCTATACATAGCAGCTAAAACTCTATCGCCTAATACAAAAGCTCTTATATCAACTCCTTTATGAGGTATAAACTCTTGAATATATGCTGTACGCCTTACAAAGGTCATCGATCGTACTACTTCCCACAGAATATCACGATCTCTAATACAGATCTTAGTACTTCCATGACCTCTAGAACCAAACATAGGTTTTACAACAACATCACTACTACTCAACATGTATAGAGATCTTAAGGCAAGAGAGGATCTCTCTGTAACTATAGTCCGAGGTACTGGCAAGCCGTTCATTTTTAATATATACAGAGATCTGAACTTATCAACACATTTCTCTATAGCTGAAGGCTTATTAAATACCGGTATTCCATTATCTTGTATAGAGTACAGAAGATCTATTCTAAATATAGCTTGATCAAGACTCACACGACCAAAGGGTCTAACAACTATAGCTGAAAAGGTCTTTAGTATATCTTCATCATTAACTATAAGCTTCAATTTATCTGAATCTATAAATGCAATAATATCGTTAAATCTAAACGTTGTAACACTATGTCCAAGTGTATGAAATGCTTTTATCAATTGTGATGAACTCCAACTTGAGGGGTTTCTAGTGATTATACCTATATTCATACATATTGTCCCAGACTCTGGAAATAATTCAGCTCACAATTTTATAAACTAGTTTATGAAGTACCGTAATGTTCTATTCAAAGACCTGATCCTTGATTAATACAGATAAAGTTTTAATCGTGAAATACGATAATGAGATGTATGTGAGACTCTTGGAAAGAGGATTTAGAGATAGAGACTTCATAGAAACTATTGAAGGAATGATATTCTGTGTTATAGGTAATGTTCATCCTAAGAATAGTGTTGTAGCCTACCTTAAGTATGTACCTTATGCAGAATCTAGTATAAGAGTTAAATGGTCTAGAGATGGTGTTATGTATGGTCGTGTACTACCTTTCTATAGTGCTATTGGTGTACAGAGTGTTATTGAGTATCTGAAGCGAAATTATCCACATTATGTTGTTTATGATGAATATAGAAACATAGAACTTATAGAAGTTGAAAAAAGATGGATAAAAAAACACTATAGACCTGAAGAGAGACTAAATGAGATTCTTAATGAGCCTAAGGATTCTTTGGAGCAAATGGCGAAAGAGCTCGTTACGAAGCTATCTGAGGAATCTGGAGTATCTTTAAAATACTTTGGTATAACAGGCTCTATTCTGCTGAATATTCATAATCCATCGATATCCGATATAGATATTGTTGTTTATGGTAAAGAGAACTCATATAGGGTTAAGGAGGCTTTACTTAGACTTTATGCAAATGCGGTGTCTTCTAACTTTTCTTTACCACAAGGCGATATCTTGATGGAGTGGGCAAGAGATATCATCAAAATACATCCACTAAATCTTGATGAAGCATTACTTCTGTATGGTAAGTTTAAATGGAATAGAGCTCTATACATGGGACGACAGTTTTCTATTCATCCTGTTAAACTTGAGAATGAAGTAAATGAAGAATGGGAACAGAAGAGGTATAGGCCTATGGGTATTGCTACAATAAAAGCAAAGGTTGTAGACTCTAGTGATTCAATATTCATGCCAGCAATATACAATGTAGATGATGTTGAGGTAATTGAAGGTAATGAAGAAGCTATTAAGGTATCTAAGGTCGTAAGTTATGAAGGTTTGTACATAGATTTAGCAACACCAGGTGAAGATGTGATTGTTAGAGGTAAACTTGAAGAGGTTATAGATCTAAAGACTAGTGAAAAGCATTATCAGATTACTGTAGGAACTTACGAAGCTGGTGGAAAAGACTATATAAAACCAGTTAAATGGTTTAAACATAAATAACTTGAGTGAAAAAAATGAGGTTACTGGTATCAATAAAAGATGCTAACGAAGTTGAAGATGCCATTTTAGGTGGAGCAGATATTATAGATGTTAAAGATCCTTCTACTGGTAGTCTTGGGCTTCCCGAATTTGCTGTACTTAAAGATGTTGTGAATATCGTGAAAAGTTATTCTAGTAAAGAGGTGAGTATGGCTTTAGGCGATATAAGTGGATACTGCAAGAAGCTTAGTTATGTAGCGTTTTCCGCCTCGATGTTGAATGTAGATTATCTAAAGCTGGGCATAGCGCTAAAGGATGTAGATGAAATTAAACGCATTATAATGAGTGTCTCAGAGGCTATTGATTCATTATCTAGACCAAAACTTGTAGTTGTAGGTTATGCAGACTTTCGTTATGAAGGTTTTATCGAACCTACTGTATTGATAGATATAGCTATTGCAACAAAGGTTCAGGGTGTTATGATAGATACGTTTAGAAAGAATGGTATTAATACATTCAATTTACTTACTATTGATTACCTTAGGAACTTCGTTACATTTGCTCATAATCAAGGTCTTTTAGCCGCCATAGCTGGTGGAATAAATATGGAGCATCTTCCGCTCTGTGCTAAACTAGGATTTGATGTTGTTGGTGTAAGAGGAGCAGTATGTGTGGGAAAGAGAACTGATAGAATATCTAGAGAACGGGTTAAACTATTTAAGGAACTCCTTAAAAGTTTAGAAATAAGTAAGGAGAAGAGTATCTCTACATCCAGTACGTAACGTAGAGTATTTCATAGTTAAGGCATCACTATCGTGTATGTATCTTCCTCCATACTCACAATTTTATAAAGTAGTTCTGGTCTTAATACATTGAATATGATTAAAGGTATTTTATACATTTTAACCAAATTTATTGTGTAGCTATCGAAAACATTTTGTCGTTTTATATCATCTGACTTAATTATCTTCATTATCTCTCCTTTTTCATTAGTTATACCATTAACCATCTTTCCCAAGAGCACCATATTTGCTCTTAAGAGTTTAGCTATAAATATAGATATGGAATCGCTCGTAATGTCCCATGTGTGAGGAAGTTCATCATTTGTTTTAAGTATTTGGTATGGCATAACTATCGGTATAAGTCTTAAGCTTAAAGCTTTATAAACATCGTCTATGGTATAAGCTTCTACACAATTTGTATTAAAGTGTTTTAGGTATAGTCCGTATATCTCCATAGACTTTATGGCCATCCAATGAGCTGTATCATCATCTATTTCTGTATTATCTTGAATCTCCTTAACTAAGTCAGAGAATATACTTCCCCCAGGAACAATAGCTATACGAGTTCTTTCACTATTCAGTTTTGCTACAACATTCATTAAATCTTTAACTTTATTGGGAAGGTTGATAAGATGCCCGCTTACCTTAAGCACCACTAAATCCATTTTTCTTTACAGCCTCTATCACCATTAAGGCTGCGCCATAGGCTGGTATAACTGAGGCTAAAGGTTTTCCAAGAATATTGTCGATATCTATTATTTTCTTGAAACCTGCTCTTCTTGAAGCTTCGGTAGCGATATGCTTACCTATTCCAGCAACAATAGCTACAAAGTTCTCCAGATCTATACCTATAGAGGCCAGCCAAGACCTTATCTGAATGATTGCATTAAATACTTTATTTACTTGTACTTCATATACATATCTAGCTATCTCCTTAATTTCATACTGATTAAGCATATCTATATCACTACATACAATGCGTGACATTCTAGCCAAGGCTTCATCTAGAGTTTTTCCACGTCCATCAGCTGTCTCTGTAGTATAGTCTGAACTCTCTATATATCCTAAAATAAGCTGAACATCTCCAGCTAAAGCAAATTTTTCTCTACATATACTTATGTAAAAGCCTTTGAAAGGTACCTTATCTACTATTGATGATACATCTGTTCTAAGTGTACCTATGTACACAAGCTCACCATAGAGAAGTTTTTCAGGATCTGTCTTACCTCTAACCAAGGTCTTTCCATTAACCAGAGGAATTATGGTAGTAGTTGTACTACCTATATCAATAAAGAAAGCGTTTGTATAGCCTTGTACAGCGATTAACTTCTCTAATAGCCATGCGCTAGCAGCCCAGTTAGCAGCAGCTACAGATAAAGGATTACTATACAGTTTACTGAGATCTACTAGATTCATATCATAAGTTACATAGAATCTTCTAATAGCATCACTAAAAACATCCTCAACTACATTAACAACACTTTTAACACCAATATCTTTGGTTGGAAATATATCGCTTAGCTCAGCAGTCATACATGTACCAACAAAATAGTTCAAGCAATTACTACAAATTCTATCCTTAATCTCTCTGAGTTTCTTCCTAAGCCCATCAATACCCTTAATCCATATCGGAAAGTACTCTCTAACAATATGTACAACATGTGTATCTCCTAAATGATAGCTAACCTTAACAGCCTTGATATTTGCGCCACCAATATCAAGACCTATTACATCCATTGTGTTATACCCCATATTTTAGTAAAGAGAATTATCTGAATTAGTATTCACATCGATCAATGACGCCCTTATGTATTGCTGTAGCCACTAGAGCATAATTCACACCAAATTTCTTTAAAAGCAACAGCTCTTCTGCATTTCTTAAACCTCCACCTACTGCTACATCTATATTGTTGCAAGTTTTCTTAACCATGTTGACCACCTCTAAATTGATACCTTTTGATGTACCCACACGATCAAGAAATAGAATCAGGATCATTTTAGCACCTTTATCGCAAACTAATTTAGCAGCATGAACTACATCTAGTTTAGTGTTTTGAAACAATACATAGTTTTGTTTGATATCAAGACTAACAAATTTATTCTTTAGGAGATAGAGATCATCAGGATACACCAAATACTCAGTACCAATTATATACCTTATATCGTCACTATCAGTTTTCGTAAGACCTTCTCTTCCAATATCGGTCCATACTTTAAGCCCTAACGATAAAGCTATCTCTATAACATAATCATTCTTACCCTTGCCTACTATAGCATCTATATCGGCTATATATACTGTATCACATCCCAGATTCTTGAATCCTCTCAAAACATCTCTAGGATCAGGAGAACGAGATACAATACTGTAGATTAGTGGTCCATATTTATCTCTCTCACCTGCTATTGCTTGAACAACATAACCATTCATTATATCTAGAACAGGTATTACTTTTATAATATCTATCACCATATTTAGGTATCTATCGAAACTATATTAACGATTAAGGTAATAAACTCAATATCTTTACTATATCTTTACTATGAGTTCTGGTACAGTAGATTCTTCCTATATCATAGAATTCAGCAATAAAAAGAGGGTTCAGATTTATTGTAGATAATGTTTTGGTATCATATATTCTACTTCTATGTTTATTGAATTTAAGGCCTTGCTCCATTAGAGCTGACATCATTAGTTTCATTCATTTCATTAAAAACAACATACATCTATAGTCTTAATTAATGGATTTCTTAAGTTCATGGCTGTTGGGGGAACAGTATTCTGTGAACTTGAGGTAGATGTTTAGTAATTCAAACACATGTGTATTTAACTCAAAACTATATTTCATATATCTATATTTCATATATCTAAACATTTTATGCATCTCGATCTCTACAAAATACCAACATTTGTGATACGCATTACATAGAATAAGGATAATAAAAATAATTGAAGTAGGATCAGTCTATGTAACACTTTTATAATAATATTTACATACTCTATATCTTAGGTAATCCAAACATCAGGAGACCTCCTATGAGTTCGATTGTAGCTGCTACAAGTATTGTTCCTTCAAGCCCTATTGATGCTAATAGCGTTCCTGATAAAAATCCTCCTATTATTGATGCGATAGAGATAGATATAAATATGGTCGTTATTGCTACAGAGACTAGTTCTGGTTTAACGCTTCTTGAAGCTACATAACTTGTTCCAGGTGCACCTACAACTCCGAAAAGCGTCACTAACCAGAATAATATTATGTAAGCCCACATACTTCCTAAAGCAGGATACATTACAAATGTGATAATAGCTGAAGCGATTATAGCTATTATAAGTGTTTTCTTACCTCCTAATCTATCTATCACTGGTCCCCATACGTATGTACCTATACCAAGCATTATTGATGCTACACCCATACCTATAGATGCAATCTCAGGCGGTGCTTTATATATAACATTAAGTACTAATGATAATGATGGATACATTAAGTTCCATCCTATTAGATAGATACATATAGCTATACATGTCCAATAAACTCCTCTCATTTTTAAAGCTGTAGCAATATCTGAACCTTTCATAGCTGGAAGCTGAACCCTGGGAGCTTTGACAGGCAATAGTAAGAGTAATGCTATAGTTGTTAATCCTGCTGCAAGGAAGTATATAGGTTGATATCCTCCTAATGCTGTAGCAAGGGCTCCTGCAAATATTTGGGAGACTCCCATACCGAGCATCATAGATCCTCCTAGAATACCTAGAACTGTACCTCGTATTTTTTCTGGTGCTGTAAGAGCACCTAAAGCCATATATAACGATGTGAATGAGAATACAATACCGCTTATAGTTCTGTATATAGCCAGCTCAATCCAACTTCTAGCCACACCAAGTAACGCATTAAATACTATACCAAGTACAAGACCTACAGCTATGATTTCCTTCCTTCTTCCTGTCCTATCAGCTGTTATACCTATAGGCAATAATAGGAATACAGCTAATATTGATGGAAGGGCCATAACCATAGCTGTTGCCCATGCTTCTGGAGCTCCCCACTCCAATGCATGGACTACCAATAGTGGTGCATATATTCCAAAACCTGCACCTGCAAGCAAAGCTGATAGTGCTAGAAATACTACTGGCAGTAAAGAGGATTTTTGTTGTTGAGATGTATTGGGCATCTATTACACCTAATTATACTTCACCCAAACTATATGTGAATACATTTATTTAAATATTCATGAAAATTAACATAAAGATATAAAGATTAGATAATACTTTATTTTAAATGAGGGAAAGAGAAAACATACTACGTAAAACTATTAATGGATTTTGTAACTATTTAGTATTTGTAACAATCTTATCTATTCTTAATTATTTATTCAACATTTAAATATAGTGGACTGAAACAAATATGTTTTTAACAAGTATGAGCAAGATTTTAAGATATTACATAACTCTTTAATAGTATGCATCTTAAAAAATAATATTAAAAACTATTATAAGATTTAGTATACTCCATACTTGAGAACAGCATTAATATATGCTCTCACATTAGCTACAGGTGTACCTTTAGGTAATTCATTTACTCCAGGTGATATTATGAAACCTCCTTCAGGTTTTATTTTATTCAATAGATCCTTTATATATTCGTCAATTTTCTCTGGAGTTCCACCAACAAGAAGTGATGTGGGCACTCCTCCCATTACTGTGGTATGTCCCTTAAGTTTTTCCCAAACCTTAATAAAGTCTCTAGGTCTTTCAAACCATGCTATACCCCAGCCCTTAGGAAGCTCTAGTATAGTATCAACATGAGGTAAATGATCCCCTTCAAAGAATACAAATCCCTTGTATCCCTTACCAACTAGAGTTTCAATAACTTTCTTTAAATAAGGCCAATAGAATTCATTGTATAGTTTTGGTGGCAACATTTCGTTAAGATGGAGAGGTATGAAGAATGTTGTTAGTGGAGGTATTGGTGGAATAGCTGTAGCAATCTTGAGTATAGGCTCTACTAGCACCTCGCACGCCATCTTGAATTCTTCTGGATATCTCCTCATATCTAACATGGCTCCTGTAGGATGTCTAAGGAAATCACCTATGATATCAGCAGGTGTATATGCGTTAGTTAATGGAAATCCTATATTACCTCTTTTTCCTAATTCTGCAAAGAGTTGTGCTTGGAATGATGATATTCTCTGCATCGTCATACCTATTCTTATCCATGCTCCATTCCATTGAGGAGTTCCTGGAGTTCCTAACCCGGGACATACTCTTGGTAATATGGTGTTATGAATGAACTCTATTGGATTCTCTATAAGCTTTTTATATTCATTAGGATGCATGAATTCTCCTCCACGAAATTGTGGATGCATATCTTCCTTAATTTCCCTACCTGGCCATTGGCTCCACTTATCTTTCAGAATATCATGTATGGGGCCTGTTAAAAATCTGATTGTGTTTGAGAAATCAGGGAAATCAGCAAAAGCTAATCCCAAGATGAATCCTTCAAGCATCATTGGTGCAAACACTATGCCCCAATCACTTGGAAAGTCATGAACAAATTTGAAGACTGCAGAAGGGATTTTTTCTAATTCATATGATAGTTCATACCATGTGAGTCCTGTGTATTGGCATAGGAAATCTCCACCAATACCTGCTACAGGTACTCTATCAGGAACTTTAAGTTCCACGGCTTTCAGAAATCTATCGAATTTCTCTTTTGCAACGACATCAGATTCTTTTTCATGTCTTTCTATCCAGAGATCAATAGGCTCTTTTGTCATAGTTACACACCTTTCTTCTTTTCTTCTATCCATTTAAGCATTATTTTTACTCCTGTTGCAGCATCATTTGTCCAAGCATCTGCTTCTACATACTGACATGCGTATTGATCTACCCTTCCTCCTCCTATTATTATTTTCACCTTATCTCTTAATCCTGCTTGCTTTATTGCCTCTATAGTTTTTTTCATCGATTCTATCCCTACAGTTATTAGACAAGACATCCCCACAATATCTGGATTGTACTGTCTAATGGCATCTACAAATCTTTGTGGCGATACATCAACACCTAAATCAATTACTTCAAATCCTGCAGCTTCAGCCATAGTTATAACAATGTTTTTGCCAATATCATGGATATCTCCTTCAACAGTACCTATAACGAATTTTCCCAATGTCTCTCTGTTTTTCCCAAGTTCTCTTAGTTTTTCTCTCGCCATATCTGAAATTGTTTTAAGAATTTCTCCAGCCATAACTAAATCGGCTACAAAATATTCTCCTCTTTCATATTTTTCTCCAACAACTTCGGCAGCCTTCTTTAAATCATTTAATATATTAACAGGATCTTCAACACTAAGCCTCTTTTTTGCTAGATCAAGAGCTTTACTTTCATTTAGTTCAACAATAGCAGTGATAAACTCTTCTGACAAAGACATACTATTACCTATAGCTACAATTAATTTGTACAAATATATAAAACTTTTACATAGATATGGTTAGTCTAGCCACATTGTATATGTTCTCTGATGCTTATGTATATAAAATTTATAGCTAAAAACTTATACTTGCTTAGCTACTTAATAGCGGTTGGTTGAAATCAGTAATCTCGAGTGATCCTAAATTATGGTACATGAGGTCTCTGTCAATGTTGATGTTAAGCGTATAGATCTAGATAAGAATATAGTAGTTGATATTATTGACGAAATTGCTAACGAAGTTATTGTCAACATATATATCCAAGGCAGACTTGCAGTCTCTATTCCAACATCTCCTTATATGTTTTTAGAACTTGGTCTAGGTTACGCATTAACTCATGGCTTATATGTGGATGAGACTAGGATTATTGTTAAAAATTTAGATATAATGTTAAATGGTGTTTTGAAAAAGGTTATGATCTGTAAAGACAATAAAAATGTGAATAAGATAGACGCACAGAGCGTATATAGATTATTCAAGGAAGTAATGAATAAAGCTAATTTATTTAAAAGAACGGGATGTTTTCATGTTGCAGCTATAGCGTCATTGGATGGATATATTTTAGATCTAGTTGAAGATATATCAAGACATTGCGCATTATATAAAGTTGTTGGTAAGGTATTCCAAAGAGGCATAGACTTTAGCAAATCTATAGTCATAATGTCTTCGAGAGCAGCTTCAAAACTTATTGAAGGTATAGCCAATATATGTATACCTATAGCGGTCTTTCGTGGAGCACCTACAGAGAGAGCTATAGAAATAGCTAAAAGAAATGGGATTACATTAATAGCTCATGTTAGAGAGAATAAGATGAACGTATACACAGGATTTGAAAGAATATTACTTGAAAAAACATAGGAACGTATGCTCAAAACTAACTTAATGATGATAGGGGTACAGCGCGATAATCATTAGTCAGATGATTGGAAGGTAAAGTTCTATAGTGATTTTGTAACGTATTATTTGTGTTACCACAATATGATTATGATTCAGTATGTATCATACTAGTGAATAGAAATTATGGAATAAGCATTCTTTTAAGCATATTAATATTTATGAAACCTGCACTATAAGTAGTACCGGTTTTAATATTGTTTACAGTTACTACGGCTGGTGCGAATACTGATGGATCAACTTTGTATAGAAATTCCCATCCATACATCTTTACAAGCTCTGTAAATGATTTACCATAATCTTTTGAGGCACTGCTTGGAATCTTTTCAACTATTTCCTTTAGTTTTACATCATCTTCGTGTTCGACAAGATAGAACGTTGATCCACCATAAAGAAGCATATCATTGGTTCTACCAGTCATAATTAAAGGATCTGGATGAAGTGGTGATATAGGACATACACCAAATCCGTAGCGAATAGTCTTTATATTGTATCCAATTGTGTACATTTTGAATATCCCTGTCTCAACTACCCTTGCACTTACTTGAATAGAGCCAGCAATACTCGAGGGAGAGACTAGGACTAAGTATATGTTCTCTGGCTCTACCTTAACCTCTCTAGCCACATAATTTACCACTTCTTCAGATGGGTACTGATTGGTCTCTAAAACAAGTACAGCCTCATTAGAGTATTCCACATATTCTATGAACTCAAATATCTTCTTCGGTTTTCTTGCTAAAGCTCTTGCAGGTCCACTACCATTAGCAAAGAATTCCCCGACTTGTATTCTCCAACCAGCTAATTGCGAAGCTATACACGCTTCTATAGGATAGTCCGTAGATACAGAGACTGCTGGTAACATAATTTCTCCAATAGATAAATTGGTCAACGTTACATTGGCTAGCCCACCAAGGCATACTCTTGAAACTATAACCCCTGCCTCAAAGCTTCCTTGAGTTTTAACACCCATATCGATAACATTTGCTTTCCCTATCTTAGATACTGATATTCTAAGTTCTTTCTCTCTATCGATAGCATCTTTAAGAATGTTTAGTGCAAGTTCATTCATAGGTTTAACCAAGTTCATATTGTTTCCTCCACCAATTGTTTATAGGTATCCACAATATGTTTATTATCTTCATACGATATTTGCAGAAATCCTCTACCGCCAACAAGGACATCACCTATAAATGTAGCAAAAGGTTTGAAGAAAACAACTCCTTTAACCTTTAATGAAGAAACTAGAGAATCTATATAGAAACTAGGCAATATGGATGGAATGTGGCCGCCTATAACGATTCGTCCACCAATCATTCTTAACCCAGGATAAACACCGGAACTACCTTTGATGATTACTGTTCCTCCCAACATATCGGTCCCTACAAGATTTCCACTACTTCCATCAACAACTATTGTTCCTCCTTTCATACCCCAACCTATTTCTGCTCCAGCATTTCCATGTATATGTATTGTTCCTCCTTTCATACCCTTTCCAGGTCTCTCTCCATGTAGTTTACTTCCAACTCTATGCATAACATTTCCATATACCTCTATATTACCATTAACCATTTTGGCTCCTAGATAATTTCTAACATTACCGTATATAGTTATATTTCCTCCCTTCATTTTATAGCCTATGAAGTGTCCTACATCGCCTCTTATAATTATTCTTCCGTTACTCATTTTATAACCTATGAAGCAAAGTTTATCATTACTGTTGTTTATGGTTATCTCCATGTTTTTTGTTTCTTGAGGAGCTACTGAAGGACCATCTATGTCAAATAATGTGTCTAATGTTATTGGTAAACCTCCTTCAATTATTTTCAAGTTCCTAATTTCATCTAACTTCTTGTTAACGAATTTATCTGGGGATATGTTTCTAGCATCAGTAAGAACATTAGGCTTAGATCTTAGTTTAAGTATGTAACTCATACCTTCACCCCTATTGAACATTCACTTGCGTAGATATTTTCACAGGATTTCTGACTTCATGGTCCTTTATAATGAAGTTATCTAAAGTAACTGTATAGTATTGCTTAAACCTAGGTTCAATGTACTTAATGAGATCTTTTTCAAGATCTTCTGGCATCTTTGGATTAATGTAGAAGGTCTTTCCATGAATTGTTTTGACTATTTCTCCATCCTTTACAACTATTTCTCCATCTTTTATAACAATCCATGCACGGCTAAAAGCTTTGATAAGTGCTTCATAGTTCTTGGATATATCTACCTCGTGTGGATTAATATCGTATATAGCGATATCAGCATCAGCACCTATACCTAAGTGACCCTTTATTTTATCAAGACCAAGTAGTTTAGCAGGTGAGGCTCGGGTCATTACAGCTATATCGTATAGATTATATTCTCTATCTATTGATGGAAGTATAGATTTTCTAAGAGCTCTCTGATTTACCTCTTTCATTGTATCTTCTCTAGCCTTTTTACTCACAAGCCACGCAAATATTTTTGGATAGTCGAAGAATGTGCCCGCATTTGGATGATCTGTTGTTATGAATATTCTCCAAGGATCTCTAGCTAATAAAGCGATTTCTAGACCTATAACCCATTGAACTGTATTGACGTAGCTTTTCTTTTTGTATCTATAAGGAACAATACCAGCAGCTGCATCAACTTCCGTATCCATGCTCGCCCATTTCCATCGCGTAAGATGATATAGCACATACTCAAAGGGTGCATCTGCAGTCATAGTCGTTGCAGGTCTATCGAGAATTACTTGTCCTAAGTCTAACGTTATATAGGGATTTCTATTGAGTTCTTTTGCTATATCCTCTCCTCCACTTTCAAGAGTACTCCAAGAATCACCTTTATATCCCGCAAACTGGGTGTGAGTGATATGCATTACAGGTCCATCACTTAATTTTGTTAATTCATCAGTAAGAGACATAGTCTTTAATGTTGTTTCATAGTTACCTGGATAACCAAGTCTATTACAATGTACATGGACTTTATGCGGTATATTCAAGTATTGTGCAGCTTCAGCAACACTCTTAATAATGTCTCTTGGTGTTAGACCGTATTCTGGTATCTCTTCATCTATATCTACTCCCCTACCTTTTAGAACCCATGAAATGTCTGAACCAGGATCAACAAGCTTAAGGGCATAGGTTTTTGTAGCAGACAAAAGCCATGCAAGGTACGCCACTATCTGATCTTTTGATCCTTCCTTGATCAGATCTAGAGCAAGCCAGTTAGAGTCTACTAGAACGTAAGTAGCTTTATCTATTATGGGTATGGCATCTAGTTCATGATGCGTATGTCTAGTTTTTATAGGAGGTGTAGCAGGTTCAACTACAAATGTATATCCTAGACGTGCGTATCCATATCCTATCTTAAAAACATTTGGAACTGTAAGTCCTGTTTCAGCTCTTCTATATGGTAGCTTATGTGGTCTATTCGTTAGATAATGATCTTCAGGTCTTATAAGCCTTCCGATATTAACCTTCGGTCCAGCTATATGGCTATGGATATCTATACCTCCAGCCATAACTACTTTATTTTTAGCATCTATTACGATTGTCTTACTAGCCTCTACCTCACTAGCTTCAACTATCTTTCCATCTTTAATAGCGATATCCATAGGCTCTCCATTAACACCGTTTAGCGGATCATAAACGATTCCATTTTTGATCAATATCTGAACCATTATTACACCTTCTTCAACTCTTTAACTTTATTTAGAAGTAATTCCAAAAGGTCTTTATCACATAACACATTAGGTGGAGGATCAACAAGCTTCTTCATGTATATGGGTACGCCATCCATTCTGTAAGCTGTACCCTCACACTCTATACCTACCAAGCCTGCGGGAAGTATCACATCTGCAAAAGCTGTTGTGAGAGACCATTTAGCGTCTATGACGATTACAGGAATTTTGGAAAGATGCTCGACAGCTTTTCTTGGAAGATGTGCAGCTGGATCACTAGCTACTATTAATGCAGCATCAACATCACCATATGTTAATAGATCTGGTGCAGAAGTGACTCCAACAATCATTCGCGGAAATCCTCTAGCAAAATCAACTGCAAATGGGTAACCAGTATTCCACAGCAAAACATGATTTGCACCAGTAACATTGTAGTGTCCACGCATGGGAAGTAATACAAATTTAGTCCATTCATTAAGGTCTTGGATAAGCCTTATAGCTTCTTCTATATTCTTATATCTAGCTTCATTCTGTGTTAAACCCATGCCAAAGAATATAACTCCGTATCTAGCACTTCTCATTATATCTGCAAGCTCTAGCACCTTCTCTCTAGGAACGCCTGCGATAACAGGATTCTCTATCTCTAGATCTCTTACAGCCATCCGTAAAGCCGTTATAAGCTCTAGATCTTTTCCAGGTTCAATCTGTATGAATATGTCAGCAAGATCTGCGGTTAAAGTTTTTCTGACATCTATTACAACAATTTTTCTCTGTCTGCGTCCTTCAGAAAACCTTCCCTTAGCCATCACCAGTCTTGTTATGTGATTCATATGTGCTTCTCTTGGGTTACATCCCCAGAACACAACTAAATCGGATAGATGGAGTATTGGAGCAAAGGTTGAAGTTACAACACCAACCTCTTGTTCTGCTAGAACAGTAGGGCCATGACAAACCACAGATGTGTTATCTATAACCCCATGAAGTATCTCTGCAAGCTCTACAGCCTTCTCTATAGCCTCTACACATGTATTTGAGAGACCAAATATTAGTGGGTATTTCGATGAAATTAGTATTTCCGCAGCTCTTTCTATAGCCTTCTCTACATCAGTTTCTATCAACTCATTATCAATTCTTATATAGGGTTTAATTATTCGATGTTTGTGATAATTCAAAAATTTTGATATTGATATTGCACATCCACCGATATTTCTAACTATTTTATTACCCTCAATCTCGATTTTGAGATAGTCGCAAAGATCTCCACAGAATGGACATACAACATTTTCTTCTACACGTTTATCTCCAATCCTTATCTCTTTGTCCGCTAGAGGCACCTTTATTATTTTTGCATTTAGAGATCTGAGAAGATCATTTAGGGTTGTTACAGGCTCTTCTGTGGGCTCTATTACGACTCTTGTACTCTTTAGATATGGAATGCCAGTACCATCGGTATCTGGATTAACTATGAAGTTTGCCCAGGGACCCATAGGTATAAAGATGGAGCCTCTACGAATTCTATCGCTTATTCTTACTGGAAGGACTATAGAACCATATTCACTCGATATCTTTACTCTATTGGTGATGCCTAAGAACTTCGCATCATCAGGATTCATCTCGACATATGCAATAGATTTTATATATTGCTCAGACCACTTACCTTCACTTTCCATTGAAACTCCTTGCATAATAGACCTGCCAATATTTAAAACAAATAGAGATGGTGAAACACTTTGTTGCATAATTTATCACCAACTTACACACGGATGTCTATATTCTTTACTATTTCTAGAGCATCTCTCAGATACAGATGGTAAGGTCCCAGTTTACCCCCATAGTTACCAGCATCAATCTTTACGACACCAGGAACCGAGGCTGCAGCCTTTATCGCTATACCCATCGCTTTAAGTACGTACTCCTTCCTAAGTCCGTTTATGACTATTTCAAAAACGCTGTTAACTTCTTGAGGAATTTTTGTATCCTTAACCATTTCTTTTAATGTAGGACAGTAAAGATGATTCGTGGTAGCTCTTAATTTAGGGTATTTAAGAGATCCTACCTTTGAACCTGATCTAACGATGCCTCCCGGAAATGGTGTTATAATGCCTCTTGCGTACTTTCTAATAGCTTTTACAGATTTTTCGGCTGCTTTGAGACCGGATTCAAGATCTTTAGCTAATATTAGTATATTACCACCAGCTACAGCTTTAATAACACCAAAACTATCCTCAATAATGAATTCTCCCTCCATAACAGGTATTCTCCATACTTTTCTTCCATACATTGTATCTTCTTTTTCAAAACCATCACCAAATTTCGCTAAAGCTTTACCTATACTGATTCTTCTCTTCATTTTTGGTAATCCATCGAATGCTGCTGTCGTTGGTGCGGTAAGAATGCATTGCCCTACTCGTGTAAGTGTAACTATCTTCAGATTAGCTGGATCAGTATGGTATATCTGTATTGCTACTCCAGGTCTTGAATCAGGTGTTATCTTAGGTGAAAGTAGCGTCTCTATACCGCATTCTCCCGGAGAAGCAATAACTGAGGTGCCGAATCCTGTCGCAACTTTAGCTGCTATAAGTGCCCATTTATGGTTTATAGCTGTAACGATTATTCGTGTAGCATACATAGGAAATGCTTCTGCAAATGTGTCTTCAACTACTACTGAGCCAAGTTTAAGTGTCAATACATACACCGAATTTATTTAATTACTTGCTTACGAGCTGTTTTGCTATTTCCCATGCAATTCTATAATCAAATATACCTTTAGGTACTTCAGCAACACGTTTAAATAGTTCAGCAAGGATCTTGTTCTTTAAGGAGCCTATCCTTAAAGCTCCAACACCATAAACTCCCGGAAGGATCTCTTTATCTTCATCATTTGGTTCTAGTCCTTCTATACCAGTTGGTGGTACAGCATTAACATCTGCAACTATTTTAACCTTTTTACCGCATTTCTTAAGTGTTTCTAGACTCAGTAATCGGATACCAGCAGCACCTGAAGCAAGTATTAGGTCAGCTTCTTCAATACCTTTACATATCTCTTCTTGAGTATGAGCCTTAATACCTTCAACGACATTAAGACCTACCTCTTTATTTACTCTATCCGCAATAGCTTTTGCTTTTTCAATGCTACGTGAAGTCACGTATACACTTGCACCTTCGAGACCAAACATAACAGCTGCAGCAAAACCTACAGGACCTGTTCCAGCAAGTATTACAACTTTATTGTTTTTGAAGTCGCTAAAGCCGTGTTTTATAGATAGCTGGTACATCTTGGCTACAGCTGCAGCAGCAGTAGTGTTTGAACCACGTGGATCAACTATTACTGCAAATTCAAAAGGTGGAAACATAGTTTTTTTAACTATTTCAACTATTTTTTCAACTTTTTCAACATCATAACCCCCTATAAACATCTTTGTGTATTTAATGCCCTTAGATCCTCTTGGAAACATGGCATCCTGTACTATTCTTTGAACATCTTCCGGCTCAACATTACTGTACAAGAGTATATGAGCTTCAGGAAACAGATCTATAACCATCAATGGTTCAAATGGACTCACGTGCTTATCTGTATCTAGAAACAGTATGGCTAATTTTGGCTGGTTAAATGAACTAGACATATGTACACCTTGGAATTATTATGTAAAATCTATTTAAAAATTTTTTACATGTATAAGCAATCCTATATGGAGATAATATTTAAATAACTAAATATATAATCAACTGATATAATACCGTTATTATGAGTTTTTGCAATAGGCTTAGAATTAATCTGAATAGTGGAACTGCTTTTCACTAAGCTTAAACGCTCCAACCAATCTATAGAGTGTTCTTTCTCGTGATCTCTTTACAATTTCATCGGGGTTTCCCCATATGATTGCATTAGTTGGGCATGTAGCAATACATCCCGGTTCCAGATCTTCAGATCGTAGTTTAGAGCATAGATCGCACTTAATTACGTATCCTATAGGAGTTAGTTCTGGTATACCAAATGGACATGCAATTATACATGAAGTACAACCTATACATCTAGTAGTTCTATCAATTACTGCACCACTTTTATCAAATATTAGTGCATTGGTTGGACATACTGTTACGCATGGTGCTTTAACGCAATGGAAACACGATATAGGTTTACTTAAACCACTTTCAATTTCATACAATTTTATAAATGCATATTCACTATTTAGGAATTTACACACTTCTTCACAGGTATAACAGCCTATACACTTATCATATAGTATGAACCTTCTAACTCTAATTTCTAATCCTGGAGCAGTTCCTTTATCTGGGTTAGACATACTAATTACCTTCATTAGATATCTACATTTTTCTGTAGGTTAAAAAACTATCTAGATATTTAGCTGCTCTAAGTCCCGAGCTGAAAGCTCTACCTATGAAGCTAGGACCTATTACTACGTCTCCAGCCGCAAATACTTTATCTAGGTTTGTTTGATAGAATTTGTTTACAATTATTCTTCGAGATCTATCTAACGAGATACTTGAGAACTTGTCTATGAATGGTGGTGTAGGTATTTCGCCTACAGCAAGAATAATAAGATCGGCATTTATTTCGAACTCTGAACCTGGTACGGGAATAGGCTTAGGTCTACCAGTTTCATCAGGTTCACCAAGTCTCATCTTAGTGAGTACGATTCCTGTGGCAATATTGTTAGAGGTTATTATTTTAGATGGTTGGACAAGCTCTATGAAATGTGCCCCTTCCCTAATTAGGCTATTTATTGTATATATACCTGCAGGGGCTTCTGCTATAGTTCTTCTATAGGCTATATAGACTTCAGCTCCTTCTTCTAATGCTTTTTCAGCTGCATCAATAGCTGAAAGACCTGCGCCAATAACTACTACCTTGTCTCCTTTAATTGGCTTCTCTTGTATTAGACCTTCTTCATAGAGTCTCCAATGATATAGATATTCAAGTGCTGTTAAAACATTCTTACTGTCTTCACCTTCAATGCCAAGTTTCCTTGAGCTCCATGTGCCTGTAGCAATGAGAACTGTGTCATATTTTTCCACAAGCTCTTCAAGAGCTGTGGTATTTTCAACAAATTCGTCTCCTTCATCATGTCTTGATTGACCTTTCGTAAAGACTTTAGTCTTTAGGTAAAACTTAACAGACATCCTATCTCGAAGATCTTCAACACCTTCTATAACATTATCGGGATATATTCTATAGCTAGGTATGGCAAACATCATTAAGCCTCCAGCATAAGGGAGTTTATCATAAACATCAACGTCGTAACCCATGCATGATAAATAGCCTGTAGCTGCTAATCCAGCTGGACCTCCACCAATTATGGCTATAGAACCTCTCTTACCTCCTCTATTTTTACATAGAAATGCGTAACGCATATCTATCCCTATATCATTACTATACATACAGATTCAATATTCTACTATAAAAATTTTTACATACTCATTTTCAGCTAGGCTTACCCCTATAATTTCTAAGGCTTTTGCTGGATCATCTATAATGCTATAACCTCTATTCTTTAGCATTTCTATAACGTCCTTTGGTAGCTTATTAACGTCAACTTCTTTAAGGTGCTTACATAACGCTATAGGAGCTACGATATGTCTTGGTAGTAGTGTTGGAATAGATGATTGTCCAATTACTCTACATAAAACTGATTTTAGACGCATCAAGCTTCAACTCTTTTATAGTGTTTTTTTGGTTTCAATAAACCTAAGAGTATTGCTGCACCATATATTATCGCTTCAGGTCTAGCTGGACATCCAGGAACATAGACTACTTTGTCTATCACTACATCTATCTCGTGCAGTTTGTCGAGAATTTTATAGAAGCCTCCTATCGTTGAATATGATTCAAACCATATATTTCCACCTACAGCACAAGATCCTATAGCCATAACTAGCCGGGGTCTAGGTACAGCTCTTAATGCTTTGATAACTTTTGATAAAGTCTTTACAGTTATGGGGCCTGTGAGAAGAACTAGATCGGCATGTCTGGGGCTGGCCACAAGTCTTATGCCAAATCTTTCTACATCAAACCAAGGAGTTAGCACATCAAGAATCTCTATATCACAGCCATTACAGCTTCCAGTATTAAGATGGTATACCCATATGCTTCTCTTTAATTTCGATAAAGCCTTCTCTAGATCCTTTTCACTAAAATTAGTTATTGTATCAATCTTCATAGGCGTTTCATCTCGTGGTTGTCGTTCTTAATAATGATTCAATTCTTCTACAATTTGGACACAACTCCAACAGTTCTTCTGGAAGTTCTTTAACAAGGTTCTTTACTTTATTCATTAATTTTCTTGTAACAAATTTTTTGCCACATTTTCTACATATGCTAAGGCTGTGTTGTACATCGCTATAAAGTTCGTAGATCTGATCTGAAGCTAGTTCAAATTCTTTTGTAATCTTTATAGCTTTCTCAGGACATGTATCGGCACACATACCACAGAAGATACATCTTCCCACAAAATATCTCAGTATTAATGTCTCTCCTTCTTGAATAAAGCTTAATGCTTTAGGTGGACATATTCGTGTACATGCACCACACCCTATACATTTATCTGGATCAACCTCTATAGCGCCTCTGAATGACTCTGTAACTAGAGGTCTATCATAGGGATACATTACTGTAACTGTACCTATTTTAGCTGAAATAGGTAGTATCTTAAGGAATTGAACCATATTCTTCACCTAACAGCTTCTAACTTTTTTCTAGACAAAACATACAGAGGTACACCCTCTATCTTGCCCGTCTTAATGTTTATAATTAGTGCTCGATCAGTACATGAAAAACAAGGATCAATACTAGCTATGGTAATAGGAGCATCAGCTAGTTCTATTTCTCTAAGCATTATTGGTACTGCAGGAAGATTTTGATATGTGGGAGCACGTACCCTCCATCTATATGGAGAGTAAATACCTGTTATAACCATATGTATAACCTCTCCTCGTGGAGCTTCAACAGATCCTATACCTATCCTATGTGGCTCGGGATCCCAACTTTCTACAGCTATAGCGCCTTTTGGAAGCTTATCTAGAAGTTGTCTCAATATGTCTATACTTTCAAAGATTTCATCAATACGTACTAATGCTCGAGCCATATTATCACATTCATCTTGAACAGCTACATCGAAGTGTATGTACCTATATGCAGCATAAGGATAATCCTTCCTTATATCTCGAGGTATACCAGAACCCCTAACAGTTGGACCTACTAGTGAAAGTGCGTGTGCTTCTGATTTAGGCAGAATACCTGTTCCCTTAAGTCGTGCTTTAACCTGTGGAACAGATACAGCTATATCGATAAATGTCTTGAATTCCTTCTCAACATTCTTCAGTACTTCTAGAGATTTCCTAATTTTGTCTTCATCAATATCTCTTCTGACTCCTCCAACAATATTGATTCCATAAGTCTTCCTACTACCTGTTAAAAGTTCTGCTAAAATCATTACCTGTTCCCTGATTCTCCACGAGTGCATGAAACCTGTATCATAACCTAGGAGGTGGAAGGCTACACCAAGCCATAACAAATGGCTATGTAGCCTCTCTAGCTCAAGTACTATAGATCGTATGTATTGCGCTCTTTCAGGTACATCAATTTGAAGAGCCTGTTCAACTGCTTGACAATAAGATGTAGAATGTACGAAACCACATATACCACAGATCCTTTCAGCTAGAAAAGGTACTTGATTGTACTTCATTGATTCTCCAAGTTTCTCTATACCTCTATGCACCATGAATCCTACGTACCTAACATCAACAATTTTTTCACCTCTTACGTATAGTTCAAAATACTCAGGCTCATGTAATGCTGGATGATAAGGACCTATAGGGATAATTGTTACTGCTTCAGCTTCAACTTCTTTAGCACGCTCAATAACTTTTGGTGTATAGAGTTTCATTAGATCTTGAATAGCGTAATCCTTTCTTAAGGGATATACATCAGTAGGCCAATCATCTGGTAATACAAATCTATACTGATTCCTTCCAGCAAATTTTATGCCCATGAGATCATGGGCCTCTCTTTCGTACCAATCAACTGCTTTAACTAAATTAACTAGTGTGGGCACAATAAGATCGTTTTCTGTTAGTGGAACTTCAATAATAACACTCTTGCTTAATGTATCTATTCCAAAAACGTAATAAAGCTTAAAGAAACCGTTAATGGTCCTTTCATCAGATGAAACCATAGTCCTCAGATAAACATCCTTAATCTTCAGTAACTTCTCAATAACATTGTAGAGATTATTCTTCAGTGTTACAACTCTTAGAAAATCCGTCCCTCTTTCCTCAATTCTTGCCATGCCCTGTATACTTTGTATAAATTCGTTTAAGTAAACCTCATTGAACTTACTGTTAGCATCAACGTTATAGAGTTTGCTCAAATATGTATACACCAATCCAGATAATTATGGCTAGTGAGTATATTAGTATTAAGGTTTTGAAAGCTAAATCAATTCTCGATCTTCCGAGAATTGTACTAACTATAGAGAAAACCATATAGATTATTGCTGCAAATATGTGAAGAAGAAGCAGATGTAAACTCTGGTTACCTACGTTCAATCCAAACATTAACATAATTAAAGCTACAGGTATAGAGATAAGTAAATATTTTTCAAGAAGATGGTTATATATGTATAATCCCAATATAGGACCTGATAGCTCTATTATTGAACCTGAAGCTAGTTCAGGTTCAGCTTCATGTAAATCATATGGAAGTCTCCTACTAGATACATACACAGCTATCAATAGAGGTATAAAGGATAGTATAAAAAGGGATAGACTAGCTGAGCTATTAACATAACGTGACACCATAGTTAATACCAAGAAGGCTGCAAAGCCAACTTCATTAGCCACATCTATAGAGATAATCCTAAATGTGCCTATGATTGAGAAAGGATTTGCTGAAGATATGTATAGTAGTAGATGTAGTGCATGTATAGATATCACAATCACAAGAAATAAGGCAGCATAGGGATAAAATGATAATAGAGATGTGGTAGATACTATAGAAAGTGATATGACTATGGCTAGAAATAGTGTTAAGGTTAACGATATAGATAGAGGTAGAATTAGATATCTAACTTTTGTAGACATAATTAATTCCTTAGACATTAATTTAAGTATATCATACCATGTCTGAAAAATTGTTGGAGGACCATACCTAGTCTGTATATTGGCCTTAATCTTACGCTCTATACCATCAAGTATAGGTGGTATAAATATATACAAACATACAGACAGAAATGTGGTTAAGATCGTTATTAGCTCCACCAAGCGACCACCAATACTGTGACTATGGCGAGTACGGAAAGTAGTTCTAAGAATAGAGATTGAGTTGAAAGAGAATCTTCTAGAGAGCCTTGGATTTTTTGAAGTGTTATAGCTATAGCTTTAGCTATATCAATGACCTTGTCCTCTTTTGATAATGCCTTATGTACATATACGAAGATGTTTACTAGTTTACTGAATTTCGTTTTACTATCAGCTATTATCTTACTTCCTTTACGTTTCAATGTTTCAGTAATTCTCTCTATTATAGATGCGACTGTATAATTCAAGGTAGTTCTCCTCCAAGCCATATAGTATCGTGAGTTATGTGCTTAACTCGTGAGTATACATACATTGTTACTATAGTGAATAACGTTAATGCTAATATTAACGAAATAATTACATCCATAGTTATGGGTATGTTAAGAATCAGAGGCATCAAAGGTGATAGTACTAAACTTAATATAGCTGGTATATATTCCCATTTCACTAACTGTTCTTCAGATACATGGACAACGTCTATTTTCTTTGTTTTCCAAGATCCCCAGTAAACCGTCAAATACTTTATGCTGTATATTATTGCTAGAGACAAAGCCATTACTATAGAAACAAGTAGAAATATCCCCCATAGAGTATTAAATGTTATGAACTCTATCAACAATACGAACAATAAAAGTTTAGCTATAAATCCAAGTGTAGGCGGTATACCCATTAGCGATAGAGCTGAAATTAATGCTGATGTAGATGCTTTTGGAGCTATTTTCACTAAAAAACCTAACCTATCTATATCTCTTGTATGAGCAATTACTTCAACTGTTCCTGCATTGAGAAATAATGCAGATTTAAATAATGAATGAGCTAATGCTAGAGATATTGACGTGCTATATGCTAGTACACTATTTGTCAATTTGTAGATCATAAGAGAGATCATCATTAGTCCTGTATTTTCTATTGTGCTATATGCTAAGATCCTCTTTATATCTATTTGAACTAAAGCCATAAATCCTCCATATATAGCTGAAAGGATCCCCAAACCAGTAAGAATCGCTGGTGTAATCTGGGTATCGATTATAGGTAGGGTTCTCATTACACCATATATCCCCATCTTAACCATCACACCTGAAAGAAGAGCTGATGCAGGTGCTGGCGCAAGTGAATGTGCATCAGGTAGCCAAAAGTGTAAAGGAATTATAGCTGCTTTAGCTGAAAAACCTAATATAGTTATTAAAGATATATGTAGAGGCATTATATTTGTCACCAATGGAATATCAGTTAAATACGTAGATAATGCATTTAGGAATCCTCTATTTAAGGATAAATAGGCTAAAAAACTCATTAAAGCTAGATCTGCTGGTACCATTGATACTACTAAATATCTTAAACCTGCTCTAAATGTCTCAGTTCTTATTTCGTACACTATTGTGAAAAAACCTATGATTTCGGAGAGAAACCAGAAGATGATGAATAAAGCAATAGTGGGTGCTAGAAAAGTCAAGTAGATTGATAGAGCAAAGAGATCTATAAGTATATGTAAGTCTGAGGATCTGTATTTCTTTAATTCATATGTATCACTATACATTGATGCAGAAAAGCCTATAGCTAATGCTAGGCATGAGAATACTAATGAAGGTGTATCTATGAAATCTTGGCCATATGTTACTAGAGTCATGAGAACTAATCCTACATATCCTATGAATCTCAATTTTCTAATCTTTTTGAAGCTTCCAACAATAACTATAAAGATTAGTGTCACTATAATAAGTATGAAATAAATGGTTTTGAAAGATTCTTCAACAACTATCAAGGTTTATCACCCAATATTCTGGCAATATCTTCAACTATTTTTATATACTGCTTAACACCATCTATTGAAGAGACATGAATATTGTTGCTGTATAGAAATGTGTAAGGTTCTCCCTGAATAGATATCATTCCCAGAATCATTAATCCTATTGCCATGATCATGCACACTATTGTTGCTATGGTTACGTCAACTCTTTTCTTGTTCTCTTTTGGTTTCTGAAGGAAAAGAGCATATATAAGTTTAAAATAACCTATAGCAGTAATACCTGATATTACTATTAATGCTATTGCATAATAAATGAAATTTGCACTTATTAGTGCAAGAAAAAGTATATATTTGCTGAAGAAGCCTGCTAAAGGGGCAATACCTAGAAGACTCAATAAACCAATAACTATAGCTATAGACAAGTATGGATACATTGTTCCATAACCATATATATCGTTAATTTTTCTACTGTTTGCTATACTAGCTAGAGTTCCTAATCCCATAAAAACCATTGATTCTCCTAGAGCATGTGTAATGCTGTGAAAGATTATTCCTGTTAAGGTTAACGCTATAGTTACTTCGGTTTGACTTGATGTTAAACCAGCCATAGCCATGAACATAAGCCCTATATGACTTATTGTACTATAGGATAAAAGTCTCTTAATATCTTTTTGAATGGTCATTATGAGAGCTCCAAGAAGTCCTGTTATAAAACCAAGTACACTTAGAACATATAGTATAAAGTCTCTAAAAGATACTCCCCATAACCTAAACATCAGAGTTGAGCCGTAAGGTGTAAATATTGTTAAAAATAGCCTCAAAATACCATAGATTCCAACCTTATCAACTATGCCTGCAAAGATTGCTGAAGCTGGTGTAGGTGCTTCAGTATATGCGCTTGGAAGCCAGTAATTATTAGGAAAGAGACCTGCTTCGAAAGTTAGTGCCCAGATCATGAATGCTGTAGCTGTGGCTGAAGCTAACACAATGTTTCCTATACAGATATTATCAGTACAGTTTCCACTCCAGTGACTCATTATCGAATTATAGTTGTGAGCTTTAGCTGAGAGATCGGCAATATTTAGTGTTCCAAAAGATAGGTATAGAAAGCTTACGCCAAAGAGAAAGAATGTCGTTGCTAAAGAACCTATAAATGCATAACTTGCTGAAGCTTCTATAGCCCACTTCCTTTTCTTAAAGAATGAAACAAGAGCGTATGAAGATAGTGCTAGGACTTCGAGCATAACGAAGAAATTGAATATATCACCAGTATAGATGCAACCTGTTATACCTGTAACTAAGAGTAAAAACAGAAGTGTATGCCATACATAATCTCTAATTACTTTATAGTACCAGAAAGTATATAGTGAGACTAGGAAAAATATTGTACATGCAAGTAATCCGTATACAGCATTAATGAAATCAGCTACATAAACTATGCCCATAGGTGGAGGCCAGCCACCAAACGCATAGACAATAGCTCCGTTTTGCAAAACATTCTTTAGAACAATCAATGACAATATAAGCATCATGATTGCAGCAGAAAGCTGTAGAAACGAATAAATATATCTGTTTCTTGTAACTAAAGCAAGAAGGGGTATAATGAGAGCTATAATAGTTGGTACTAATGGTATTAATGCAAGTTCATGATTAAACAATTTTCATCACTTAATCAAATATCTTTTTGGCATAGCTATCGAAAACTTGCGCAATATTCTTGTAACATTCTAAAGGATCAGTAGTTGTAACATTTATCCAATTAACATACGCTAAACCCTTCTCTTTATCTACATCTACAACAACTGTTCCAGGAGTATTAGTAATTGATATAGACACAAGGGTCCAAGCATAATCACTTTTAGAACCTATTGGAACTCTAACTATCCCAGGCCTTATAGACATTCTAGGCGAGAGACCTAATTTAATTACATGTATATGGGCCTTCATCTCATCTATTAAGAAGTAACGTAAGATGTATACAATTAGATATAGAAATCTCTTAATATCCAAGCTTTTTCTCCAGTCCTCTACTAACATTGGAGATAGTATTGAACCAATCACTATGGCTACAACTGCACCACTCACAAGATCATATACCTTTAGAGAACCTGTATATATTATGTATATGGTAAAGGCGATAATAGTTGGCGCTATAGCTTTAAGCACTCTCTTCAACTATCATCACCTTTTTCATACTACCTATTTCATCTACGTCAATTGTAGAGAAATGCCTATAGAGATGAATTATCATTATAGCTAAAAATGTGTTAACAGCTAAACCTATGACTATAGCTGTTAGAACTAGCGCTTGAGGTAATGGATCTACAGATCTCATCAGGAACTGCTTCAGATCTTCATCTGTAGGTGACCAATTGAGTAATACTGGAGGTTGTAATAATAATCCTGGTCTCCATAATCTATATCCACCAAGTATTAGAAAGACATTTATAGAGTCTTGAAGAATAGTTAAAGCTATGAATTTCTTAATTAGGTTAGGTTTAGATATAACTCCATAGATACATAATGCTATATTCACATAAAGCGAAGCTATGGTGGCTATGTACATAGCAACCCTAATATCCATATTCTTCACCTAGGATAACCTCTTTGGATACTTCTTCGCTATAGAGAATTATATTGAAAGCTAGATAGAATGCCATAAAGACTGCTAATCCCTCAAATAGGTTTAAAAACCATAGAGAACCACCCATAGGTACATCGAATATGTATGTGGGATATGAGAAGTTTGTGGAACGTTTATACTGGTTTTGGAATATAAAAGCATTACCAAAACCTAGAATTATTGGTATTAATGCTGTTAATGCTATACCTAATATAGCTAGATTTCTGAAAGTTACAACTTTACTGTACGATAATCTAGAGGTATCGACTAAAAGTCTTGAGAAGACTATTATTACAATAACTGGCGCTACAGCCATTATAGCACCTCCTTGGAATCCTCCACCAGGAGTTAGCATTCCGTGAAGGACTGTAGAAGCGCCAACTACCAAGATTCCTAGAAGCGATATAGCTGTAACCCTTTTTACAACAATACTTAATCCTTCACCTTTCGAAATATCACGCTTACCTAGTATCTCTCTATACAGGATTAGACAACTTACTATAGCTGTATAGAAAACTATCGTTTCATAGAATGTATCCAAACCTCTATAGTCCCACACAATAGCTGCAACGGCTTCAGGTGATGCTGTCCATAGATCTTTGATGTAGATATTGAATGTTGAGTTGAGATAAGCTTTAGCCAAGGGTCTTATATCTCCATGAGGTATAGGTCCAATGCCTCCTAGTAGTGTTGGTATTAATATTACCAACATGATTACTATCAAAAGTGTAATAAATATCATCTCTCTATGTTTTTTCATATCTTCCCACCTTTTTAATCAGTACAATAGATATTAATGGTAGAAGTCCTACAGATATAGCTATGTAGACAAGTACTATATCTGGTGCCATTAAGAGAAAGAGAAGAAAAGCGTAGAGAGTACTCTGTACTGCTGAAAACATTATAGCTTTTAGAAGATCCTTCGAAACTATTGCTAAAGCTACAAACAAAACAGAGATCATCGAGATGAGCCCTATGATTATGAATATTGTCTCCTCTAACATGTTTTCTCACCTTTATCTTCAGCTAGATGATCTACGTAACAAGGATCAAGAACAACTGTCTTAGATCTATGAGCCGCTCTAGAGATGGCATGAGTACCAGCTCCACCAAGGATAAATGTAAAGAATGCTGCAACAAATGCTCCTCCAGCTAAATACCATCTGTGGTCACCTAGAAAGGGAGAGCCTAATGCTATCAGTCCAGCACCTATCATTGGTACAACAGCTCCACCAATGCTTCCAATAGTTAATGCATGCAATCTTACATAGAAATTGGGGAATCTTATCATAAGAATTGCTGCTATAATATCACATAAAAGACCTATAGCCACCATTATTTGCCCAATTATGACTAATATTAGGTTGAGCGTCTCTTGCATAATTCAGTCGCCTAGCTCTTTATGTTCTAGATACTTAGCCACATATATATCGAGAGCATAAATCCATAGAGTTAAAACAATAGCACATATGATTAGAATAGGGGATCTAAAGAGCACGCTTAATACAATGAAGAAGGCGGCAAGATCGTAACCCAAGGCATCAATAGCTATTACCATATCTGGTAATGTTGGTCCTTTAATTATTCTAACTAAGTATAGTGAAAACGAAGTTATGTATATAGTTATAGAAAACATAAGAAATGAAGAAATCCAGGACTCTATATCGATAACCATTTTACATCATCTATACTGAGACAGATAGAACTATTTAACTTTAACTCTTAATGGCTCTATTTTATTCTAATACATCGAAGACATAGAGGCAAACAATAATAGTATTTCTATGTGTTGTGTTCCAATCTTCCCAAAATATTATAACATAAGTTTATGAATACTGTTAAAAGATCTTTATCTTGTTTCTGTAAATATTCGAGAAGCTTTCCTTCATTTAAAGCGTGAGATAATTCCGGTTTTATAGGTAGTTCAGCCAGAATTGGTGTCTCACTAAGATTGATTTCGCCATAAATCTTGTGAGTAGATCCACATACAGGACATCTGAAGTAGGACATATTTAGGATAGCTCCCAGAAGATCTACGTTAGTATTTTTCAGGAACAATCTAACTTTGTTAACTATATGTGCCACAAGGTTTCCTGGTGTTAAAACAAGAAGAGCTCCTCTAACTATAGATCTAAGCGTATGAATTATTGTTAGATGTTCATCTCCTGTACCTGGAGGCATATCGACTACCATAAAGTCTCTATTTCCCCACATAGTTTTTGTTACAAGCTCAATTATTGCCCGTGTCTTAAGGGGGCCTCTCCAGGCAATGGGGTTATATTTTTGACTCAAGAGAAGTTCAAAAGATGCAACAGCTATACCATCAACTTCTTGTGGAACAAGGTTACCCTCAATAGATGCTCCCATGAGGCTATTTTCAATTCCTAAAATCCATGGAACGCTAGGTCCATGAATATCAGCATCAAGAATAGCTACACTATATCCAAGATTTTTTAAGGCTATTGCTAGAGATGTAGCTACAAAAGATTTTCCTACACCACCTTTCCCACTCATAACGATTATAGCATTCCTAACATTTTTTAGATTAAGAGTCTCTATAACTGATGTTACTGACATCTATCATCATCGAGTTGTTACCTTTAGTTGGAATATAACTGTTATGGTGACATAGAGAATTAATAAAACTTTGTATTATTTTTAGATAGTAATAGCACATAACAAACTGATGATCGTCCAACACAAATGGACTAAGTCATTGATCCAATAAGTTTAGTAAGATAAAGTCATTGAAAATGAATGAAGCAAAAAATATATAGCTTCACACCACTAGGTAGTGTACAGAATAAAATCCCGCCGTAGCTCAGCGGCAGAGCGCCCGGCTGTAGTGAGGCGGGTAGATACCGGGTGGTCGGGGGTTCAAGTCCCCCCGGCGGGATTAACCATAATGTTAATGATACTATTGTTATACACTATATGTTATACAGATGTAGTTGTAGTCAAGCATTTAATATTGTTGTATAGATCATTTACGAGCGGTTTAGAAATTTGATGATGAGGGAGGTGATCTGGGATAGATGACGAGAGATCAACCATCTGATTTACGCTATAATTCTATTTAGAAATTCAGTCCATGGAAAGTTACATCATATTTCAGCTCCTGCCGAATACATCATTTGTACAAAAACAATATGTTTTAAAAATTATAAAAATTTATTTGATATGAATATAAATTAGTTGTACAGATGTATCTATCTATTTCACATTTGTTACTGCCTGTTGTCATCCCTAATGCACAAAAAGATGGTTGAGTCATCAAGTACCCTATCCTAAATCTACTATACTAAATATTTGTTATCTATTAATCTAGTGTTACTGTGATTTTGTTACATGATAGTAATAGATAGTAATTCTTTTAACTTGTTGGGAAACTTGTAATGAGATTTCGTTATTTTGTGAAGACTCTAATTAGATGTAGCAATGCTCTATACTTATCTTGATGTTCTGTGAAGTAGTTTTAGCTCTACCCCTATATCGAATTCTTATGTATTGTTACTACACCTGTATACTAAATAATGTACAGTATATTAGGTGGCTCATCACTATACTAATCGTTGAATAGACTTTATAAAGTAGAATATTTACCACTAGTCGAAGATGGTTAAAAAGTTAAAAGATTTGAGGTTACGCATTAACGTAATCAGAGCTATATGATAGTTAATGCTAGAGATTCAGAGGTATAAACGTTATCAACAAATTTTGCTGTAATTATGAGACCCACTTTTTTACCTATTAAGGGGCTATTGTCATGAGTTGATAACCGGATTATTAATGGTATTTCCTGGCCTGGTGAAAGGATAGAGTTTCTGAGATCTATATCTATTCTACCATTGCTAGTGGTACTTGGTGTAGGAGATAGAAGTTCTAGATTAATGCTTCTGTTAGTAGCAATCATTATGCTTAATGCATGGATGTCTCTTGTCCCTAGATTTCTAACAGATATTGTTGCTATAGCAGTGTTTTTATCTATGACCGATGTCGATGTCACTACAATGCCTACCTTTTGTTGCTGTATAAATGTGTTCACAAAATTGGGTATAAATGTATAGAATGCTACACCTATAGCTATTGTTATAGCGATACCTATAACGATAGCAAGTAATTCGCTTATGCCTTTATCAATTTTCTTTACATTACATATTGTTAACAACAGTTTTATCCCTAATCTGTTGCTGTATTTATAAGGTGTTCATGTAGGCAATCAAAGTAGCAAAGGAAGTAGAGTTCCTATTGCCAGAAAAGCTATTGACCTAAACTCGATAACCGGTAAACCTGTACGTAATGTGCTTGAAACCATTGTGTAGCCCAATAGTGACGAGTATATGAGTAAGTATAGCATATTTATGTCTATTCCGAATGCTGATCCTATACCCATGTAGCTGAGTGATGTATGAAGAGGTATCAACGTTCTCCATATCCATACAATCAGTACCGTATTTACCAATGCGAAAACATCAAAAAGAGTACTAATCTTCTTAACAGCATTTTGCAGTATACTAATTTTGTTAATATATTCGTATACTGCTTGAAATACTTCTGGATCTCCTCCACCACATTCATGTACTAGTCCTAATGTAAATAACGTGAATTTGAACAAGAAACTATGGGTGGGGATTTTCATTGAAGTCTCTGTTAGAGATACACCTTGACGAAGCATGGTTAAAGCGAGCCTAAGTTTTCTTTTTGTAGTTTCATTGAGTGTATTCGTGGATATTATATATTCTATGGCTTTAGCTACATCGTAACCATTTCTTCGAAGTTCAACCATGAGTTTCATAATCTCTATGCAATCCTTTTCTAGAATCGATATCTCTTTTAGAATAGACCGATATCTATGTGACAATATTAAGGCTAGAATCCATCCTATAGCTAATGAGATAGAGCCCATAAATACGTAGAGTAGGAGTGATGATAGTACCATTACCGTTAAGGTGATGAATAGGTGCTTCATGGGGAAAATATCTAAGGATTTTGGTCTTATTGTGTACATGGTAAGCACAAGTAGTGGCGTCACAGCTGTGTTTAACAGCATAACTGTAGTTATATTCAGAGCATATGTGGAAATAGCTACAAGTGGTAAAAGTGCATAGAGCGCCAACATAATCTGTCCGAAGATGTTTGAAATTCTTTCGCTATAAAGTTTTGCAGAAAATTCGCTAATAGTAAGTTCCTCGCCTAATTTAGATCTTAGCCAAGAAACAGTATCACCACCACTACGCAATCTACTTGCATAACCGGTAAACATGTTGGATAATCTAGAGTTGGGTGTGTATTTAGCTCTATGAATAAAGGAATCGATATATGAAGGTAAATAAAGTAGAGAATCTCTATTAATGACTGTAAGCTCTTTTGTGATTGCAGATAGAATGCGTGTACGTTTTAACTTATCTATAAGGAACCCTATGTTAGCTCTAACACTTTCTGTAACAATCATCAAGATAAGAAACCATTTAAGCTCATTTTCAATATTTTTGCTATGATCATATACATCAACAAAAGGTTTTGCAATTACGTATCCGAGGAATATTAGTGGTACCAACGAAAAAAGTGTAAATACATACAATCTAAAAATAATTCCTGATACCATTAACAGTAATGTCAATGGCAACATAGTTATAAGGATGTTCACGTATTTTATCGCTATTTCAATAGAATTAAATCTTAAACTTTTTACAGCAAGAGATCTATATATATTACGAACACTCTTGATAACATTCAGAGAAGCAACAGAAACGAAAGGTAATAATATTACACTCAATGTATAGCCAAGGTATATACCAAGTTTATTTGGATTATGTGGAAATTCATCAAATGACGAAACCTTAATGTCATCAATATTGATGACCAGTATCGCAGTCTCTAGAATAACGATAGAGAGTACTAAAATAAATTGTATCAATATTTTTCTTCTAGTTAAATTTTTGTGGCTTAACGAAAAGATTACGATAGGTATCTCCCTAACTGAAAGAAACAGTATATAAGATGTAATTCATATCTACTAAGTTTAATTAAATATGCCCTATGGGAATCCATTAAGCTTTGGTTTCATGTTGTTACCATCATTACCTAAGGCACAGACTCTTCGATCTTGAAAACCATGCACTCTGATAAGAATAACATGTTATCTACTTTAAACACATTAGGGATTGCTGATTCGCTTACAATAGATGTTTTCATACGCTTTATGGTCTAATCTAGCTATTGTGGTATCAGATAGATATGTAGCCCCAGGGCACCTCTTTCAAATCAATTTGCATCAAAACGTCTTGGTATCTCCGATTTCTGTTTGTAGATCATACTACTGAATTACGCTGTTTACTATTTTAACTCCGTAATGTATTGATGTTCCTTGTGTTCCAGCCTCGAACTTGAAGAGCAATGAAGTATTTCAGGTGACATGAACAGTACTCAAGTCGTAGTTTATTTGGCGCCGCGGCCGGGATTTGAACCCGGGTCACGGGCTTTCTGCACGCCAAAGATATGCGACAGGCCCGCATACTGGCCTGGCTATACTACCGCGGCACACCATTAGGATTTCTTTTGTGGTCTCCTTATAAGCTTTATGTTGTTATGTTCATTGCTGGTTTAGCTATAATCAGGGTTGAATTGTAGCATTAGTAGTTTGTTTACTGTTATTCTCTATAAACAATTTAAAAGTGAGTACACTATATTGAGCATTAAAGGAAAGCGGGATCTTAATAGATGGTGTTAATGGATGGCAGTAGTTGTGTTTAGTGATTGGGATATAGATGGTGCTGTTTCTGCTGCAGAAATACTATATTCACAAACTGTTCTAGGGATATATCCTGTGAACAAGAAGTGTAATGTCGAACTGATACCCACATCACCAAGATCTATAATTAGAGATTTCAGAAACATTAAAGATATTGAGGTCGAGTACATAGTTATTCTTGATATAGCTTACTCAGAGTTTATGAATAAAGCTCTGTCCATATTCAAGGAAAAGGGAGCAGAGGTACTGTATGTCGATCACCATATTTCCACGGCAATTCATGCTGATGAAATAAGATCACGTACAGTAAACCTTGTCATAGGTAAATCTGCAACAGCAGTACTTGTGTATAATTTGCTGAAATCTCATGGACTAGATGTTACTGATAGATTGAGAGCATTCATAGAGGCTGTATCGTTCATTGAGAAAGGAGGTGATAAGCTTAGGATCAAGTCCATAGATAGAAGACTGGTGGATATTGTTGTAGCTATTTCCAGAACACTAATTAAATCCAAGAATAAAGATCTATGGGTAAAAACAGTTAACTGGCTTACAGAACCTCTACCTAGATTATCTATACCGTTCAGTATTGATATCAAGCAGTTTGTTAGCAGATCGCAAAATGATTTTAAAGAGCTTAAAGCTATAGCGAATGAAATTGCTTTAAGTGCTATAAGAATATTCAATATTAGGTTTATAGACATTAGCCATAGAAATTATCCCTATAAGTCAACCTCTATCGCATCAATACTCTACAGACTTCTCAAAACACCTGTGTTTCTTTTAGCTAAGAGTAGACAAGGACGAAAGATACTGATAATAAAATCTGATGGAACATTAGCATACGACTTAGCACTCCATCTCTATAGAGCCGGTATCGCAGAGGATATTGTTGGTCACCAAACGCTAACAATATCATTACTAAGACCTGATGTAGACAAAGATATGGTGCTACAAAAGATAAGAGAAATAGTTACCAGTGGGCCCGCCGGGATTCGAACCCGGGATCACGGGGATCTCCGCTGAAGAGGTCCCGAGTCGGGCACCTAATCTAAGGTGTACCCCGCATCCTAGCCAAGCTAGACTACGGGCCCCCAACTAGCTCGTAATTGTGTAGTAGATTTTAAAGGTAATGGTTTAATCAAAACTAGTCTGTATAATTTTTGTATATTGAAACATAGGTAAACTTGGTCTATCAAATTCTGTGTTTAAAACATTTATTTGACTATTGTGGTTAATGCATGTAGGTGAGATAGATGAGCACCAACAGTCTCATTGAAGATAAAAACAATGTGCATGAGTTGATTGATATAGAGTTTTTCAAGAAAATAGATTTAAGGGTTGGTTTAATTAGAAATGCTGAACATATACCAGGCTCAAAGAAGTTGATAAAACTGATTGTAGATCTAGGTTCAGAAGTAAGACAAATTATAGCTGGTCTAGCTGAATGGTACAATCCTGAAGATCTTGTTAACAAATATGTTATCGTTGTAGCTAATTTGAAGCCTAGAAAGTTAATGGGTTATGAGAGTCAAGGAATGATTCTAGCTACGTGTAGTAAAGGTAAACCAAGTATATTAACGGTAATGGAACCTGTAGAGCCAGGTTCAAAGGTATGCTAGACGCGATATAAATAAGCTTTATAAAGTTTCACTCACAATTGGTAAAATACCTAGTGTAGCTGATTGAAGTGGATGTACATTGTCTTTAGAAGAATTAGTATCACCATCTATAAAGGGACGTTATGACCCTATATCTGTAGAGAAATGGGTGATGGATTTCTGGAAACGACATAGAATATATGAGAAAGTCAAGAAAGAAAAATGCAGAAATGATAATAAGAAGTTATTCAGATTCCTCGAAGGTCCTCCAACAACTAATGGATTCATGCATGTAGGACATGCTAGAGGACGTACCTATAAAGATGTTGTACTTCGTTATGCTAGACTCAAGGACTACTGTGTATGGGATCAAGCTGGATGGGATACGCAAGGACTACCCGTAGAACTTGAAGTTGAGAGAAACTTGAGGTTTAAGACGAAAAAGGATATAGAGGTTTATGGTGTTGATAGATTCGTTCAAGAGTGTCAGAAAATTGTGGATTTCTATATAAGTCAGTGGAGAAAAGGTAGTGAAAGGCTTGGACTATGGCTAGATTACGATAATGCTTATGAGACAAGGAACCCCAAATACATAGAGGTTGTATGGAGATTTCTGAAAAAAGCATGGGAAAAAGGTTATCTATACGAGGATTTTAGGGTTGTACCAATATGCCCTAGATGTGAAACGGCACTAAGTTCTCATGAAGTAGCTCAAGGATATAACACAGTAGAGGATCCTAGTCTCTTCTTTAAAGTGAAGCTAGTTGACGAAGAAAATACATACCTTATAGCATGGACAACAACCCCCTGGACTATTATAGATAATGAAGCTATAGCTGTTAATCCAAATGAGATATATCTAAAGCTTAGGGTAGGAAATGAGATATGGATTGTAGCTGAGAAGAGATTAAGAGCATTAATCTCTGAAGCAAAAATAAATGGTTATGAGGTTATTGAAGCACTTAAAGGTTCACAACTATTTAATAAGAAGTATATTCATCCATTACTAGAAGAAGTTCCTGCGCATATAAATCATGAACCTCTGAATCACAGAATTTTGTTAGCTGATTGGGTTAGCATGGAAGAAGGAACAGGTATAGTACATATAGCTCCTGCCCACGGTCCCGAAGATTTTGAATTATGTAAAAAATATGGCATAAATGTATTCAATAGTCTACAGAAAAATGGTGTTTTTAATGAATTGGCTGGCAAATATAGAGGGCTATGGTTTAAGGAAGCCAATAGCATTGTAATTGAAGATCTAAGAAGAAAGAATCTTGTTGTACATGTGGGGGTTCTTCAGCACGAATATCCGCATTGTTGGAGATGTGAAACACCACTAATGTTCTATGCAGATAAACAGTGGTTTATAAAGATAGAGCCTATCAAGAACACTATGTTGCGTGAGAATGAAAAGGTTACATGGTATCCTGAGTGGGCGGGAAAAAGATTTTCTGATTGGATAGAGAATGCTAGAGACTGGTGTATATCTAGAGAGAGGTATTGGGGTACACCTTTGCCTATATGGACATGCAGCTTCTGTGGATATAGGGTTGCTGTAGAAAGTATTGAAGAAATAAAGAAGCTCTCAAAAACAAGTGAAGCTCCAAAAGATGTGCATAGACCGTGGATCGATAAAATTGTGTTTAGATGTCCTAGATGTGGAAACGATATGTATAGGGAACCTTATGTAGTAGATGTATGGATGGATAGTGGTGTAGCACATACAGCTTCACTAGTACAAATAAACGAAGAGTATCGATTCAATGAGCTGTTTCCGTATGACTGGATTACAGAAGCTGTTGATCAAACAAGAGGATGGTTCTATACCCTGTTGTTTACATCTATAATTATGCATAATGCAGTGCCCTATAAGACAATATTGTGTCAAGGTCATGTACTAGATAAGTATGGTAAGAAAATGAGTAAGAGCAGAGGTAATGTTGTATGGGCTTTAGACTTTATGGAGAAAAACGGTGCAGATTCTCTAAGGCTGTATCTATTATCTAAATCTGCTCCATGGGATAGTATAAACTTTGATCCTGATGAAGTTAAAGACGTGAAGAGAATACTAGATATACTATGGAATTCAGTTAATTTTGCTAAAACGTATATGGATCTAGACAGATGGAGTGCTGTATCAATAGAAGAGGATCTTAAGCATCTTAAGGCAGAAGATTACTGGTTCATATACGAACTCTATATGATGATTAACGATATTGATAAACACATAACCTCAGGAGATCTGCATTTGGCTACAAGAAGGTTATTGAACTTCATAGTCGACGTATTGAGCCACAAATACATAACCGTTATAAGACCTAGAGTCTGGCTTGAAGAAGAAGCTCCACAGAAAAGATCTGCTTACGCTATATTGTTCATGGTGCTTACAGCACTCATCAAAGTGTTGGCACCCTTTGCACCTTATGTATCGGAGTACTTGTATCAAGCATTTATTAAAAAATATGCGAAAGAAAATGAAGTTAAGGAAAGTGTTCATATCGAGGTACTTCCAACAATTCCAGAAAATCTGCTCAATAAGAAGTTATGGGAATGTGTATCAACGTTATTTAGGTTATCTGAAGAGGTCCTAGCTACAAGATCTAAATATGGGATCAAGAGGCGATGGCCATTAAAGAGAGTGATGATAATAACGAATGATGCTGATAAGAACCTCTACGAGAAGGCTATAGATGTTGTGAAAACATATGCTAATGTTAAGGAGATACTTGTTTACAGCAGTACCGAGAGTATAGATACCTCTGGGTTAATCGAGATAGACCTTAAGTACTTAAAGGGGTACGTAGACATTACAGTGGATGAAGATTTACTGCATGAAGGGTTTGTGAGAGATATCGTTAGGAGGATTCAAATGTTACGTAAGGAAAGGAGCCTTCCTGTAGATTATGTACTCAACAAGGTATCTATATATACAGAATCTGAAGCCATACGCAGAGCTGTAACTAAATTTAGAGAGTATATAGCTAGAGAAACAAGAGCTAAGGAAGTAGTATTAGTAACTTCGAGACCTAGTAACTCTATAGAATTCGATATAGAAGATCAGAAAATATACATAGCCATAGAGCTGTAAAGAGAAGTAGAGATGAGACTTTATATTCTTCCAAACAATCTAAGGAAGATTTTGGCAGAATTACATGTGTATGCTGAAGGCTCATTAACTGTTGTTATAGGTTCCAGGGAATATGTAGGTCTTTCGCTAAGAGCTAAGCTGTATTGTGATTTACATAGGGTAGCTGTTATCGGAGACACCGTTTGCTATACTTTTCTTAAGTTTGTTGGTATACCAAGAATATGTGTAATTGACGGGAAATCCCTTAGAATACCTATAAATTATATGGCTGAAATTATGGAATGCTACGATTGTGTAACCCGTTGCTCAAATCCTCCAGGTACGATCTCTCAAGAGTGTCTTGATGTATTGAATAACGCGATCAATTCACATCGTCGATGTTTAATTATAGTAAATGGTGAAGAAGATCTTTTAGTGTTAGCTACGGCTTTAAATACTCATAAAATTACATACATTGTCTATGGAATTCCATCTAAAGGTGTAGCAGTAATAGATGGTGAGAAATTCATAGAAACAGCTATAAATCTATTTTCACAATTCAAATCTTAGTGGTTAAGCGAGTAAAATATTTAGGAAAGCGCTATGGCTGTTCAGCGTTTCAATAATGTAATAGGCTTATCCAGGAGATATCTTGTAGATCCACATGGTTTAGATGATATATGTTATGCTCTCTTTAAGATGTTCAAAGATGAGTCTGTATCTATAGTATACGAGAAGCCAATATGTTCACATATATTTGTAATAGGTAGCAACTTCGAGATCAGATTATTCATAAATACTTCTTATGAGCTACATCTCAGTATAATCTTTGACTCAGTTAATTCTCTTTCGACGTCAACTCTACGGTTCATTCAAGACATTTTTCACAATCTCGATAAAACCTTCAGCAAGTTCTGCAAATCTTTTGGAGATATTCAGCTTTCTCTAAGGAGTACATTCAAAATAGATCATATTAATATGGATAAGCTTATGAAGTCCTTATCGAGTTTGGGAGTAGTTATCGAAACTAAAGAGAAACACCATATAGATAACATAACTATTGTTGTAATCCGCGGAAAAACTGTAGGTAAACATTTAAAAATGTACAATATTATGGTGACGCTTCTGTATGACGATATTTCCGAAGTTACATTCACCATAGATTCAGAGGTAAAGACCGATGATGATATAGTTCTATGGGTTGTTGATATACAGAACTTTTTGTATAATACTATTGAACATCTATTCAATTACACTAAAAATGGTATATATACTCTAACATAACCTGATAGCTTAATTTAGCTAATTACTGTAGCCAGAAACAAGTGTGTGGTGGAAACTATGCATGAGTGGGCCTTAGCCGAAGGAATTGTAGAAGCATTAGTAAGAAGAGCTAAAGAAGTTGGTGTAAACAGATTCAGTAGGCTCAAGATAATTTTGGGAGAATTGCAGCAAATAGATAGAGAAATACTTAAGTACGCTCTTGATGAGTTACTCAAATTGACTAGAAATTCTCTAGATATTAATGTTGATAATATTGTTTTTGAAAAAGAGAATGTGGTTTTGCAATGCTCCAGATGTGGCTACATATGGAGACCAGCTCTAGATATTCTTGATGAATCTGTTAAAGAATGTATACATTTCATTCCAGAAGTAATTCATGTATATATCTCATGCCCTCAATGTAACTCACATGACTTCAGTATTGTCGGTGGACGAGGTATAGCTATCGAGATAAGTTGATCTCTATGACCATAGACCCCAGAATCTTCTTAGCTTCAAGTAGATTATCTGTATTTAAGTATATAGTTCCGGTACTAAGTCCTAAGGGAGGTGTAGGTAAGTCTACAGTAGCTACGGCTCTTTCTCTAGTATTAACCGACAGCTTTGGAACAGTATCTCTGGTGGATCTAGATATCAATAACCCAACAGCTCACATCATTCTGGGGGTAGATGCCGGTTCACTAAAGATAGAAGAAGATAAAGGAATACTTCCTATAAAACTATTCGATTCTAGACTCGAGTTCATGTCCATAACACTATTTACAAGAGATAAACTTGTACCATTGAGAGGTAGAGATATATCCAATGCTATTCTAGAAATCTTAGCAATCACCAGATGGAGTGGCAAGGTATTGATTGTAGATACACCTCCAGGATTTTCAGATGAGGTTATGGATTTGATGCGCATAAAAAGCATTATCAAGCCGATCATTGTATCAACAACAGATAAGCTTTCCTTATACTCAGCAAGCAGATTGATTGAGCTCTTAAAGAGTGAGGATATAGATATCTTAGGTATTGTAGGAAATATGTGTAAAAGTGGTGATATCCATATCTTAGAAACCTATCTACAGAGAGATGATGTTATAGCTTGTATACCAAAAATAGATGGATTTGATAAACTGTACGGACGTATAGACACCATATATGAATTATTTAAACAGCACCTTATGAAAGTAGTGAAGGTATTGATAACCAGATGAGAGCATATGGTAGAGATAGTTAAGAAGGAAGATATATGTAAGTTTATACACAACATGTTAAAGAACTCGTATACAATTGTGTGTATAGGAACATACCTAAGATCAGATGATAGAGTAGCTCTAGAACTATGCAACACCATCAATATACATAATATTACTACTATATCATGTGAACATGGGCTTGAAAATTGTATACATGAAATAATTGAGAAAAAACTATCGAAACTAGCTATATTTGATGCAGCTATAATAGAAGGAGCGGAACTAGATGGTATAGCCATTCTCTCATTAGATGAATTAGAAGATACTCATGGGGTTTCGTTATCATCGCATTCTATACCTATGAACACAATAGTGAGATATCTAAAGGATGAGTTAAACAATGTTGATATCTTATTCATAGCTATACCTGTTAAGAATTTGGATATAGGTTTGGAGATGTCTCCTGAGGTTAAGAGTCTTTTAGAAGATGTAGTTAAATGCTTTACATATAACTAAGATTTTGTGTAACGAAATTAGTGTAGCGATGTAGCGAATAATTGTATAATTAAGTGTTACAATAAATGACAATGATCGCTATTCTGATTCAAAATGTATAGTTATAGAATTATCTGAAGTGAGTAATGAAAAATTTTGAAGAAATAGTAGAGATCACTATTCAATCATAGGGTATCGAGCTAAAAATTACTAACAATATTAAATCCAACAATATAAAAATCAGATGCAACATTCATAAATTCTCCTATACCTCTATATCACTACACCCAAACCATGTATACTACTATACATCCTAGAAGGGATAAAGCTTCATGAACACTTAATCACCATTACCCCTGTCCAGTAATTATCCTGCTTATACTTTCATCATTTTCTCACAAACCATAAATAAAGTAAATGCTCGTTTAATTATTCCGGGAATTAGCTTGAGCTCTGTACATATTAGGTTTACAGAGTACAGGAAGAATAACATGGTTCTCTGCACTGTATTCGTTCTCCTGCTTCTGGCACTGAGGATATCATATACTACTGTCAGTTACGGTTGCAGTAGCTATGAGGATTAAAACTAAGAGGTTGATGGTCCTCTCTACAAGTCTAAGCAGAATAATATCGTGCAATGGTTTTTGCACTCTTCCGGAGTGAATCAACTGCTAGGTGTGCTCTATTATGAGAGTAGTAGCTGTGCTCCTCGAGAAACAGGTGGCATGGGTGTGTTGTAGAGTTGCTGAGAGAGGTAAACTAGCAGGTCTTGGTGTAGTCCTAGAACATACAATTCACGAAAAGCTCACAATCTATTAACGGCAGAGACACATCAATATCTTTGATAATATTATCTAAAACATCTATGACCAAGAACATTCTTCAAATACCTCAAAACACACGTAATGGTTCTATAAGTAACATAAATTCTCTAACATGATCCGTAATATCGCTATTACAAGAATTAACCCTAAACCTCTTAACCACTCTACCTCCCATCCTATCTACACGATAACGAAAACAATAAGAATGAACATGAGAATCTGTTTCTATGTTTTCCATGGAGCTTGAGAAAGAAGATAGAATTTAGAATTGATCTACCCGAAAAGCGTTAGCCTATAAACATCATGGGAAGCACTAACAATAATATCTCTCCTCTTCATCAACCTTTTCTCTAGTCAAATCAACTACAGTTGAAGGCTAGATAAAGGACCGTTGCCATAAGGTTGATGGATAGGATATACATAAAATGTCTTTAGGGTCATTATTTAAGAGAATTCAAATTAGTTCGAATCATTGAAGATGTTCCCACAATAGTATAACTCTATACTCAATCAAGCTCGTACCAACGTAAAGTTTTACAGTACCCTATACTACATAGATAGAATACAGATATATTTAAGGTGTTCATATGGATGTAGCGATAGTTGGAGCAGGAATTTCAGGTATCCTAACGGGGTACACCTTATCAAGAAATAGGAGGATATGTAGAGTAGATATTTTTGAGAAAAGAAAGGATGTTTCTCCAAGAAGACATTGTACTGGCCTTGTTTCGAGGAGCACATTAAAGCGTATGCCTTTTGCTGATAAGTTTATTGTAAATAGTTATAGTTGCATTAACATAGTGATGTTTGAGGGAACAGATTTCAATATATATTTAGAGAAGGATGCGGTATATAAAATTGATAGAGTTGCTCATGAATCTTATCTAATTGACATAGTTAGAGACAAAGGTATTGAAGTTAGATTCAATAATAACGTTACTAGTCTAGAGAAGATTAACGAGAAAATTCATGTAATATCGGTAGGTAGTATCACTAAGAATGAGTTATACGATATTGTGATTGTTGCAGAAGGTTTTCCCTCTAGGCTAGCTAAATTAGCTGGATTAAAATCCTACAGAGAATGCTTAAAAGGATTTCAGGTAGAGGTATTTTTTAGTAGAAAGACCAGCAACTTGGCCATAGACAATCTATATGTTGCTACGTCATTTAAAAGATTTTTGTCTGAATTTGGATGGTTCGTACCTATATCAGATAGAAAGGCTGTAATAGGTGTAGCGTTACCTAGTGGAAATGTTCTTAATAGTGTCTATGTGTACATGAAATTTTTCGAGAAAAAATTCGGTATAGAGATATCAAAAATAGAGAACGGTTATGGTGGAGCTATTTTAAGGGGATACCCAATAGATATTGTAAAAAAGGACTTTCTAGGCATTGGTGATGCTATTGGAGCTGTAAAGAGCATTAGCGGTGGTGGACTCTATGCTATATCTATTCTCTCAAAAATCTATGGAGAAAATATACACAGAAATGATTTAATTAAAGAGAAGGTAGAGATGTTAATAAACGAGCTTAAGAAACAATACAGAGTTTACTATATTTTGTACAGAACCTTTAGCAAAATCAACATGAACTGGACAAAAATCTTTAAAAAAGTATCGATAGACATAGGTAATGAGTACTATTATGATCACCATGAAGGAATATTGACTAAAGCAGTTTTAAGCCTATTCAAATAGATGTTTGTATCCCTTGGAAAAGAATATTCAAGTATCTCAATGCATGGCGCTCAGAAATATTGCTTCATTACGTACAAAGATCTTCTGGGCATTAAAGTATCTAACTCCATCTCTAGAGCCGCGGCCGGGATTTGAACCCGGGACCTCCGCCTTACCAGGGCGGCGCTCTACCAGGCTGAGCTACCGCGGCTTGTTCAACAGAAAATGGTGAAAGTCCAGGTTTATTAATATTTCTCTTTAATTAACGTTATAATCGATGCTCAACTTAGATAGCCATAAATTTAACAATATTTCTGAAGGTATCTACATTTATTGTCTGATATGTCTTGAGCTTCTCAATAGTCCTTAGACAATCTTCTTCAATTGAGTGAAGCTTTTTTGCCGGTATGATTAATGTATATACAGTTTTATCAAAATACTCTTTAAGCACTTCTTTGATAGTTCTAATCTTTATTTCACATTTAGGGCTACCGATAGCTTTTAGTATTACTACTACATCATCTTCACTTAGTACCTCCTCTCCTAGTAGTCTTTGAATATATAGCAGAACAGTTATAGCATCCTTAGGAGTCATGAAGTAGTCTTTCTCTATATCTACTTCCAGAAGAATTAGTGTATGTAGACCAAGAGATCTATTAATCTTTATAACGTGTATGGGGTATTCATATACTATACCATCCTTTGGTTTAACTACTGTTACAGTCTTTCCAAATCTATACATCTGTAAACAGCTTAAAGACATTGCAGCATTAAGTATAGATGTAGAGGGAAAAATCTCTAGCTCCACACCATTTCTTGCAGCTTCAACTGCTATAGCTACATGTGTTGTTGCTATCATGGGATCTCCAGCTGTAGCTATACAGACATCAAATTCCGAAGCTTCTCTCACGATCTTAGAGATACTATAGCCTTCGAGATCCTTTCTATAAGCCATAATCACATCAATACCATGCTCCTTTAAAACTCTAGCAAGCTCGTCTATGGAGGGAAACCACAGGTTCGTGTATACATCGATATAAACTTTTCTGCATTTTAAGAGCCTGAGTATCGCTCCTATAGCTAGTTGCTCTAATGATAATCCTAGCCCTACGAATCTAATCATTCAATTATACCTCGAGATCTTAATGCGTTATACACCTTACTCCATTCACTATTCAATACATATAATCTCTTTATGTGGTATCTTCGTGGAATATACTTTACAATGCTTGTCTCAATCATTGTTATTGGTATAGACTTCTTACCCGAAATAATTCTAGGCACTATATGGGGATCCTCATCGATTATCTTTATATCATCGACAAAGGGCGCCATTTGGTATTCTTCAACTATACCTCTCACAATAGAGGTTATGTGACGTATCATCTGGACATCAGCATCATTACTAACATCGAGCTGGGTGTTCCCAAAACTTGATCTATCTATAATTATTTTGTAGCCTTTCCTTTTGAAAAAAGAGTCTATAAGTTCTATAAGCTCCTTAGATACTGATCTAGACCTATATACTTGTATCATTAATCCTGATAACCATTCATCATTCCAGTAAGCTATATCACCGTTTCTAATTGCTTTAGCTATATCTTGAAGAGACTTAAATAGGAGCTGATCTGAATAATTGTTACATAGATATTCATAGATTTTCCTAAGCATAAGCTCGTATCCTACAAGAGTTTTATGATAGTATACAGCTCTATACATATGCATTCTGGCTAGATAGAAGTTATCGATGGAATCTATACCTTTATCGAGAACGGCTATATTTCCATCACCATCAACACTTATTGTAGCTATTATCCTGTGTATATCTATCATTCCATAGGTTACACCGGTATGAAGTGCATCACGTATCAAATAGTCCATTCTATCTATATCTATATCACTAGAGAGAAGCTGATTATATAGAGGCTCTTTATACCTTCCCTCTAAAAGAGCCAATATCTCTTTATAATCGAAACCATGTTTTGATAACACATCTCTTAATTCAGAACTCTCACTTATTATGACTCTAGATATATCTTCATGATTTATGTTGAGTCTATGTCTATAGAATGGCTCTATAGCGTGACTAAAAGGTGTGTGACCCACATCGTGAAGTAATGCGGCTAAACGTAGAAGCTGTATATCGTCTACGTCATATATGTATCCAAGCGTATAGAATTTAGATGCTATAAGACCTGCTATATGCATGGCGCCCAAGCTATGACTAAAACGTGTGTGTGTTGCACCTGGATATACATACCATGCAGTTGCAAGCTGTTTGACATATCTAAGTCTCTGAAAAATGGAGGCATTCACGATATCTAGTTCTATATCAGATAACTCTATATATCCGTGTACCTCATCATATATTCGTTTAACTATATTACGTACTCTGATATCACTAGGATTCACAAAACCACCCTTTAGATACTGGTAGCCTATCTATACACGGAATCTAACTTGTTTACTGTTTAACCACATATATCTTTATCTACAAGAAACCTCCACACATTTTTAACAAACTCTCTGGATAGGTTCTTCTTCTTTTTCAGAAGTTCTTCGACTGGATCCACAGGTTTTGGATAGATATCGCTACACACCATAATTAGACTAGCTAGCACTTCAAGTGATTTAGGATCCAAAGTTCCTACACGACTTCGGAACTCCTCTAAGAACTCAATAACATTCTTTATTGCCATCTGTGTGTCACTATCAAGTTCCATACTAGGATCTATATCTCCGCGTCTAATACCTTCTATCGTAGTAGCTATAGCGCTATAGAGGTTCTGCAGAGACTTAGAGTATGGACCCAGAGAAAACCATCCAAATCTAAGTTCCAGATCCTGACCAATCTTCTGGTATATATACCCAACCTTCTGGACAACTATCCTGAAATCAAAATTATTACCGTCGATAATCTCAACTATATCAAGATCTGTAATAATTTTACTTAATATAAGTACTATTGGTTGATGTCCGGCTACCATAAGATTCTGCCACAACTATACTGTAGTTTAGAAGAATATATGAGGAGAGAGATTAGTGAAAGAGTTCATCCAAGGTATCAACTAAAATCGCAATAGATGATATCCTTCAGTCACGTAATTACTGGTTTAGAAATAACTGTAGAATAAGCATTAATAGGTAGTTTTGAGATCACTCTTTAAATATTTCTTTAAATATTTTAAGTATATGGTACACGGTATCATATTAATGAAATGTACATACAACCTATGGTGAATAACCAATGTTTGGTGGACCGGCCGGGATTTGAACCCGGGACCTCTCGGATGCCAACCGAGCGCTCTTCCAGCTGAGCTACCGGCCCACCACAAATACTGCTATAGTGAATTATGAGAGGATTATAAGTTTTATTGATGATTCTATATTCTATAGGTTTATAGATGCCTTGAGTTTTACTACAATTATTCTCGCTATATCTTTACTATTCATCACTGCGGGGCTTCATCACTTTTCAGTATCGGAGATCCCATTCATCGTGATACCTTAGTATCTTCCAAGATATATAAGGTTTTCAGGTTTGAGGTTTTCTTTTATCAAGATGATCGAAAATAATGTTCAAACACTCGTTTACTACATCATTAACTTTACGTGAAGCGTCTACAGGTACCAATTTGTTCAATAATACAAGCTTCTCATATATATCTTGAGCTTTTTTTAACCGTTCTATATCTTCAAAATAGCTCCATTTAGATTCTTTCTGTTTTTTTCTCTCTATAGCTATATCAAATGGTACCCTCAAGTATATCGCTACATCAGGTTCTATAGCGTATCTATTGACTATGTATATCCAATCTAGATCAATTCCACGAGCACCTTGATAAGCTATAGACGAATACAAATACCTATCGCTAACAACAATAAATCCTTCGTTAAGAAGAGGTAGTACAACTTTCTTAATGTGATACAGTCTGTCTAGAGCCATTGTGAGTGTCTCTATTTCTGGTTCTGCACCTCCATATGTATCGATGTATTGTTTAAGAGCTTGTGAGAAAGGTGATGCAAATGGTTCATATGTATATTCAGCTCTATAGCCCATAGATTTAAGTTCTTCAACAAGTTTTTTAGCTATGGTTGTTTTTCCTGACCCATCTATTCCTTCTATAACTACAAAAAATCCTTTTCTACGACTATACATACCTCGTTTGCACCCTTATCCATTTCGATTCTTATTTTATCATCTGTAGAAATAGAGGAAAGAAAGTTTTCTGAGATACCGTAAATTAGTGGAATTCCACAAAGAGCTGCACCAGCAACTACAACAGGATCTGGTTCAATCGATATTATAGCTTTTGGCGCTAAACCTTTTCTACATAACGAATAGAGTACATAGGTTCCTACAGTACTACCTCTAAATCTTTCAACCACTAGGATCTTGTTCTTTATACTACAACCAAAACAGCCACTATCTTTAGATATTATGGTTCCTTTCTCTCTATCAATATCACCTAGAAACGATATTACAGAAACCTTTACAACTTCACCTTCGATAGTGTTCATGATATCATTCTCTAACTTCATGCAATATCTACTAAACATGCTGAAGCACCAGCTGTTTTAGGTATATAGTGTCGTGCTTTTCCATGAACAGTTGACACAGCCTTTAAATTCTTTAAATCAGATACCACAGGACATGCACCGGGGAGATAAACAATCTCAATTCCTTCTAAAGAACCAATATACTTAAGGATCTTCTCTTGTTCATACATAGGTACAGAGACATACAGTTTTTCTATTTTCAATATCTTCAATACTTCTATAGAGTTTCTCAAAATCAATTCTAATTCATCTATATCTATATGCGGACATCCTAGGTAGAGAACTGGTGAACACATGGAATCAAAGAAGGTCTGGACATCCTTAAAATCTATAGAGATCTTTTCCAAAGAACTATGTTTATCCACATACTTTTGTGCCTCAGGAGAAACACCTTCTATTAATACTAAAGGACAACTTGATGTAGATGCTAGTGAGGCTAAAAAAGATCTTAATACCACATTCTTTAGTTTTTCATCGATATACATCTTCATTTTTATGTAAGGAATACCTCTTACCACATTCCCTATGTATAATCCTATGGCAGAAGCTTCAGCTATAGACCTTATGGGAAAATCTATCACTATAGTTTCCGTGGGACATCTATTTTCATCTAAGTGCATACCGCTGAAGCATGTTCTTCCGGCTATAGCTGCCATAAGTGCTGTTACGCCACCCTCTCTATTCGTTTTAGCTCCCAAAATAGAGTTTGCATAGATAACGGCACTTGATTCAGCCCATGCTAAATGCTCACCAAGTACAGGTGTTTTCAATTTATATGGTATACAAGTAAAGCTCTTTCTATCTATACCGATAGATATCAAGATATCTATGATTTTCCTCTGTTTAACTATTATTTCTGCACTATATGAATCTCTAAATTTATCGAGAAAAGCTATAGAGGCAGGGTTAGCTGTGGTATAGATAGATGTTTTTGCCCCTTTCTTCACAAGGTCTTCTAGAAATTCTATTCCTTCATCACCTATATTGAAATACGATACACCTGAAACATGTGCATGAGAAATTTCAACAAGTTTCTCAGCTTTAAGAGCTCTGCAGACTTTTACAAGAACATTCATAGATAGCTGAAGAGCTTCTCCAAACTCACCTTGTAATGCTTTTTCTTCCCATTTACCTAAATACATAGTTCATCCAGGCTTTACAAACATGTACTTAAGCTTATTCTCATTGAAAGGTATAGTTAAATCAAATCCAACCTTATCGCATAAACCTGTACTAGAGCTTGGATCTAGTGTAGAGCATCTAGCTTTATCTATAATGATCATACTATCTCTTCCTCTGAATCTTGTGGATAAAGCCCATAGAATCATATCATACGAATCTACATCGATATCACCATCTACAGCCATCACCATCTTTAGACTTGGATTAGCTGCAAATGCTGCTAATATAGCGTTTTTTGCATCAGCATCATGAGCTTTGTCTATCGATATAGCTACTAGTAGCCATGAGCCTGAAGCCTCGAGAAGTCTAACCTTATGTACCTTAGGGACAACATGTGAAACATAACTCCATATAAGTGCTTCTCTATAGAAACTCTGCAGAATTTTATGCTCCTTTCCAGCTGGTAATATGACATTGAAATATTCTTCAGGATTAATATATACACGATCTATTCGGATCAAATGCTCTTTACGTACAGCATCATATAGATGCAGTAAATCAACAAAAGGACCTTCATCAACTAACTGGCTCGTTATTCTACCCTCAAGAACTACTGCTGCATTAGCTGGAACAGGCAAACTATAGAGAGGTGTGTACGATATACTGAAACTATTTTCGAGATTTGGGACAAGCTCTAGTTCAAGATCACCAAAAGGAGGTGAAAGTGCTGAAGCTAGAAGAACTGCAGGATGTACTCCCACAACAATAGCTACAGGAACCTCATCTCTACCTCTTTTCCTATAAGAATCGTATATATATCTCAAGTGTCTAGGCACAATTCTAGCTACAACACTATCTTTAGTCACGATCATTGTTCTATGTATAGATGCATTACACACCTCATCTAAACAGGCTATGTATATAGATGATGATAGGTAGGGCCCTCCATCCATTGGGTAGAACTTTATGAACGGTATAGATGCGAGATCAACGTTGGGCATCATTCTGTAGTTATGTTCAAAGCTTACTTCTTTAGGTTTGCTAGGACTTAATGATAATACCCTTCGATAGGCATCTTCATCAGTCTCTACACCTAGAACATACTTATAGAACCTCTTTCTGCTATTGAGAACATTACCTATACATTTAAAAGGACTGTTTTCAATTCTGAATAAAACCATCATTTGTTCATTATCATATTTGGCAAGATACTTGGTTGGCTCTAATTCACGTTTTAGGGGTTGCTCTATATACACTATTTCATCTCTTGTTAATTCACAAAAACTCTTCAAGCTCATTTATAATCACGCTATACACTTACTGAACCGAATATTGTCGTCCCACTGTTCACCTATTTTAACTTTACCCACGATTATACCCCCTATTTCACCCATGTAATCGGTTAATACACATATTTTCTTTTCGATAAAGTTTATATCATCAACTACAGCTACTCCTCGTTCACGTAGATTCTTATCTGTAACAGCCGCTATGAGACCTTTAGCGCTAGAGGGTTTAACTATAAAAACCCTGTGTCCAGAAGATATTCGTTCAAGTATTTCTCTAGGTACGAGAATTCCATCAGGAACAGCAACAATATCTACATCAGTATACCTAGCTATATGGAGAACCTCTGTACCCAATATCTTCTTAAGCTCTAATAGCTCGTCACTATTCGAAGGTACACCATTGAGCAAACACAAGCCTATTACGGCTATAGAGTTCATATCTAAACAGATCCTCTTAGCGTTATTGAACCATGATTGATAATTATATCTTCTCAGATCTCTTCTATCCTCTCTATCTCTTTCTTTAACTACCTTGGGTCTAGGTATGCAGTAGACCTCTATAGATGTGTTTTTGAATGCTGATTGAAATGCACTACAAAACTCCTGACCTAGGACAATAACTGTATCGGGCTTTAAAGTCTTTATTAATGTGTACTTGTACTCTATTGAGGCAACATCACCGAGCCAACCATCAGTATTAACTATTACTAGATCTCTGTTCAGATCTCTGGCTTCAGAAACCAAGTCCATAACAGATGTGATCACTCTAGCCATAGCTAAGGGATTCGATGGCGATAAATAGCCTACAAACCTCATAGAGCTACATCTCTCCCCACGTAACCATAAAACTTTCCTGTCCATGCACTTCATGCCTATAAATGTTGGTGGAGCTAGATCACCTTGACCGATATCGGCATCAACAATACAGGGCTTTAAGCCAAGATCTAGAGCAATATTAGACAAAAGTGTTGAAAAGGATGTCTTGCCGCTTTCTACAGCTCCTACAATAACAGCTATACCACCTTTTTCAGCAACAGTTTTTGCAGTGCTTTCCCATACATCTATTACCTCTTCACCAGGTTTAGGTTTCTCGATACTTCCTCCTTCACCAATCAAAATGCTTAGAATAGAATCTGCTACAGCTCTTAAACAATAGCTCCTATACTTACTAACCACTATAGATTCTCCTTTAGATACGTCTAGACCAAGTATCCTTATATCACCTTCTAGAACACTCAATTTTGCTGGACCTATTACTCTAACAAGAGAATCTTTTTCTAGCTCTATTCGTGTCTGTAGAGCTGATGGCTGTATCAGTAGATTCATACAGATCTAGCCTATAGCTTTAGAAAGAAGCTAGAGATTTTAGCTGTTACCCCTATATAGAGCTATATTGATGGCTGCAACTTCGTCTGACTTCAACCTTTGGCGATCAATGAAGTATCTAAGCTTTGAACTTCTATGTTCTGGAACAAGCTCAATACTGGCCATACCTCTAAATGTGTTAATAAGTGTATCGATAAAGGTATCCTCAAGATTCGAGGCTATACCTATCCTTATGATCTTTACTCGTGTATCCACATTCTCTATAAAGAACCTAATATCTTTTAGCACATTTTCCTTAGATCTGTAGCTATTTATGTACACTATATCGCTATTAACGATAATAGCGATACCTATACTCTTTCCATAATCAATACCAACTATAGTATTCATTAAAGGTCTAACCACAGATGTTTTCGCAAAAACTACTGTTGTTGCTAAACCTTTCTCAAGCCCCCATTCATCGATATCAATAATGTATCCATACACATCTATACTATTTGATGCCAGGTATTGGCGGCCCTCGGTATCTGCTACAATAACACCGTGGACAGATCTTGTATGGGCATCAACACCTCTAACCTTAATTCCATATTTATCAAGTATCTCGAGTGCCTTGATGAACTTTTTTGGATCGCATACAACAACGTAGACGTCTCTAATCTGTTTGTTAACTTCTATCAGCATCACCTAGGCGTGGTACCAGAGTTAGAAATTTTGTGTAGACATATAAATCTAATCAGCTGTAAATCTTCATCATTATTCAGATCCCGGATTCCTCTTCACTGAAACAGTTATGTGGAACTATCAAGACTAATATACTTATCCGTTATATCACAGAATTCTGAAGGTGTTTTATTGAATGTTAACTAGGTTCAGAAGATCTGTATCGAAAAGTATTGAAAAATTTGCCAAAAATATCTCTGAATTAGGGATGACACCAAATAAAATAACATTAATAGGTCTGATTATCTCATTCTTATGTCCTTTTGCAGCACTTAAAGGTAATGTATATATTTTTCTAATATGTATGGTGATTTCATCATTCATGGATGTACTTGATGGAGCTGTTGCAAGGGTTTCGCAAAAGGTAACAAAGTTTGGCTCTATTTTGGACTCATTTAGCGATAGAATTGAAGAAACAATGTACATGATATCGCTGGAAATTCTAGGAGTAAACAGAATTGCAGTGACAATCTCAATTGTTTCATCGTTTTTGATAAGCTATTTGAGAGCCCTAGGAGAGAAACAAGGACTAGTTATGGAAGGTATAGGTCTAATGGAACGAGGTGAAAGATTAATTCTCGTGATAATAACTGGAGCATTTATTGCTATAGGTTATCTACATCTAGCAAACATAGTACTCATAGTATTAATTTTATTGTGTAACCTAACTATTGTACAAAGAATTACGTATATCTATAAAAATAAGTAGTATCTATCTAGAGCTTTTGTAAAACTGTTCGCTTGGTTCTTTCATCTTCTGCTCTAACTTTTATAACACCATAGAATATAGCACAATTGATGCAATAACATTTTGTAACAGGGTACCTCATTATTATTGCGCCTTTCTTTTCAAGTTCTTCCGCTAACTGTGGATCCACAGGAGAGTGCATCCTAGTTACACATACGATCTTATCTTCTGGAACAAGTGCTCCACAATTATCGCAATGCACTCTTGTTACTGATCCTTTATCTCCCTTTCTTCTACCTCTATTTTCTCTCTTCTTAGGCATGAGTTTTAACCCTGATGATCTACATCTTTTCTAATCTTAACCTTTAGTGATTCAAGTATATATACTTTAGTATTTCTTTGCTAAGATCATGTACCTATGAGCATCTCTACCACAGAAACCACATTTCATGTCCTTTACATTCTCGATACCCAGGATATTTAGGGTTATTGGCAATGGTTCACCTAGAGCATCTATACCCTCTACACCTTCTATGTGGCCATGAACGCAAGGCTCGTATCCACACCATGGAATAAAAGCTAATCTCCCTTCACTTCTAATATGCTCTACGGCTTCATCTATATTGTTGAAAATCTTTACATTATCTTTAATCCATTTCCAAGCTCTTTCACGTAAATTCTTATATATATCGTTGAGAGCTTCTTTGATACTATCAATCATTTTATCTATAACTACATTTGTACGTTTCATAAGGTCTCTTCTGAATATCGTTACGGTACCATTTTCAACCTCTCTTGCCCCTATCTCGACTCTTATTGGGACCCCCTTTAGTTCCCATTCATAGAATTTTTCAGAGGGTTTTACATCAACTCTGCTATCTGTATAGACTCTTACTTCTTCCCTCCTTAGCATTTCCTCAATATTGTTGCAGTACTCAATAATTCTTTTGTATTTATATTGATCGGCATGTTGAATAGGCACGATAACCACTTGCCATGGAGCTACTGGTGGCGGTAGTATTAATCCTTTCTCATCGCTATGGATAGCCACTATAGATGCTACTACTCTTTCCGATATACCGTAGCTTGTTTGCCACACATAATCTATAGATTCATCACGCTTCTGTATCTTAACATCAAAAACAGATGAAAACGTTTGGCCTAGATTATGAACAGTACCTATCTGTATGGCTTTTCCATCTGGAAAGAGAGTATCGAAGGCAATTGTGTAGAGAGCTCCTGCAAATTTGTCCCATTGAGGTCTACGGGAAACTATATAGGGTATAGCCAACGTATCAAAGAATTTACTGTAGATAGATATGGCCTCTAAAACCTGTCTTTCAGCATCTTCAAAATCTTCGTGAACTGTATGAGCCTCTTTAAATGTAGTTACTTCGCGAACCCGCATCATAGGTCTCGTCATCTTGGTTTCATATCTAAATATACTTACTATCTGGTAGTACTTCTTTGGTAACTGTTTGTAGCTTTTTATCCAGAAACTCTCCATATATGTTAAAGATGTTTCACTTGTAGGTCTCAGAACCAGCTTTACATCAAGTTCTTCAGCACCTCCATGAGTAACCCATAGCACCTCACCTTCAAATCCTCTGACATGTTCGCTTTCTTTCCTAAATATTGTTTCAGGTATCAGTATTGGAAGGAGAATCTCTTCATGGCTAGTAGCATCAAGTAGACTTCTTATAGTCTCGATAACCTTCTGTCTTATCTTGAATCCATAGGGAAGCCATACACCCATACCTTTAACTGGGTAACGACCATAATCATACAGTTCTGCTTCAGAGATTATCCAATCAAACCATTCGCTAAAGTTCTTAAATTTATTCAAAACTGTCTTAATCGTGTGGGTCACCAATCAGCACCACGTATAACCCATTTTAATGGGATCTTGCCATCAACTATTTTACAAATTAAGTGATAGAGGTATATAATCTGTTATGACTTATTGTGGATCAGATTGCTATAGAGATAGAGATTGTGTGAACTAATTGTGATTTGAAACCCTTCACTATTTTTTCTATCTATTGGATAAACTGAATGCCTCACTTCTTATGATGTTAACACATTCTTCTAAACACTTCATAAAATCACTAAAGCTAAATACTATAGGTTCTCGATATCTTCTGAACACATAGATCTTAGTCTCAACTTTATCTTCGTAATATTCATGAACAGATTTGAAAGTTGTATCAGATATAGATGCTTCAATATTGGTTGTATAGTCGTCTGTGTGATTTCCTATCCTTACAATGTTTATGCCTCTCGACTTAAGGTACATAACCTCGTTATATAGCTCGCGAAATATTGACCCATAATTTGAAGTAATTAATCTAATTACATGAACTCCGTGAAAGACAACAATATCTGGTTTAATTTCATTAATTAGTGAAAGTTCTTGTGCCACTAACTGTGAAGTACTGTATGCGTAAGGATTAACAGCTCTTATGGTGATGTATTTCTCTATGATCTTTAGAACTTTTTCGCTATCTATTCCATACCGTTCTAGTGTCCTTGAGATTAGCTCAAGTAATGTTGAAGGTGGTGATATGTAGCTTATCAGAAGGATTTTCATTGAATTCTTTATAGCAAATGCTAATAGATAGCTTAGAGCATCTTTACCATAGATAGTTTCTGGCTGATAGAATACATTCACCAGAAATCCTCGATGGAAATGCCCTATAGTCTCCCTATGTGCATTGCAAGGTGGATACAGCTCTTCTCCCTGTTCAGGAATTTTTTCTAGTATCGGTGGAGTGAATACCTCTACACCTCTACCTTGAACAATTGCGAAAGGTATCTCTGCAACATATATTGGTGCTCCTCTAGTTTTTCTAATCTCTAGAAGTCTTACTAAGAATCTTTCTTCAACTCTATGTTTAAGTATTAGTATAGAATCGGTTATAAATTCTATTGATCCTAAGCCTAGCTTTTCTTCACCGTATGGAAGCTCTGAAATAAGTATTAAGAGTCCATTAAGAAGCTTGGGGAGCTGATAGAAGTAGTTGAGGAGCCAAGCCCTCTTTGTAGCAGACTCTTCTACAGATTCTAACAAAGCTGTTATAGAATCTATAACAACAATATCATAACCTTCTGAAATAACCTCATTTATGGCGTTAACAACATCACTAACATTTAACGTTAGAGGTAGGTTAAAGTATTTGAACAGACCTCTGAATTCGGCATCAGTAAATCTGAGACCCAACCTATCCATGAATCTATAGAACTTCTCCTTATCTTCGTAGAGAGACAAGTAAAGACATTTATGACCTTTTAACGTGTTGGCGTAGCATATTGTTGATGCTAGTGTTGTTTTTCCGGAACCAGGATGACCCGCAATAAGGATAGCATATGGAGCACTTATCGTGCCTAAGAGTTCTTCTAAGTTACTTATTCCAATGGTGAACATTTTCAATTTCATCAACTTTATATAGTCTTTCTGTAGTATGCTCGATTGGTTTAATGTGGCCTAAAATATAAAGCCTTTTTGTTGCGGTATCGATAGATATCCTATGTTTAGCATCCTATGGATAACCTGGTCTATAACTGATATACGCTAACCTTATTATCTATACGCTAACTGTTTATCGATATCAAGTACTGTCCTCTGGTGAAGAACATAAAGGCTCACGTATATGTCGATACCTCTTCGGTTATTGCTCATCTCGATAAAAGAATCTATGGTCAGTTTATTGAGCATGTTGGTAGATGTATATATGGTGGTATATGGGTCGGAGAAAAATCTTCGATACCGAATCTAAATGGTTATAGGCTTGATGTACTCAATGCCGTAAGAGAGATAAAGTCCCCTATAGTTAGATGGCCTGGAGGAAACTTTGCTTCTCAGTATCATTGGATGGATGGTATTGGACCTAGAGAACAAAGACCTAAGAAATTCGATCTAGCTTGGGGTCTAGTGGAACCAAATGAGTTCGGAACTGATGAATATATCGAGTGGATCAGGTTATTGGGAGCTGAACCCTATATAACTGTTAATGCAGGTAATGGTACACCAGAGGAAGCTGCTGCATGGGTGGAGTACTGTAACTCAAATAGAGATACTTATTATGCTTCTCTGAGAAAGCGGTATGGTCATAAAGAGCCTTATAATGTTAAGTTGTGGGCTATAGGCAATGAGCTAAATGGATGGTGGCAGGTGGGTTTTTGTAGAGATGATGAAGAATGTGGATGGAGAACTGTGGAGTTTGCTGATCATATGAGAAGAGTTGATCCTTCTATAAAGCTTGTTGCTGTTGGTGTCGACTATGATCCTGAATGGAATATAGATATGATTAGGATAGCTGGAAACTATATGGATTACCTCTCGATACACACCTATATATTTAGAGAAAGACAGGGCAAAACGTATGAAGATTTTGTTGCCTGGCCTATATACATAGAGGAGAATCTTAAACATATCTATTACACAATAGAGCAGACTAGATACAAATATGGTATAAAGAAGAAGATAAAGATGGTTTTTGATGAATGGAACGTATGGTATCCCGAAGCCCAGTCTCCATACCTAGAACAAATAACAAGCATGAAGGACGCTATATTTACAGCTCTTATTCTAAATGTTCTACAAAGACTTTCAGATATAGTGCCTATAGCATGTTTTGCTCAAACAGTTAATGTACTGTCTCTGATTCTCACAAAAGATGATAAAATTCTATTGACACCTCAGTATTACGTATTTAAACTCTATACAGAAGTAACAGAAGGTAAAATAATTAGTGTTTCAGCATTCTCGCAATCATATAGATCTAACGAATTAGATAGAAATGTACAGTACATAGATGCCTCGGCTATATACAACAATAACACGGTTTACTTATTCATGGTAAACAGACATCCAGAAGAAGAAGCTGATGTAGAACTACACATAGGTAGCTTTGCGCCTTCGGTAGTAAAACACAAATACATTGCTGGACAAAGTATCGATGATAGGAACACATTTGAAACTCTAACTAATGTAGTTATAGAAGAGAAGAACTATTCTATTACATCAACAAGGACAATAAAACTAAAACCACATTCAGTCAACTTACTGATACTTGCCTAATGATATCTATTAGGTGACTATGATCTAGATCTATTTTCGAATATATATTACATTCGTATCTATATGACTATACACAAAGTTGTTGATTACAGATGAGCTACTAGCATACACCTCCAATATCTAAAAGAATATTCAAAGTACCGATAAATCACTAGACAGCTTGCAAACTAGTTGAGCTCAAAATGCTAAAGATGGTGTACTGATAATGTATGGACCTCACCTATATTGGTATTGAAGAACTCAGATAGTTACCTAATAAGCTGGTACTATATTTCATTCAATGTTTATTAGTCTTAGATAAGCTTCTCCTAAAGGCTTAAGAATTCTTCCCACAAATTCTACCTTACCTACTAACATGATTATGTTCCTGATAATACCCTTATCTACAAATAACGGTAGAAGTGTCAGATAGACTGAGCTGTATATAGTAAGTCCTACAATAATGCTTATGATTTTTGCTACAAAGCTTACACCAATATTTGTTAACAATCTTAGTATAGTGTAGGTAACAATATAGGCTAAACCTGAAGGTAATAGAGCTTTAATTTCTGGCTTAAGATTTACCTCTAGACTGAATAGTTTCTTGGCTATATAGAGACCAGCTATAGATGATACTATCGATCCTATTGCTTGTGAGATTACAGCACCATATACATTGTATCTAGAGGTGAGCGTTAACGCCAAGATGATTGTTGTTAGTTGACCAATTACAGATGTTATAGTATTCCATTTGGTTACCCCTATGGTTATGAAGTAGCTTCCTACTACAAGAGATCCTAAAATAGCTGAAACCACTATCCCTATAGAATAAAGTGTTGCATAAATAGGTGCTTCAGCATAAGCTCTACCATAAAATAAATGTATAGTGGGACTGATTACAGAAATATAGCAAAGAACTAGAGCTATAAATATAGTTGAAGAGTAGAGTATGGCTTCTTCTGTTCTCTTCTTAAGGCTGTTGCTATTGTTTAGCAATAGAGGAAGAGAAGTGAGTGTAGCTACAGATATAGCGCCTTGAAGAGCTACAATGGGTGATAAAGCATTTAGAGCTACACGATAATTGCCGAGATCATAATCTGATACATATCTAGCTAAAATAGTACTTACGAAAGGACCTACAGCTATACCACCTATAGAAGCTATATAGAGGGGTATAGAGAGTCTCAACATATCTGCTAAAGCTTTTCTTGAAAAACCTATGGGTTTAACATGTTTAGTATATATGATGAAATAAATTATTGATAGAATTGTATAGGCTAGCGAACAAGCAACTACTGCGCCATATACACCAAAACCCATGAGTATGAATAAGATAGACAAAACACCTCTTAGTATAAACTGAGAAATATTTATTGAAGCAGAAATCCTGTATCTACCTAACCCATTAAAGATAGACCCTAAGGCAGTCAAAAGTACATAAGAGGCTGTATATACAGAAAGTATCCTCATATAGTCACCCATATATTGTCTAGCGAGAAGATGAGCAAAAGCATTAGCAAGAAAATAAACAGTTAAAGCTCCAATAAAACCGAGAAGACATCTGAAGATTATTCCTGTCCATATGTATATATCCCTATCTCTATTGGATAAAGTAGCATATCTAGCAAAAATAGTTGCAAGACCCAGATCAACTAATCCTGCAACCATGGATGGATAAACCAAAGAAAGACTCCATATACCGTAACCTTCCGGTCCCAAAAGTCTTGCAATAATAATGCTGAAGATGAGGCCAACAATATCAGCTATAACGCTACCTACTGTAAGCATAAAACTTCCAGATACTATTCTAACAGTAATCTCCTCCTCATCCATAAATGCTACAACCAATTACTCTCGCATATGTTTTAGTATAAAAACTATATATAGTGCTAAAACTCTTCAAACTCTTTTCAAAAAGACCTTATATCATTTCAATGTGTTAATTACATCAATATTGCTACACCATAGAGTTATAGAACCTCGGGGACTTCTGTTAGAGACATAGCTATTCGGTATCCTACATATAAAAATAGGATAGTATTCTAAACAGTCTGATTTAGAACATTAAGTATAGATAGGTGAGAAAGGTTCAGAACAACGTTTCTGAATATAAATGAGAGGTATATGGTACCGTCATCAGCTATCATTAGGATTGTTACTTGTTTTCGAGTTTCTTGACCATGTCTATGTATTCTTGTGTTGTTCTCCATCTTTTTCTCGATTCACCGCTCTTTATCTGTTCCACAAATGTGTTGAACCATTTCCAGTCTCTTTCATAGACATGATAAGAATCAGCTACATGTATATAGTGACCAACAGAAATCCCCAGCTGATTAGCTATGTATTTCTGTAGTTCTGTGAATGCATACATGTTCATGTATGTAGCTTTCAAAGCATCATTGCTTCTCATATGTACATGTAGAACTAGTTTATTGTCTATAACTCTAAACCACATTCTCTGTAGACAAGGTGGATGCTCTGTCTCTAGATCTCTCCATGGTTGCCAAGTTATTGCTTGTGCTCTTCTGCTGTAGGGTGCTTTCTTTAGCTTCTCAATAATCTTCTCTATCTGATTAACAACAACACCATTTGGTAGTCTATAGCTAAATAATCTTTCGTGATATGTGTAGCCGAACTTTTCGACAAGATGGTCATGAACACCATACACAACTTCATCAACATACTCTAGCAAACCCTTGAGAGAACCCGCAACAATACCTCTGAGATGCACTCTAGGCTCTGAGAAAGGTTCTTCAACAACTATAGCAGCAGGAGCATCAATAGATTTCTCACCATACTCAGTATCAATAACTATCCCCAGATTCTTAAGCTCAACCAAACTCTTCTCCCATGCCTCAGGCAAACTCTTAGCATACACATATACAATCAACACACTACACCAGAAACTATCTGTATCGTCTCTAATTTATATTCTGAGAGACTATTCAGAATGTGTTATCTATCTCTATATAGATATATCGATTAAATACTTAGATTAACACTTATATTCTGAAAGCAATAATGTATCTAGAAATGCATCTAGATGAGTTGATTTAGCCATGAAGAGATTGTTTGATACACATCTATATGAGGTTGGATTCAATAATATAGTTGACTTCTTCTACAGACTAGCCGATGTTAGTGATAAACTTAGATCGAATGGTCTCTACTTTAGATATGGTCCAGAAACATTACCAGACACAATAACTGTTCCTGCTAAAGGTACTCTGAAGGTTAAGTATGGGTTCCCTGTGTTCCAAAAATATGGAGTATGTATGGATGTTACTAATGTCGAGCAAGCAGTAATAGCTGAAGAAGCTGGAGCAGTTTCGGTTATGGTCCTAGATAAACTTCCTTATGATGTTAGGAAAAGCGGTGGTGTAGCTAGAATGGCCAGCGTTAAAAGGATAGAGGAGGTTCTTGAATCCGTAACTATACCAGTTATGGCTAAAGTTAGGATAGGTCACTACATGGAGGCAAAAGTTCTCGAACAAATAGGTGTAGATATGATAGACGAGTCTGAAGTTTTGACACCTGCAGATGAGGAAAGACATATAAACAAGTGGTTATTCAAGATACCGTTTGTTAATGGTGCTAGAGATCTTGGAGAAGCTTTGAGAAGGATATACGAAGGAGCATCGATGATCAGAACCAAGGGAGAAGCTGGCACAGGAAATGTTTCTGAAGCTGTGAAACATATGAGGTCGATAATGGAGAGCATAATGGTTGTTGTCAGCATAGCTCCAGAGGATAGAATGAGAAAGGCCAGAGAATATGGTGTACCCTATGAATTGGTCGATCTTACAGCTAGACTGAAGAGATTACCTATAATTAATTTCGCGGCTGGAGGCATAGCTACACCCGCTGATGCAGCTCTACTTATGTGGCTCGGTTCGGATGGGGTATTCGTTGGTTCAGGTATATTCAAGTCTCAAGATCCTCAAACAAGAGCAGAAGCAATAGTTCTTGCTACATCTATGTGGTATGATCCTGAAACTGTAGCAGAAGCACAGGCTATGATAGATGAATCAAAGAGTATGATGGGTATAGATATAAGGCAGTTGAAACCTGAAGAACTTCTTCAGGTTAGAGGGATATAGTTATGAACATAGGGGTACTTGGGTATCAAGGAGGTATAGACGAACACAAATATATGGTAATTGAATCATGTAGGGAATTGAATATACAGTGTAACGTGGAAACAGTAGTTAAACCTCAACAGCTAAATAAGCTAGATGGTCTCATAATACCTGGTGGCGAATCAACAACAATAGTTAAGCTAGCCAAGAGGTACAATATGGTTGAGGAGATCAGAAGTAAGGTGATAGAGGGATTACCTGTCTTAGGTACTTGTGCAGGAGCAATATTCTTGGCAAAGAGGGTTACAGATCTAAAAACAAGAAAAGAACTTCAAGGTACAATAGGTTTGTTAGATGTTGTTGTCGTCAGAAACTTCTATGGTAGACAGAAGGAAAGTTTCGAAATAGATCTAGAGATACCTACTTTAGGAGAAAAACCATTTAGAGCTATATTCATAAGAGCTCCAGCAATCATCGAGATCTCAGGTAAAGTCAAGCCTCTGGCTATCTATGGAGAAAACTATGTGTTTGTACAACAAGACACTATACTGGCTGCAGTATTTCATCCGGAGCTATCAGGCGATACAAGAATACATAGATACTTTCTAGAGATTGTTAAAAAATAAAGAATAGCATAAAGAGGGGTATGATATCTTATTTATAATTACTTTTATGGTTTTATGGTATATATTGTTTAAGGTATTTCACAGATGCTTCTAGATTCTTTAGGACCTCTTCATCTGGATACTCGAATGGGGGTATATACTCTAGAAGTAGGTATACTTCTTTAGCTCCCGAAGCTTCTATTGCTTCAACAACTTTATCCGGCTTTATGATACCTATCCTGTTGTATTCTTCAGTAAAAGGCCAATGTCTATCTCCTTTACCATCCGTTTGCTGTATATGTATTGCAGGTGATTTTGGGGCAAATCTCTTTAGCCATTCATAGGGATCAGCTTCCATACCCTGTAATGTACATTGATGACCCAGATCTATATTTAGGAGTACAGATACTCCAGGACCTTCATTGGCTTTAACAAGTATTTCTTCTGTCTCGTTCATTGTCCAAGGAGTTTCTCTAGGAACAGGCATAGGCTCCCATAAGATCATTTCTAGTCCTTTTGCTTTAGCATATATTCTTAAAGCTTTCATGTTATCTATTAATGCTGAGTCTATGTATGTTCTTCTTTTCGGATCATTATAGTCTTTCACACTTTTAGCAGCTATATGACCCCCGGTAGCTTTTACCGATATTTTAGAGGTAAAGTCTATAGCCTTCATATACCAATCTAGAGCATCATACCTCATTACCGGGTCTGGATGTGATAGTAGATTGAATGAGTATGCAGCTAAACCGGTAAATGTTGAATGGATAACTATTCCATACTTCTTTATAGCGTCCAGGATAAGATTAGCCATATGTTCTACAGCATCATGTGTAGATCTAGGGTCAAGTAGATCATATGAAAACTGAACATACTTTACATCAAGTTTAGCCACTATTTCTGCCCATTCATCTGGCATAGGCCATCGTTTAACAGCCCAACTAAGATTCAAACCTAGATGTAGTTTAGCCATAGTCTCTTCCCACACCTATTACCTTTGTAGCTAAAGATTATAAATTTATCCATGAAGATTTTGAGATCAGTAGGAAGTCTTATCAATAGATTAATATTCTACTAAATCTCTTTTTAAAACATCGTTGTCTATCGACGATACACAATGTCTCGTCATGAGATTTGCATAACAATTCGAATTCTTTTTCCTTCCTTTTCTAGTTTTAGGTATCTCGGTATCTGACAACACTAAGGTTATATGCGTTAAACTTATTATGTTGTCCTGAATACGATAGTAGCTTGGGTATCTATGGCATATAAGCCAAAGGTGGATTTCGAACCTTATCACACATGGATAGACAAGAGTTATGCACCAGATCTTAAGAATGATGTTATTGTTACCTTTAGAGTAACACCAGCTGAAGGCTTCAGTATAGAAGAGGTTGCAGGTGGTATTGCTGCTGAAAGTAGTACAGGTACCTGGACCACGCTCTATGTATGGTATGATCAGAATAGATTAGAGAAACTCAAGGGCAGAGCATACTTCTTTAAAGACTTGGGCGATGGTTCTTGGCTCATTAGAATTGCATATCCTGTAGAGCTTTTTGAAGAGAATAACATGCCTGGTTTCTTAGCTAGTATTGCTGGAAACATCTTCGGTATGAGGAGAGCTAAATGGCTTAGAGTAGAGGATATGTATCTTCCATATGATTTCATCAAATATTTCAGAGGCCCTGTTAAAGGTGTTAAAGGTGTTAGAGATATATTCAAAGTCTATGACAGGCCTATTGCAGGTACAGTACCGAAACCTAAAGTAGGCTATACTGCAGATGAAGTAGAGAAACTAGCTTACGAGATTCTAAGCGGAGGCATGGACTATATAAAGGATGACGAAAACCTTGTTAGCCCAAGTTACTGTCGTTTTGAAGCAAGAGCAAAATCGATAATGAAGATCATAGACAAAGTCGAGAAAGAAACAGGTGAGAGAAAGGTATGGTTTGCTAACATTACTGCTGATGTTAGGGAAATGGAGAAAAGACTAAAGCTTGTAGCTGATTATGGTAACCCATACATAATGGTTGATGTAGTTGTCACAGGTTGGTCTGCTCTAACATATATCAGAGATCTAGCTGAAGAATACGGTCTAGCTATCCACGCACATAGAGCTATGCATGCAGCTATAACGAGAAATCCATACCACGGTATCTCAATGTTCACATTAGCTAAACTTTTCAGGATAATAGGTGTTGATCAACTACATATAGGTACACCAGAAGTAGGTAAGCTAGAGGCAAAGACCATAGATGTTATAAGGAATGCTAAAGTACTTAGAGAAGATCCATTCACACCAGATAAAGATGATATATTCCATCTCGAGCAACACTTCTACCATATAAAACCATCAGTACCAACATCATCTGGAGGACTACATCCAGGAACTCTTCCAGAGGTTGTTAAAGTATTAGGTAGAGATTGTGTTATACAAGTAGGTGGCGGCACTATAGGTCATCCAGACGGTCCTAGAGCTGGTGCAGCTGCTATCCGACAAGCACTAGAAGCTATCGTCAAAGGAATACCTCTAGATGATTATGCTAAAGATCATCCAGAACTTAGGAAAGCTCTCGAGAAATGGGGATATGTGAGACCGATATAAATAAAGACAATTATTTTTAAATAAATATCTTCTACTTTATTACCTAGTCTATGAAATATTTGGGTAGAAATTCATGAATCTATATGATATACTTGAAAGATATCTTTATAGTAATATTCCAAGCGCTCTCTTCATTGATATAGATGGCGTGATGACCGTAGCTAGAGGTAGCTACGTGATGGATCTTGAAGTAGTTGGTTTTTTGAGAGAATTAGAGTCGAAAGGTGTTCCTGTGTATCTCGTTTCTGGTAATGCTTATCCAGTGGTACTGACTTTGCAAAGATACCTGGGTCTTTCATCTATATTTATAGCTGAGAATGGTTGCGTCATTCAGATGCATGAAGAAGTCTTAAAAATATGTAAAGAATCTCTAGATAGTTTAGCTGATGTAATCTCAAAAAGTTTCAGTCTCAAGCCATCACCAAGTAACGCTTACAGATTATGTGACAGGGCATTTCATGTACCTAAAGAAATCAGGAGTGATGTTCATGCTGTTAGAGAGCTTGAGAAAAAGATAATGCATCTATACCCAGATATCCATGCATTATACACAGGTTACGTCATACATATCTACCCTAAGTATTGTTCAAAAAGCTCAGGTATCAGAATTGTGGCTGAGAAACTCGGTATGGATCTCAAAAAAGCTGTAGCTATAGGTGATAGTGTAACAGATATTGACATGATTAAAGCTGTAGGAATAGGTGTAGCAACAGGTGATGCTGATGAAGAGCTTAAAAAAGAGGCAGTAATAGTTTTACCATTTAGAGCTTCGGAATCAACAAAGTTCTTCCTGAAAAACCTGCTATCATATATAGAGATTAAATTTCGAGTCTCAAGCTCTATATAGATCTTGCAATTTTAGCCATCTCCTTATGAATGCATCTTTATATGGTCTATACACCTCAACCAAAGCTTCATCAGGTTCTACAGTATCAATAGGCTTCAAGAACATTCTTTTAACTTCATCTATAGAGCTATAGAATCTGTTTCTAATCAATAAGGGTATTATTACCCCTGTACCAACAAGATCTCCATGAACTATGATTTTCTTTCCATATACTGAGGCTCTAATCTTGTTCCATATCTTGGATTTGGTGCCACCACCAGTTAAATTGACACAATTTGTATCTATACTGAAGAGCTCTCTAAATAATTCAATAAAATAGTTTTCAAGCAATGTTATTCCAAGCATAATGCTTCTAATGAATCTCCCTAAAAGTATTTCTCTAGGTTCATCCGAAATCTTTATACCTGTTATAGCTGGCTCTAATAACGGATTGTATGTAGGACCTCTATCGCCATAGGGAAAGAACATATACTCGCTACCAGCTTTAACTTTCTCGACATACTCAGAAGCCTTATCTAGAGGCATTCCAAGGACTTTTTCTGAATACCATGAGAGAAATGCTCCAGTAAATCCTGTTGCAGATCCTGCTAAATACCCCTTTATCGGATGTATATGGTAATAAAGTGCTGGATGAGTTACAATTCTGTCAACAACTATCTTCGGTACAGTTGTTGTACCTATGTACATGTTTATGTCCCCTATATCTATAGCACCACCAGCTATAGCTGCAGCATTACCATCTGTTAACCCTTGATAAAGTCTAGCATTTTTAAGACCAATTTTTTCAGCAAATCTGCTTTTTGCAATACCTATAGCTTCACCTACTGGAGCTAGTTTAGGTAATTTATCTGCATCTATACCTAGTTCATCATATAGTGGGTAGAACCATGTTGGTGGAGAAGATGTGATATCTATGCCGAACTTCAAGGCATTTGTGTAGTCCATGTATACATCTTCCCATATCTCGCCTTCATCATAGTACAGCTTGTATAGAAGATATGTTGTTGGTGAAATAAACCAGTGGACGTTACTGTAGATATCATGGTGTTCAATCTTTAACTTCAGGATCTTTACAGGAGGTGATGTTTGATCTATTTTAACACCTTTCTCGTTCAACTTCTTGATAGAGCTATAGTTTTTGATCTTTTCGTACCATTCATCAATTCTTTCATAGTACATTATGGGACCGTGAATCACTTCACCATATCTATTGACACCTATTAAGGTTCCAGAGGTACTTGTGACAGATACATGTTTTTCACAATCGGTGCATTCTTTAACAATGTTTGGTACAGAAGCTTCTAATGCTCGCAACCATTCTTCACAAGTTTGATTATGGATAGACTCCTTACCCATAGCTACCAGGTTTCCCTCAATATCGTATACCTCTACCCTAATACCACTACTACCTAAATCTATTCCTATAAAGAGTTGCTTCATAGAGTCACCAGAGGACGAAAAATAGAAAACATAGTTTTAGAATTTAAATCTTATTTAAAAGTTGTGTATATAGGTTAGGGTTCTACTATTACTTCAGCTAACACTTTCTCTAAATTGTTGCTGAATCTAAATGCTACTATATCATAGTATGGCGATAAATCTACTATATTCCATCCCTGCTCTAGGTTTACAGAATCTTCATAAACTTTTGTAAGCAAATTGTATTCTGCAATACTCATCTTCACCTTATCTGATACATATATTCTCATTTTCCTTACAGTAAATCCTTTAAGAGGTATACCACCGAACCATCCTTCTATACCTGTTTCATCAAGCTTATAAAATCCATCGAATACCCATAATCTAAGAGAATTCCAAGGTTTTGTGAATAACTCTTTCACAGGTATAGCATATATGCCTCCATCACCTGTTCTGTAAGTATATGCTGGACAGTGATTTGCATATGATGCTCCTAGATATACATATTCTCCATCTGATATCATACCCGAAACGAAGCCTGAGAGAGACACTATCTGCGGTACAACAGGATCTACTCTCACTAAGAGTCCAAATGTGGTTCTAAGTGTAGGTTCTGTTAGTCCTTCAGATGGATTAACAGCTATAATAGGTATTCCAAGGGGGTAAACCTTCTGTGTTCTAAGTCCAGGTATATATGGAGGTCTCTCTGATTCGGGACTAACAATCTCTAGAAACGGATAGAGAATATGTCTATCTCTATAGGGATCACTAACTATCAGTGTACCCCCGTAAAACGATATCAATCGATTTTGTATCTGTACTATTTGACCACCATCTCTCTTTATAGAAATTTTCTTATCTGGGTCTAAAGCAAAATTGAAGTCTTCAATAAGTCTACTTTCTCCACTGAGGGTATCGTATATAGCTACAGCGGATTTCTCCATATGAGCTGGATTGAATAGTGTAGCAAATATTTTATCGTCTTTCATCTCCATCTTATATACTGTCCTGTTTCTAATTATCCATTCAACTTTTTTATCATTTAGAGATATCCTCCATAAACCTAGTTCTGCATATCCATCAGCTCTACTAAAGTACAGTATATTGTCATGTCCATCATACAAGAGATCTGTTACCTCTCCATACCAATGGTTTGGAGGAAGTTTATCATCCCATTTCCTAGACCATAGAAGCTCTACTTTACCATTTTCATCAACTGTATGTATATGGCTGTACTTCTCTCTCATATCTTGTTTAGCAAGAGTTCTATCCGTAGATACGAGCAGTCCTGGAGGAGCCTTCATCCAGCCACCTATGAATACGTATTCTCGAGACCATGTTATAGCACCATGAGTATCTCCTCCAGCTCTAGGCGGTCTACCAATTAATGCAAAATCATATATAATTTTTCCATCCATATATATTTTTCCTGAATGACCCTCATGTACAACAAATGCGCCATTGACTGGGTGAAAAGCCATATAGAAACATCTGAATTGATTTTGACCCATACCTACTTCGTCATGCTGTACGTATCTTTTTAAGTGAAGATTTGGTCTACCCAAGGGAGAGACCCAAAGTAGGGGTGTAGGTTGTATAACTTAATAAGTTTATATATATATCATCTATTCATTTGTATATTCTCCTATGATTAGGAGAACTAAACAAACAAGGATGAACTAGTTAAAAAAATAATAATGTTTGGTAATCATTTTATTCTATATATGCTTCGGCAGTAAATATCTTTCTCTCTTTGAGTTCTATAGTTTCTCCAACAATTTTGATCGTTGTTTCAAAGATACTTTCTTCGCTATTGCGTCCAACAACTACCTTGTATTCACCAGGTTCTATAACAAGTTTTGTATCCCTATTGTAAAATGCTAGAAGTTGTGTAGGTATTTTGAATGTCACTCTCCTTCTTTCTCCAGGCTTGATCTTTATCCTCTTAAATGCTTTCAGCTCCTTAACCGGTAACGCTAAACTATTGTAAGTTCTGGCAATGTATATCTGTACAACTTCATCAGCTTCATACCCACCTATGTTCTCGACCTCAACTGATATCCTGATTTCTCCAGCTATTGGTACTTCTAGTGGCTCTACGTTGATGCTAGTATACCTAAATTCTGTATAACTTAGTCCATAACCGAATGGATACAAAGGTTTAGAAGGCATCTCTATATACTCGCCAAATGATGAAGGTCTTCTTGAATAGTATATCGGTAGCTGACCACTTGATCTAGGTAGAGATACAGGCAGTCTCCCACTTGGTGAATAGTCACCGAAAAGAATATCAGCTATAGCATTACCGCCTTCAGCACCTAGTTTCCAACACCATAGAATAGCCTTTACATCTTTCTGTACATTTTCTAGAGACATAGGTCTTCCAGCTACAACAACAAGAACTACAGGTTTGCCTAAATTACTAATACTCTTAACTAGCTCCTCTTGTGGTTTTGTTAGAGAGAGATCTGTTCTATCAATACCTTCACCTGAGGTACATCTATTCTTATCAAATATGCAGGAAATATCACCAATAACAATCACAACTACATCAGCTTTACTAGCTATAGCAATAGCCTCATTAAGCATATTAAGGTCTGAGGTTTGTACCTCACAACCTTTAGCATATGAAACTGACGACGGATCTATCTTGTTCCTTATCCCTTCGAGAACCGTCACTATATGTATATCAGGTTGAACTAAACCTATGTGTGATGCGTAATGATAATCACCCAACATAGCGAAAGGATTATCTGCAAGAGGACCTACCACCGCAATCTTTATGTTAGATTTCGGTAAGGGTAGTACTCCATCGTTCTTTAGCAACACTATAGATTTTCTCGCAACTTCACGTGCAAGCTCTCTATAGCTGGGGCCATCTATGGTTTCTGGAACTCTTGCTTCATCTACATATGGATTATCAAAAAGCCCCAATAGATACTTGACGTAGAGAACTCTTTCAACACCTCTATCTAGAAGTTCCTCGGGTATCTCTCTCTTCCTTACAGCTTCTACAAGCTCTTTAAAACAGTCATTATGCGGAAGCTCTATATCTACGCCAGCTGATAAAGCTAGTATTGCCGCTTCTTTGCAACTTTTTGCAACTCTATGAACAGTATTAAGCATCCTTACACCCCAATAGTCAGATACAACAATTCCATCGAATCCCCACTCGTATCGAAGTATCTTGCTCAGTAGTTCGTCATTAGCATGACACGGTATTCCATCGATTTCATGGTAAGCAGGCATTACAGATTTTAGTTTAGCTAGCTTCACGACTGCTTCAAAAGGATATAGATGAATATTTCTAAACTCTCGAACACCTATATTTACAGACGCTATATTTCTACCCCCTTCAGGAACACCATGTGCAGCAAAATGTTTTGCTGTAGCAACTACGTAAACTCTATCTCCATCGCCTTGCAGACCTCTAACATATGCTATACCCATAGCCGCTACCAAATTGTGGTCTTCGCCAAAGGTTTCTTCACATCTACCCCATCTAGGATCTCTACATAGATCTAGTACAGGCGATAAACAATGCTTAACACCAACCAGCAATGCTTGTTCTCTTATCTTTTCTGCAACGTTTTTAACGAGGTCGGGATCCCATGTGCTTGCTAATGCTAAAGGTATTGGAAACATAACAACAGAAGGTCCCATTAATCCTGAGAGACATTCCTCATGCACTATAGCTGGTATTCCCAATCTAGTTTTTTCAATCAAGAACTTCTGGATCTTATTAACTATTTTAGCAACTTCTCTAGGTTTGAACCCTAGTTTTGATCCTGCTACTCTACTTATCTGTCCAATTCCATGCTTTATAAGTTGTTCAGCTTTAGCTTCAGAGAAATCACCATTCTCAATGAGATCATCAACAAATATCGAGGTCAGTTGAGCAATTTTTTCCTCTATACTCATCTTTTTGGTGATTTCTTTGATCTTGCAGTAAATAGTGTTTCACCAAAGCAAAGTAAAATGATATAGGTATAAAAATATTTTCATTTATGTCGGTAGAATATTGTAAAAATATTGTGAAAGGTAATGCATAGTCCAGATGTTTTAGATATATACACCAAGAATTTCTCTCAAAAGTTTCTGAGATTCTATAGGATTATTCAATTCTATAGTTTTTCTTATCTTACTCCAGCCAACCTTCTCTAAAGCATTATAGAGTGCTTTAATGTTATATATACTTTGTCTAACCATTTCGGCTGCATCTAGATATCTTGGGAATAGATCTAGTCCATACCAACCATCGTATCCTATCTCGTGTAGCCAGTAGAGTAGTTCAATGAATTCTAGTAGATGTACACTCGCGGGAAAGAGATCTAGATCTACTTCTGTGAATATATCGTTTAGATGTAGATGATACAGAGCTCTATACCTGGATATAAGGACTATAGTTTCGGGTACATATTCTTTTGCTAGCTTTGCATGTGCAAATTCAACATTTATACCTACATTATTTACTCCCTGGGACTTCAACTCAAGAATTGTTGTTAGAGCCCTGGCAGCTGAACCATGAAGAAGATAGCTTGCTGGATCCTCTATTTTATACTCTAGTGCTACCTTTAGATCTGAACCATATTCTGATATCTCCTTTATCGCTGAAACATAGTTGTCCCATAGCTTCCTGTAATCTGTTGTGAGAGGAAGGTCAAAACCTTCTCTACCAGGCCATATAATGAGCATTTTTGCCCCAAGTTCTCTAGCAATATCTATAGCCTTCTTGCACCTATCTATAGCCTTTCTCCTAGTATTTTCATCAAGTGCCGAAAGAGCTCCTCGAGCCCATTGAGCTTCTTGAGAAAGTACTGGAGCTATACCAACAGCCTCAATACCGTGATCCAATAGAGCATCTCTAACATCTTTAACATTACTTTCATCAACTTCTGTAGGATAGTGAAACTCTAGTCCTTTAAGATCATCTACTCTACTTGCTTCATGTACTAAATTCACGATATTTTTAGCCACTTTATAACCTGTAGGCGCAAAACGTTCTACACCTGCTCCAAAAACCCATATTCCTGTGGAAAATCTTATTCTCATATATCTTAACCCGACTAACTAAGTGTGGTTTAACTACTATAAAAATGTACTCTTAATGAAATCATAGAAATCTGAACAATTAGAATAATGATTGGATTTAGAATTAAAAAATAATTAATATAACACAATATTACTTCTTTTTAATGAACCAACCTATAGCTAAACCAACAATAAGCAACACTATACCTACTACTATGGTCATTGTCCAATCAGTAACAGTTACTTCTGTTGTAGTTGTAGTTGTTGCAACAGTTGTTCTCACCTCCGTCTTTGTAGATACTGCTGTTGATGTTACGGTTACTGCAGCTTGTGTAACAGTAGATACTGCTGTTGATGTTACGGTTACTGCAGCTTGTGTAATTGTGGTTGGGACTGTAATTGTGGTTGGGACTGTAATTGTGGTTGGGACTGTAATTGTGGTTGGGACTGCAGCTCCTGCAGCTTTCTGTAGCTCATCAAAGAATACAGATGCTGATATTCTATTGCGTGGCTTTAGGAACTCTGGAACAGTATCTACATCAGCTGTTCCTGGCTGAATCTCTTTAGATGATTTAATCTGGAAGAGAACGAATAGGAATCCTGGATCCCAATTTGTGGCATAGAATGCTCCGTACTTGTTTATTCTGTCTATGTTTGGCCAGCCAACCCAGTATTGTTCAGAATACTGGTACCAGTGAGGATCTTGACCAAATATAAGGAACGGTAGATCTCTAAGCCATATCTCTTGCAGTAATCTATAGAGATATGATCTTCTGCTTTCATCCCATGTTCTACCAACTTCGTCTAGCAACCAATCGGCCACAGGGTTCTTGTACCTGGATATAGGTCCTCCCCATGGATTTGTTGGTAACCTTGAGTCCATAGCTACATCAAAGTTTATCCATGGTGAAGCTGCACCCATTCTCGTGCTATGCAACCACCATGTGGCTTCATAATCTCCTTTACTAATACTGTCCCATACCACGCTAAAGTCTTTCTGATCAACTATAACATCTATTCCCAACTCTTTTCTCCATATCTCTGCAAATACTGTCGCTGAACCTATTACTGGTACCCAACCTGCTGGAACTATTACCGAGAATCTAAATGGTTTTCCATCAGGTAACTCTCTGATTCCATCACCATTTCTATCAATTATACCAGCTTCATCAAGCAACTTTCTGGCATTCTCTATTGTAGCTTCTCCCAAGAAGTTCTCTATAAGATCTTTAGCCAAGTATTTTTCTGTTCTTTCGAGAAGAGGTATTATAGGAACAGGATATACTCTTGCAGGAATGAGGTAGCCTGAGAAAGCAGCTTCAGAAGCTTTTTTAAGTGCTTCCATGTTGTTTGCAAGCATGACATAGTATAGAGCTTTTCTAACTCTTATGTCATTAAATGGATATTTTTCTAGATTGAATGCAAAGAATACAACGCTACCTCCGAACATACAAGGTGGACAGTTCTTGTTATCGAATGTTCCTTTTGTTGGATCTGAATTGATTATCTCCCATAATCTGTCAACGAAGTGGGACATGTGGTCTCTGTTTCCTTGTATCCATTCAAGTCTTACTTGTTCATCGCTCTTAGGTGATATGTGCATTACATATTTAGGTGCAGGTAACCCGAAGTATTTCTTGCCCCACCAATTGTCAATTCTTTCATAGACCCAGGTATCTCCAGCCCAGTAAACAGGTCTATACGGACCTCCTACAACAATTTTATCGAATTCTGTATCCATGAACTCTGTAGCTATTTTACAGCCCATTTCATTGTATAGTTTCTCCCATCTATGCTTAGGTAGAATAAGCCATGTAAGTACATCTACTATTCTGTAGTAGTTAACGTTGGTTTTATTTATATGGAATCTGACTGTCTGTGGATTAACTGCTTCTACAGCTGATATATAGTTCCATATATAGCTTCCGGCTGTTGAACATAACCTGTTCACCTCAAATGACCATACAACATCATCAGCAGTAATGGATTTTTCATCAGACCAGTAAGCATCTGTCTTTAGAGTAATTTCTAATGTGTATTGATCTACCCATCTAAAGCTTGTAGCCAGATAAGGCACAAAGTCGTCAGAGTAAGGTCCATAGACAAATGGTCGAGGATACATCAGTATGTCTGTACCCCAGGCGTATCTTCCAGAGACTAATGGATTGAAACCTCCAGGGGTTCCCCATTGTTGTGATATTATTGCTGTTTGATCTCGTGGAAATTCTTGTGCATAAACTGTGGATGAGATTACAGGTAATATTAGTGCTAATGTTAGTATTAGAGCTAATGATACCATAAATATTTTATTTTTCATGTTTACACCCTACTCTAGGATAACTATATTGTTATGGGTTCTCTTTAAAAATATTGATGAAAGTGTATAAGGATGTAGAAGTGGTTCATAACTGTTTGAACCATGAGGTATAGAGTTTTGGTACTGAGTTTAGTAGGTTTTGTGTGTATTCATGTTTTGGATTGTTGAGGATTTCCTCTGGAGTTCCTTCTTCGATTATTTTACCCTTATACATGACCAATATTCTATCACTTACATATGTGGCTAGTCCTAGATCGTGTGTTATAAACATTATTGATATTTTCAATTCTTCTCTAAGTCTCGTGAATAGATTTAGTATACTGAGTCTTAGCGTGGCATCTATCATACTTGTAGGCTCGTCAGCTATTACCAGCTTTGGTTTTATTAGGAATATTCTGGCTATCAGTATCCTTTGCCTCATACCTCCAGAGAGCTCAAAAGGTCTTCGTTCGAGAACTTCTTCTGGTATAAGTCCAACTGATTGTAGAGCTTCTCTAACTAAGTTCATTTTTGTTTCATTATCATAGTTATGCTCAAATAGGTTAAAAACTCTTAAGAGATCGTCTCTGATTCTATGTGTTGGATTAAATGATGAGAAAGGATCCTGAAAAACCCCATTAACATTTCTCCAATACCACTTAAGATCGTTTTTCGATTTAAGATCGTGCCATATATCTTTACCCATAAAGACTATGGAACCTGATGTAGGTTTCAACAATCTTAGAATAATTCTTGCTGTTGTTGTTTTACCCGAACCACTTTCGCCCACAAGAGATATGATTTCGCCTTCCTTTACATCAAGACTCACATTGTCGACAGCCAGGATCATCTTGTGTGTAATCAAACCTGATCTATAGGTTTTTGTTAAGTTTTTAACATTGAGTAGAGTCATATGTGTTACCTCATCTCTTTAGATATAACCAACATGCAACATAACTATTTTGTCCTAGTTTTTCAAGTTTTGGCTCTTCTCTTCTACATGTATCCATAGCGAATGGGCATCTTGGATGAAATCTACAGCCAGGTGGAGGATTTATTAGGCTCGGAGGTTCACCGGCTAACGCTAGTGATAGTACTTTTTTCACTCTTTCTACTATCTGTGTTTCTGGTGTGAGTATCGAGAACATAAGTGCTTTAGAGTATGGATGTAATGGATTATGTATGATTTCTTCTGTTGGACCATCTTCAACTATCTTACCTGCATACATAACTACGATCCTATCGGCAATTTGTCTCACAGTGGCTATGTCATGTGATATGAATAGGATGCTTTTTACCAACCCTCTCACAAAAATACTGTGTATTGTGGAGAGCACTATTTTTTGTGTTGATACGTCCAATGCTGATGTTGGTTCATCAGCCATCAGTAGCGATGGATTAAGCAGTGTTGCTAATGCTATCAGTATTCTCTGCCTCATACCGCCCGAAAGTTCGAAGGGATACATATTCAGACTTTCTACTGGTAAGTTTAGCTCCTTTAGTCTTTTTTCTGCTAGTTCTGTTATCTTCTCTGAATCGATATCGGTTTTCTCCGATAATACGTCAACTATAAAGTTCTTTATCTTGACCGTAGGTACTAGAGCGTTCATAGCTGATTGTGGTATTATAGAAACTTTAACTCCAGCTATTCTTTTTCTAGCTTGATTAAGAGGCATTTCTGTAACATCAATACCATCTATAACTATTTTACCGTCAATAAGTTTGAGTGGTGGAACTATGTCGAGTGCTAAAGTTTTTGCTAATGTTGATTTACCGCATCCAGATTCACCAACAATACCTACAATGCTTCTCTCGTTTACTATGAGATCTACATTATCAACAGCTTTTACTGTACCTTTGCGTAGGATGTAGTAAGCTTTTAGCTCTCTAGTTTCTAAAACCACCATCATATTCACCTAAATTTATACAGAGCCTACTTTTGGTGAAAAGTATTCATCTAACGATATGGCTATCATGTAGAGGGAGAGATATATAGCTATTATTGCTATTGTTGGTGGTACGAATGTCCACCATATGCCTTGTGTAATGTTTGCATATAGCTGAGCTATATATAGTACAAGTCCTAGGGTGATGTCTTTAGTCATACCTATGCCTATTACTGTTAAACCAACTTCAGACATAACAGCAAAAGAGAATACCATTGCGAAAGCTGCCAATACATATGGAGAGATAACCGGTAGAATATCTCTAACAATTATGCTGAATCTAGAAGCTCCAGAGAGAACAGCCATATTTATATACTCTGACGAGAGTATGCTCATAGATCTGGATCTGAATCCTCTCGCCCATCCACCCCATGATGTTATACCTATAACAAATGCTACAAGCCATAGATTCCTTTCTGGTAGATATGCAGCCAAAACCATCATTAGTAGGATAGCTGGTATTATTATGAAGATTTCTGAAACCGTCAGTATAGCTTTATCCACTAATCCCCCGAATACTGCTGCTATAGTTCCAAGAAATATCGCTAATGCTAAAGCTATACCGGAAGCTACTGAACCCACCAACAGAGATCCTCTTATACCGTGAAGGAATTGCGCTAAAACGTCTCTTCCTAGAGCATCTGTTCCCAATGGATATTTTGTTGATGGTGGTAGATATCTTCTATCGACCATTCTGCCGGGATCAACTTTATAGAAAATTGGACCTATGAGTCCTGTAAGAACTATGGCAGCGAATATCGCGATACCTATGACAAACTTTTTTATCCTTAGTATACCGGGTATCTTCAACTTTATGCACCTACATATGCATATCTAACTCGTGGATCGATAACAGCAAACATGATCTCTGATATAAAGTTGGCTAGTATTATTGTCCCTATCAGTATTACGAAGAAGCCCTGTATCAACATATAGTCTGTAGACTGTAGTGCTCTCCAGAGAGCTGTGCCTATACCAGGGTAATTGAACACTATTTCAGTTATAACTGAACCGGCCACGCTCCATCCTAAAACTATTGCTAAACCAACTATTTGTGGTAGAGCTGAGCACTTAAAGAGGTATCTCATGGTCTTTTTTTGCGAAAGTGCTAGAACTCTGACGTAGTCCATGTAATCTGTTGTCAATTCTTGTAAAGCAATATTCCTCATACTTAGTCCCCATCCACCTAAAGATGTTAGGAATATTGATGTGAATGGTAGTATGTAGTGTCTTAGGTAGTCTAGAACAAATGTTGCAGATAGGCTAGGTCCTAAAGTTGGAGACCATCCACCTCCAGTAGGTAGAATTTTGAGATATACACCAAAAATTAGCAATAGATACATGGCGAATATGTATGGAGGTGTACCTTGAAGAACTGCAAGTAATGGTAGAACGATTTTATCGGTAAGTTTTCCTCTGTTTATAGCTGCTACAACCCCTATGGTGTTTCCTACGATCCATGAAGCTATTATTGCAGGTATAAGTAGAGCTAAAGTCCATGGAAGGTATCGTATAATAATATCGTTAACGGTATTTGGAAAGAACATTATGGATCTTCCTAAATCTCCTCTAAAGAGGTCTTGAATAAATCTGAAGTACTGCTCGTGTAGAGGTTTATCGAGCTGGAAGTACTCTAAAAGCATTCTCTCAACTGCTTTAAGTCTTTCAGGATCGGTTGCACCAGTCTGAACTAGAGAATATATTAGCATGGCTAGTGGGTTTCCTGGGATAAGACGTGGCAATAGGAATATCAATGTCATTGCTACAAAAAACGTTAGGATCATCATGCTAACTCTCTTTATCATAAAAACTATGAATGGATTTAGTTTAGTCACAATATACACCTATTGATACAGCCTTGTATTCTCGGTTTTAAACCTTTATTAAAGTTATAGTTATACCAATTATTACTAACCTAAGTTACCAAGAATAACACTCACTGTCTGCCATGATACCAGCGAGGCGTATGTGGATATAGTGCATAGTATAATACATTCACTTAGTACGACTTTAGTGCAACGAACTGATAAGAAGGTTTATATTCAGATCCACAGAAGATAGTATCATGGGTGTATACCTCGTGAGCGAGATTGTTGCACTAGCTTTCGATTTGGGTGCTAGCAGTTGTAGAGCTATGATTGGGTTTATTAATGAGAAGGAAAAGAAGGTACGTGTTGAAGAGCTTTATCGTTGGCCTAACTATATGGTTAGGGTAGGTGAGAGTCTTCATTGGGATGTTCTCAGGATATGGCACGAGATGAAGTATGCGATAAAGCTTGCCTATAGAAGGTACGGTAATAGGCTTCTATCTATAGGTGTAGATACTTGGGGAATAGATTATGCTCTTTTAGACGAGAAAGGTGAACTCATCGGTAATCCACACACATATAGAGATCCTAGAACTGAGGGTATACTTGAAGAAGTTCTGAAGATAGTTCCAAAAGAGAAGATATATGAGAGAACAGGTATACAGTTCATAAGGATAAATACATTGTTTCAAATATATTCAATGGTTAAGAAAGGTTCTCCACAGCTGAAGATAACCAAAACCTTCCTAATGATACCCGATCTATTCAACTACTGGTTAAGCGGTGAAGCCTTTGCAGAATTTACTGAAGCAACAACAACACAGTTTCTCGATCCCAAGGCAAAGAACTGGGCATATGATATACTTGAGGCATTGGGAATACCTACACGTATATTTCCTCCAGTTATCGAGCCAACCACAAAATTAGGTAAAATATCTCCAAAACTCGTCTCGGAACTTGATGTACCAAAAGATATAGAGATAATTGCGCCAGCAACCCATGATACTGCTTCAGCAATAGCAGCAGGACCTATGGTTAATGAGAGTGCTGGTTATGTGAGTTCTGGTACATGGTCTCTAGTAGGTGTAGAGCTTCCAGAACCTCTAATAAACAGGAAAGCTATGGAGTACAACTTTACTAATGAGGGAGGGGCGTTCAATACTATAACATTTCTCAGAAACATCCAAGGTATGTGGATAGTTGAGGAAGTTAGAAGAGTACTAAGTGAGCAAGGTCAGCAACTCTCTTATCCAGAGATACTCAAGATGGCTCTAGAAGCAAAACCATTTAAGGCATTCATAGATCCTGATGATGATAGGTTTGTAGCACCATTGAACATGGTTGACGCTATAATGCAGTACCTCGAGGAAACAAAACAAGAAAGACCATCAAATATTGGTGAACTCTTCAGAATAGTATTCGAAAGTCTTGCTCTAAAATATAGACTTGTTTTTGAACAAGCAGAAGATCTTATAGGTAGAAAACTAACACATATAAACATATTTGGAGGAGGTTCTAGAAACTGGCTACTTAACCAACTTACCGCTGACTTCACTAACAAAAAAGTGTATGCAGGTCCTGAAGAAGCTACATCGATAGGTAATGTACTTCTACAAGTAGCAGGCTTAGGTATAATAAAGTCTTTGAGAGAATTAAGAGAATATGTTCAGAATTCATATCAGATCAGTGTATATGAACCTAATCACAGTAAAGAACATGATGAGGCATACACAAGATTTCTTGAACTACTTTACGGTAAGGCTTAACTGAATACTAATAATTTAATTTATCTTTTTATTCAACAGTAAATGAAATCGTGAGGAATATCTTGACTTAACACAATCTTTGTAGAAACTTAAAATGTTTCCAGAGGATAATTATTCACGAGGTTTCAGTAAGAGTATGATTAGAGTTAAATCTGATGTAGTTACGATCGAAACGTCATCCAAGTAAGGTTTTGAATTATGTAAAATGAATATTAAAATAGGAGAGCTTCACGACATCTAGAACTACTAGAAAATTTTATGTATGGAGCATGCTAGCGAATCTTGTTGAGATAAATTCATGTATATGGTTATGACATTTTGATCAAGATGTATGATGTTTATGTATGGGGTATCAATATACCTTTAATATTTCATTATTGTTTTGTGAATACTTCTTTAGAAACTCTTCAACTTCACTACGTGTTGGCATACTTTGAGCACCCATGCGCATAATCTTTAAAGTAGCTGTTGCATTAGCATATTTGGCAGCTTCAACTATATCTCTATTTTCATATAGCGATACTGCAAGACCTGCTACAAAGGCGTCGCCAGCTCCAACTGTATCTACTATCTGGGTCTTGAATGCTGGAACAATAACTCTTATTGATGGAGTAACTACTGCTGCTCCCATAGATCCAAGTGTAGTAACTACAGCGTTACAGCCATAGTTTAGTAGTTCTTCGCTAGCCTTAAAAACATCATCAATGGTAGCTATCTTAATGTTCGTGAGCTGCTGAAGCTCAACTCTATTTGGAACGATTACGTCTATGTAGCTATAGATGCGCTTATCTAAGGATCTTGCTGGCGCGGGATTCAATATAGTAGTCATATCCAACTCTTTAGCTATTTCAATTGCTTTATATACTGTTTCTATAGGTATTTCAAGTTGAACTAAAAGGATTCTAGCTCTATTCCTCAGATCTTCGAGAACACTCTCTACGTAATTTGGTGTAAGAGCGTTATCAGCACCAGATGAAACTATTATCATATTTTCACCAGTTTCTTCGTTAAGAATTATAAAAGCTACTCCACTACTACACTCTGCTGTAAAGATATAGTCCACCTTTATGCCATTCTTTGCAAGATTCTCAACGAGCAGGCGACCTATATAATCATTGCCTACAGCTCCTATCATATATGTCTCAATACCTAGACGAGCACATCCTACAGCTTGGTTAGCACCTTTACCACCCGGGTATATTATAAAATCGCTACCGATGATTGTTTCATCTGGTTGTGGAAACTTTTTGGTCTTTATATAAAAATCTGCATGTATACTACCAACAACAGCTATACACATACTAAGCACCATGAATTAGTGCTTGAGCGATACAATATAAGGTTTAAGCTCTACTTTTAACTATTATCTGTTCCCTTACGCTAAGTATTGTTAAAAATGTTACGATATTGCTGATCTTTGATGTAATCTACGTGTATAACATTAGAGCCAGGTTCATAGATTTACAGTATGTCAGAATGTGGCTTTCTGATCTGCATAACGTTAGGTGAGAGGACTGAATAATTAGGGTTACCTATACTGTTACTTAATACTTCATTATGTTAACTTATGTACTCAGTAACAAATGAACATCAATGATGGTATGAGGGTACAACAATCAACATATAGATGAGAGGTTGAGAGATTTTACCTATACTTCTGTTTGGCACAATCCTTCATTTCTAGCTTAATTCACTTAACTTTAAGCTCTAGATATGTAATGAAAATTTTTATAGTAAGTGTGGATAGCTAGTCCAGGAGAGAAAATATGAATATAGGTTCTCGAGGATATGGCTCAGCTGGATTCTCTATGGCACTACCTACACTAAGTTTTAAGGGTTCTTCGCATAAAGTAGATGAGAATTACATTAATAAACTTCTGCTTCCTAGAGGTATATACCTACACTTGTGTCCCAATTGCGGTGGTCCTATAGAAGACAGTAGATTGTTGTTTCGAAATGTTTGTTCAAAATGTATGGGTACTAACGAGATAATACCTGTTAGCAATATGATTGAACTAACAGAACATATTAAAGACATGACTCTCGAGAGTAGCGTTAGAAAAGTTGTTGATGTTCAGAAATTTGTTCAAGATTTTAGTGAATTTTTTGTCAAGTGTTTGAAGAGTTCTCCCTGGCATCTCCAGATAAGCTGGACTGTGAGGATTGCTCAAAATCAGAGTTTTGCACTTGTGGCTCCTACAGGTGTAGGTAAAACAACGTTTGGATTGATAGTAGCTCTCTATCTATCCTATAGACTGGGTAAAAAGACATACATAATCGTTCCAACATCTATCCTTGTGAAACAGTGCGAAGAGAGATTAAGGGAGTTTGCAGAAAGAGCAGGTATAATAGTTCAGATTATAGCTATGCATTCAAGGCTTTCACCAAAGAAAAGAGAAGAATATGAAAAAGCTATACGTGAGGGTTATTTTGATATAATTATCACAACGTCTAAGTACCTCATGAGAAACTTTAACGAAGTGTTCAATTACTTTCTATCCAAAGGATATAAGATGGGGTTCGTGTTTGTGGACGATGTTGATGCTGTAATGAAGGGTAGTAAGGCCATAGACATGATTTTGAAGCTTATAGGGTTTAGTGAAAAAGATATAGAGAAAGCGTATAAACTTATGGCTCTTCGTCAAAGAATGATAAAGTGTAGCTCATCTGAGAATGAAAAAGCTAGAGGTATCTGTTATGAGGGTGAGAAACATATCAGAGATGTTTTTAATGATCTTCAACGCGAAGTTCTAGCTACAAGAAGGAAATGTGGGATACTGGTAATTAGTTCTGCTACAGGAAGAGCTAGAGGCAAGAGAATTAGGTTATTTAGGGAGTTGTTGGGATTTAATATAGGGTCTGCTGTTGAAGTTTATAGAAATGTTGTAGATACCTACATGTTGATGCCTAAAGAAGAGGAAGTAGCAGATATTGTTGCAAAGCTTATCAATAAGTTAGGTGATGGCTGTTTAATATACGTAACGATTGATCGAGGACTAGAATACGCTAACAAGTTCTGTAATGAGCTCAGAGGCAGAGGTATAGAAGTCGAGGTACTCTCGAGTAAGAGAACAGATACTCTAGAACGGTTTATCTTGGGTGAGGTAAAGGCTCTAATAGGTGTAGCTACGTACTACGGTCTTCTTGTGAGAGGAATAGATATTCCGGAGAGGATCAGGTACGCTATATTTATCGGGGTCCCTCGACACAAAATTTCGATAACACAAATAGGATTCAATCCCCAGAACTTACTGAGGCTTTTAACAGCACTTTTAGATGTTATAGAGGATAAGAAACAGAAAGATAGGGTAATTAGACTTATAGCACAGCTCAGAAGGATTCTTCGACAGATGTCTGCTGAAAGAATTAAGATTGTAGTTGATAAGATATCTTCACAAGAGCCTATAGAAGAGCCTGTAGCCTCCATAATAACCGAAGCCCACAATCTCGTTGCATCTCTTCTATCTGATAAGAATATAGTTGAGGCCCTCAAGAAATATCAGAAAACATCTATTGTTGAGGAAAATGACACACTCTACATACTGGTACCAGATGCACCCACATATATACAGGCTAGTGGCAGAACTTCGAGACTTTTTATTGGAGGTATAACGACGGGACTCTCCATAGTATTAGTCGATGATATTAGGTTGCTTAATGGACTTGTAGACAGAGTGAAGTACTTTATAGAGGATTTCTCAATGAACTCCTTAGAAGCAGTAGATATTGACAATGTAATCAAACGTATTGATGATGATAGAGAACTATTGAAAACAATTAGATCTGGTAAACTAGATCTTCGTGAAGTACCCAAGGAGCTTAGAGTTAGAACAGCTTTATTTATAGTTGAATCTCCCAATAAGGCTAGAACTATAGCATCATTCTTTGGAAGACCAACGTTTAGGGAAATAGATGGTCTAAGAATTTATGAAACTAATGTAGGCGATATACATCTGCTTATAACCTCTACTGGTGGTCATGTTTTTGAGGTTGTTGAAGAAGGCATTCAAGAAGATAGCGTTTATGGAATAGCTATTGCTAAACACAACGAGAAGATACTCTTTTTACCAAAATATGATTACATTAAGAGATGCTTTAGATGTGGTACACAATTTGTAAGAGGCGAAACTTGTCCTATTTGTGGAAGTGATAGAGTAAAATCATCTAGATCTATTATTGAGGTGCTTCAGAGAATAGCTATGGAAGTTGACGAGATATTTATAGCTACAGATCCTGATGCTGAAGGCGAGAAGATAGGCTATGATATAGCAATATCCTTAGCACCTTTCGCTAAATCGATTATGAGGATAGAGTTCCATGAGGTTACTAGAAAAGCTGTACTAAATGCTCTTAGAAATCCCAGGGAAGTTAATTTATCGCTTGTTGAAGCTCAGATAACCAGAAGGATAGAGGATAGATTATTAGGGTTTGCACTTTCTGAATATGTGACAAACAAGCTGAAGACCCTCGATATAGGTTTGCGAGAAAGAGAAGGAAGGTTAAGTGCAGGTAGGGTTCAGACACCCGTTCTTGGCAGAATCATAGAGCTCTACATCAAGAAGCTGATAACAGCCAGAAAAGCTAAGATCATATATCTTGATGGAATATCTATAGAAGTTCCTCAGGATTTACTAGAGAAGGTTCTTGGTGAAGAAATCAAAAGGCTTTCTCCCTCACGTGTGGAGGTAGTTTTTAGATCCACATCAATAAACATTGAGAGACTATACCCATTACCACCATTTACAACAGATGAAATGATAACCGAGGCTCATAGGGTTCTGAAGATCGATGCTGTAGAAGCTATGAGACTTGCTCAAGATCTTTTTGAGCTTGGATTTATAACGTACCATAGGACAGATTCAACAAGAATATCGTCAGCCGGTATAAGTCTGGCTAAAGAGTATCTATCCAGTATCTATGGCGATAAGCTCTCCGATGTTTTTGAACCTAGAGCTTGGGGTAGTGGAGGAGCTCACGAAGGTATACGTCCAACAAAACCTATAGATGTGGATAAACTTAAAGAGCTTATAGCTGAAGGTGTTATAGAGACTCCATTAAGACTTACTGCTAAACATTTCAAGCTCTATGATCTTATATTCAGAAGGTTTATGGCAAGCCAGATGAAGCCCGGTATTGTGGAGAAAACTAGATACATTGTAACAGTCTATATCGATAGTAACGAGGTATTCTCACAGACTATAGAGCTTGTAACGAGCGTAATTGACCCCGGATTCCTATTGATGTATATGCCAATAAAAGTCATCTCTACACCTAATACAACATTTTCTCTAAAACCTTCAAAGATAAGAACTGTTGTCTTGAGCGAATACACGATGCCAACTCAAGGCGATATAATTAGGTGGATGAAGGAGGTAGGTATAGGTAGACCCAGTACATATGCCAAAATCGTAGACACAATTATTAAGAGAGGCTATACAATGAGTGTAAAAGGCGGTATACTTATACCTGATATAGAAGGGATATATGTGTATCTTCTTCTTGCTGGAGCGGGTTTTGACAATAAAGATATCGGTCTTGAGACATTTCTAAACACCATAAGGTCTGTATACAGAAGAAGTGAAAATATTGTTGAGAATGTTACCAAGGTACTCAACATGGTTCGTGATGAACTAAGGAGGATGGTAAGTGTCAAGAGAACACAGGAACTCTATACAAAGATACAGTCTGTAGAGTTAGGTAAAGCCAATTATATAGATGTAATACAAGAGTTATTCAAAGAGGTGTGTAGATACATAATTTCTGAACTATATGAAGGTGTGAAGGCATGTCAAACAACGTAAAAAGTGTTATGTCTGTTCTTCATAGTGTTATAGATCTCGGTAGATATGAACAGAATATGCAGAGAATTGAAGAAATGATAGAGCGAGCAAAAAACGAAGGTGCTGAAGTAGTTTTATTGCCAGCTATGATGAATGGTGTATCGATTTTCGATTTAAAGAAGAACTTGAAGATTAAGAGGGTTACAGAAACTATACCTGGAAAAACTTCTGAGCATTTAGCGAGAATTGCAAATAAATTCAAGATCTATATACTGAGTGGACCCATACTTGAAAGAAGAGGTTCAAAAATATATAGATCGGCATTTCTAGTAGATCCATCAATGAACATTAAATCAGTTATAAGTCAAGTGAACACCCCTTCGAAATTTGGACAAAGTTCTTCACCTCCTGTAGTCAATATCTGTGGACTTACTGTAGGTATATTCATAGCCGAAGATATCCATCTACCAGAACTTTCACTCTTGATGAAGATAACGAATGTTGATATAGTGGTTTTCTATCCATATCCACAGATATCAGTAGATAAAATAACAGCTATAATGAAAACCAGATCATTAGAGCTTAACACAATGATCATAAGTATTGGATATACCATTAGAAGAAAAGATGAAGAAATACTGTTTATGCCCACATCAATAGTTGATGAAAATGGTACCGTTATTCATGAAGTGTTAGATAAATCACCAAAGATAATTAAAGTTAATTTGGATAAAGGTAAATCAAAGATAAATGTAGAGCCTTCGCCTTCTCCATCACATAAAAAGCTACTGAAAGTATTGAACAGAGCTATATCATACTACATCAAATGATAGGGATACTCGATACCGCGCCATATAATTCATTGTAATACTGCACAAAATGAAGACTTTTTACTTGCGTAGCGAAACCACAATAACTCGTCTATTCTTGGCAACTATCTCAACTCCCTGAGACACCGCTGCTCTAAGTAATTTCTTAGCCATACTATATCTTATATTGTATTTCTGAGCCACTTGAAACGTAGTTATGTGGCTCTGACTCTTAAGCTCCTCTACAATTTTTTTGATCATTGATTGATCTACTATACCCAATTTTTCTTCTTTCTTTTCCTCTTTTTTCTCTACTTTTTTCTCTACTTTTTTCTGTTTCTTTTCTATAGATGATATAGGTTTACCTCCCTTTGTACCCATAGCTAGCCCACTGCTGTGAATATCTCCCCTAGCTTATAAATTATTATCTTTAGTATAACGCTTATGGTGACACCTTTGCGTATAGTTACAGTAAAAATACCGGAATCATACATTGAGGCAATAGATGAACTTGTTAGAATAGGTAGGTATACCTCTAGATCAGAAGTCATTAGAGCAGCCATTAGGGAATTACTTAAGAAAGAGCTTTGGTCTAGTGGTAATAGGGTTATTGAGGGAAAAAGCAATAAAAGCAGAGTTATAGAGGTTATAGAGGATTTTTGAGTCACAAATTTTAATTTGAGATAGTAGAGATAATGACAAGTTTTTAAGAATTAAGATGTGTATCAGTTACTCTAGGTTAAAGTATCCGTAGATCTTTATCAATTCAATAGTTATTCATATCTTTAATAACCATCATATTATGCCTTAGTCATTAGAGCATGAAGAGTTATGAACTTCATAGACGTAGTGTTAAGATAGTTACGTTATACGATGATGAGGGCTGGTATTGGTGATGTGATGAAGAATGACGTCAGGTCTGAGTGATAACCTCTACGTTAATCCAGATGATAGGGTACTCATCTACATAGATCGTAGACGTAGATGGATTACAAAAATAGAGAAAGACAAGGTTTTTACATCAGATAGAGGCTTCATATATCTTGGTGATATTATTGGTCTTGGATACGGATCTAGAATCAAAACCAGCACCAAGTTCGATGTATATCTTCTGAAACCGCTTCTCATAGACTTTCTTGAAAAAGGTCTCACTAGAGTAACACAAGTAATATATCCTAAAGATCAAGGATTCATAGTCATGCTCTTAGGGCTGTCGCCAGGATCAAGAGTTGTTGAGGTAGGTGTAGGTACGGGTAATACTACAGCTGTATTAGCTAATATAGTTAGACCAACGGGTCATATTTATGGCTATGAAATAAGGAAAGAATTTCTGAATATTGCTAGAAAAAACCTCGAGATACTAGGTTTAGCGAGTTATGTAACGTTAAAGCTTAAAGACGCTAAAGAAGGTATAGATGAAAGAGATGTTGATGGAGCAGTAATCGATGTAGCTGATCCATGGGATCTTTTGGAACCCCTGCACATAACCCTAAAACCTTCAGCTCCTGTGGTTTTCTTCATACCATCGTTCAATCAAATTGAAAAGCTGTACAATTCTTTAGTAGAACATGGAGGATACATAGATATCAGATGCTACGAAGTATTGCTACGTGAGATAATGTTAACCAGAGAGGCAATAAGACCATCATCGCTAATGATTGGGCATACAGGGTACATAATGTTTGCAAGGAAAGTGACAAAGGTATAAACAGCAATACATATATCTTCTTAATCAATAAGAAAGGCATCGGTTCACGTAGTGACTAACTAGCAATCCAATTAGCAATCGATGATCGTAATCGAAATTCCGATCAAACTACAATACCTAGTTATTTGTCGTAGGTGTACATGCCGTGTTCGTTTAAAAGTATAGTCAATTCTTATAAACACTAATTTGTGGGTATCATTCATATCCTTTGTACCGCTTTACCGGCAAAGCATTGGGTGGTTGACATCACAGAGAATACGCTCCAACACGATATTACTTTAATGGTTATGTATTTGACTATAGACTCTGTGATGTATAGTGGTTGACATCATAGGTTATTTAGTTATTTCAAGATATGGATGCTCTATAGTCTGATTTAAGCGAAAAACTTTTAATTTTATTCAATTTGATTAAGAGAGGGTGACATCATGCGCCAATGGAGTTAAATCCTGTTAGATCTATTCAATCAGATGATATAACACCAAAATACTGGTACAATATTGTTCCCGATCTCCCTGAACCATTACCGCCAATGATTAAACCAGATGGATCAGTGGTTGAGCAAAAAGATCTAGAGGTGTTATTCCCTAAATCGCTAGTGCTACAGGAATTCTCTGTAGACACATTTATCCCCATTCCTGAAGATCTGCGTCAACTCTATCTAGAGATCGGTAGACCTACACCACTGTTGAGAGCCTACAGACTTGAGAGATATCTGGATACACCAGCTAAGATATACTTTAAATATGAAGGTGTCATGCCTACAGGTTCCCACAAAGTTAATACAGCTCTAGCTCAAGCTTATTACAATAAACTCGAAGGTATTGAGAGACTTACGACAGAAACTGGTGCAGGTCAATGGGGTTCTGCTCTAGCTTTAGCTGGTGTGATATTCGGACTCAAGATCAGGATATATATGGTTCGTGCAAGCTATGAACAGAAACCCTATAGAAGGATACTTATGCAACTATATGGAGCAGAAGTAGTTCCTAGCCCCAGCCCCTATACTAATTCTGGTAGAGCTATTCTTGAGCAGAATCCGAATCATCCAGGATCTCTAGGTATAGCCATAAGTGAGGCTATAGAGGATGCGGTAACCACTCCAAAAACTAAGTATAGTCTTGGATCTGTACTAAATCATGTGCTCATGCATCAAACAGTAATAGGTCTAGAAGCATTAAAACAGCTAGAGCTAATGGGAGAAGAACTTCCAGACTATGTAATTGGATGTGTTGGTGGTGGAAGTAATTTTGCAGGTCTAGCGTATCCGTTTTACTATGATGCTGTAGTTAGAGGCAAGAAGCGAGACATAAAGTTCATAGCTGTAGAACCCAAGGCAGTTCCATCAATGACTAGAGGGATCTATACATATGATTATGGAGATACAGCTAGATTAACGCCATTGATAAAGATGTACACAGTAGGTCACAAATACATACCACCGCCGATTCATGCAGGCGGTTTAAGGTACCATGGAGCGGCGCCCACACTTGCCCTATTAGTTAAAAACAAAGTAGTTACACCAATAGCATATCATCAAACAGAGGTATTTGAGGCAGCGAAAATCTTTGCGCAAGTAGAGGGAATTGTACCTGCACCAGAATCTGCTCACGCAGTTAAGAGTGTCATAGATGTTGCTTTAGAAGCGAAGAAAAAGAACGAAAAGATAGTAATATTATTCAACATGAGTGGTCATGGGTTGCTAGATCTAACTGGTTACCAAGAGTATCTAGAAGGGAAACTGAAAGATTATGAGCCAAAAGAAATAGATTTAACGTACATACCTAAACTGTAGAGTAGCTAGAGTCTTTAATACCATAATCTCTAATAATAAATAGTTCAGTTTTTTAATTTCGAAAGAGTAGGCTAGATACGTGTCGCATATGACTTTTAATTACGTGGGTAAGAAAATTAGACTCTCGAGAATACTGAGAGATAGTAAAGCTGTTGTATTTGCTTTTGATCATGGTGTAGAGCATGGACCAAAAGATTTCCCTCTAGAGCATGTTGATCCCAAGGTTATTCTGAAGAACTGAAGAAGGTTGTTGATGCTGGTGTTGATGCTATTATGCTCTTACCTGGTTTAGCTTCTTTAACCCATGATGTATGGGCTAATAGAACTGCTCTTATTGTAAAAGTAACAGGTAAAACTAACCTAAGACCAGAGGATCAGAGATTGCTTCAAAATGTCTTCGGTTATGTTGAAGATGCTGTTGCTCTTGGTGCTGATGCTGTTGCTGCAACTGTCTACTGGGGAAGTCCTTACGAAGGTGTTATGATGGATCTATGGTTTAGTATACGTGAAGTTGCTGAAAGATATGGTTTACCATGTCTACAGCTAGCGTATCCTCGAGGTCCAGCTATAAAGAATATGTATGATGTGGAAATCGTTAAGTATGGTGTAAGAGCTGCTGTAGAGAGTGGAGCCGATCTAATCAAGACTTACTATACAGGATCTAAAGAATCGTTCTCAGAAGTTGTTAAGATAGCTTCGGGTGTGCCTATCCTTATGAGTGGAGGACCTGCTAGAGAGAATCCTCTAGAGTTTCTACGAGATGTTAGAAATGTTATTGAGGTAGGTGCCCAAGGTGTTGTAGTAGGTAGAAATGTGTTTCAACATAAGAATCCCAGAGGAATGATTAAAGCCATAATGGCTATTGTGCACGAGGATAAGCATCCTGAAGATGTTGTGAAATATCTTGAGTAGGGGTTTGAGTATTGTCTAAGAGATACGATCTTGTTGCTGTAGGTCATGCTCTAGTAGATATAAGGATAGTTGTGAATAGGTTTCCACAAGCTGATGAAGAAGCCAAGGTTGTTAGCCAGGTTTGGGGTGCAGGAGGATCAGCTGTAAATGTTGCCATCGATGGTTGTAGACTTGGCTTAAAAACGGCTGTTATAGCCAAGATAGGTTTTGATAGTTTTGGAAGAATTATTGTTGATGAGCTTCTTAAGGAAGGTGTAGATATAACTGGTTTAAGGGTTTCATCGAAAGGTCAAACAGGATTCACCATAGTTGTTATAGACAGTAATGGTGATATAGTTATGTATGGTTATAAAGGTGTTGCAGAAGAACTAGAACCAAACGATATTGTGGATGACATTATTGCTAGCTCTAGATATGTACATATAGCCAGTCTTAGGGTAGATACATCATTAAGGGTTATCGAAATAGCTAAGAAGAATAATGTTAAAGTTTCCTGGGATCCAGGTAGAGTGCTTTCAACAAAAGGATTAAAAGAGCTCGAAACCCTGATTAAGCAGGTAGATATAGTTACACTCAATTATAAAGAAGCTGCAACACTAACACAAATAGAATCTGATAACTATAGAGAAGCGGCGAGAATCTTGAAGAACTTAGGACCCGAACTAGTAGCAGTAAAGCTTGGTCCAAGAGGGGTTTATATCCTAGGTGATGGAGTAGATGAAGAAGTACCAGCTGTAAAGACAGATAAAGTAGTTGATAGGACTGGTGCTGGAGATGCCTTTATATCAGGCCTTATATCTGGATTCATAAGGGGTTATACGGTAAAGAAGGCGGCTCTATACGCAAATGCTGTAGCAGCTCTAAAAATAACGAAGTTAGGATCTCATGAAGCTCCTAGACATAGCGATGTAGTTGAATATCTTTGGGAAGCTGTCTAAGTTATAGAAAATAACAAGAATTCTATGTACATTGTTTTAAGCTACATTAATGGGTTAGAGGGAGTCAAGCTAAGTAGCTATAAATTCTTTAGCTAGATGAGGAGCTATATGCTTTAAGAGGTCTATATTTTGAAGAACTTTAAACATCTTTTTCTCGTGATACCTTAATGTTTTCGAAATGTTTTTTGGATATAGATGTAATTCATCCAAGCATAGTCTAGAATACTTCTTGCATAAATTTTCAACTACTTCAATATTCTGGAGTTCTTGATGAGAATTTATATTCATTTCTGTGACATATCTATACACATCTTGTAGTGTTGCTCTAACAATGTATTCTTTCAATAGATATATACCACAGCAATCAGAAGCTGTATGAAGATCAAATAAACCTTCTTTACATGTAGCAAACGTTATTCCATGTTTTTTCAGTTCGTTACTTAACATAGTATATGTTTTCTCTAGTAGGTGAAGAGATATTCTAGCTAAAGGCTTTAAACCCTCTACTTCTCTTAAGCTGTAGCTATCTATATCTATTTCAGTTTCAGTAATGTTTAGATATTCAAGAAGATTTCTTATGTTGTTTGTTTCCATTCTAAGTGCTTCAACAATTATATGTTTAAAGCCTAGGTCTCTAGCTAGATAAACTAGATGCTCTATATCTCTTGATTGTGTAGGCGATGTGTAAGGTATATATGGAGAAATCCTTAAAACCAGCGGGATATCTGTAGAACCGAGTTGTTTAATTGCATTCAATCTCTTTTTCGCTTCTGGTGCTCTTGGCTCAATTACTTGAGTAATATCATTGTTAAGTGTTGATATAGATATCTGTAGAATAGTTAATCTATCATCTAATAGTTTCTCTACATAACTTTTTAGAGGTTGATGAAGAAAATAGATGCTTTTTGTGTTGATAACCAAGGGGTAGCTGTATTCAAGAGCTACTCTCAATATATTTTCTGATACTCTATAGAGCTGTTCATGGGGAGGGAAAGGATCAACAAGTGTTGAAAGTCTGAAGGGAATAGGCTTTAAACTTCTCCTATAAATCTTTAGAATCACTTCTCTAAACATACCTAAAGCCTTAGGTCTTGGATACACATACCTTGAAGGAGACTTCATATACCATCTAGAGTAACAATAGACACATCTAAATGGACATATTGTGTAAGGCTCTAGCTTAAGTATAGTATAGCATAGAGATGATATAATATTGCTAACATTTATCACAAGTTCAGGCATACAAATCAGCTATACCTACTACTATTCATCTCACAAGCTCTTCTGCAGATAAAGAACTTTATACCAAATACACCTCAACTCAACTCAATTATGTCTAAATTAATTAAGACATATATTGTGATGTAATGCATATACAGCAACGAGAATAAATTAGTTACCGATATATACTAACTGATTTGACGAGATCTACATCCTGAAATCTTCCTCATTTAGAGTAGAAAGGAGATCAAAAATTATGAGCTTTAATCTTACTGAAGCATCATATAGATAGAAACCAAAACCTCCAGATATTTAGATTTTACCACTATCTTCACAAATATTGATTCTTGTACAGCTTCACTACTATCTATCAGCAACCTCAGGGATGTATTGATGTTACTAGTTTTTGCATTAACAACGAGAGATAACTCTTCGCGTTTGATCTCTATCTATTCTATAGCTACAGAGTTTATCATCTATGATACTACTTTCAGTAAATTGTACATATTCTTGTGCTAGCGAACCATATAACAACAACTGTATCGCAAATTTGGTTCATCTAGCTATAGTTATACGCTTTCAAATGATTATGGAAGAAATATAGATGAAACAGATTATGATTAACCTTTATATTAATAAAGTTTTATGGTATGTAACAAAAAACTTTAATAATTAAGCTATACCACACCCGCAGCTCTTCTTAAGTATCTTCTAGCTTCATTAGCTGCTTCTGAATCTCCTGGTTTACAGCACAACCACCAATCTAGACATTCATATTGTTTAACTCTTTCACTAGCTTCTTGTACTGTTTTAGCTGGTGGTACAATGATCTTCTCTCCAACAATTTCATTATTTGGCCAGTTAGCTGGTATGGCCCCCTTCAGTTTTTCACTAACTTGTAGTGCTAGTATCATTCTCAGTATTTCATCGATGTTTCTTCCGAGTTCTTGTGGATAGTAGAGTATAGCTCTTATAATCCCATTGGGATCCACTATGAATACTGCTCTAACTGTATGTGTAGCTGATTGTGCATGAAGCATGCCAAGCTTCGAGGATACTTCTCCTCTTGGATCAGCTATTATTGGGAATGGTATCTCTACACCAAGTTTCTCTTTAATCCATTCAATCCACTTGATGTGACTAAATGTACTGTCCACACTAAGACCGAGTAGCTCTACATTAAGCTTCACGAAATCATTATACCTTTTTGCAAATGCCACAAATTCGGTAGTACATACTGGTGTAAAATCTGCTGGATGACTAAATAGTACAAGCCACTTATCTCTATAGTCGTCTGGAAGAGTTTTTACTCCATGTGTTGTTTGTACAACCATTTTTGGAAATTGTTCACCTATTAGAGGTATTTCTCCAGGCATATGTTCACCCTACCTAAGATATCTCTAGCGAATACTTATAAATGTTTCTTAGATAAACTAAAATGATGTATTAACTTTTTGAATCAAGTCAAATAGAAATTTATATGGTTTTTATGACAATTTTATATTTATAATCTTTTATAGCTTTAGAAGTTGTGGTGATACATAATGAAGAAGGCTTTAACTATAGCTGGTAGTGATTCAGGTGGAGGTGCAGGTATACAAGCAGATCTAAAGACATTTGCTGCTCTAGGTGTTCATGGAATGAGCGTGATAACTTCTGTAACTGCTCAAAATACTTACGAGGTTAGAGCTGTTCACGATATTCCTCTAGACATAATAAAAACTCAGTTTGAAGCTGTTGTAGAAGATATAGGTGTTGATGCTGCTAAAACGGGGATGCTTAGCAGATATGAAGTAGTTGAACTAGTCTCTTCTCTAATAAAGAGCTATAGTATACCTGTTGTTGTAGACCCGGTTATGGTTGCTAAAAGTGGTGCTCCTCTCCTTAAGGAAAATGCTGTTGAAGCTTTAATCAAATATCTAATACCTATAGCAACAGTTGTTACACCAAATAGATTTGAGGCAGAAAAGCTCACAAGTATAGCAATAAAAAGTATAGATGATGCTAAAAGAGCTGCTAGAAAGATAGTTGAAGATCTTGGTGCTCGTGCAGCTATTGTTAAAGGTGGACATATGGAGGGTGAAGACTCTATAGATATACTCTACGTAGATGGAGTTTATAGAGAGTTCAGAGCCAAAAGGATAGAGACTAGGAATACTCATGGAACTGGATGTAGCTTTTCTGCAGCTATAGCAGCAGAACTTGCCAAAGGCAAGAACATTGTTGAAGCTGTCAAGACAGCCAAAGAGTTCATAACCATAGCTATAGAGCATGGATTACCCATAGGCAAGGGTCATGGTCCTGTGAATCCTATGGCATGGCTATATATACCGGCGGAAAGGTATAAGGTTCTAGAGGATTTAAAGAAAGCTATAGATATTCTTGAAGCTAACAGCAATATTGTGGTGCCTCTCATCCCTGAAGTTGGTATGAATATAGCTGTATCTCTTCCTAAACCATATGCTAGAAGCTTAAACGATGTAGCAGCAATACCGGGTAGAATTGTGAGAGCTGGAAACAAGATTAAGGTTGTTTCTTCTCCAGAATTTGGGGCATCTAAACACATGGCTAGAGCTATCCTAAAAGCTATAGAGTACAATGAGAATGTAAGAGCTGTAGCCAATATAAAGTTCAGCGAAAAAATCATTGAGATAGCTAGAGAACTAGGTTTTACAGTAGCTTTCTATGACAGATCTAAAGAACCTCCAGAGATAAAGAGTATTGAAGGAGGATCTATACCGTGGGGTATAGAGCAGGCTATCAAGATGTTAAACAATAAGGTTCCTGATATAGTTTACCATAGAGGGGATTGGGGGAAAGAACCAATGATAAACATCTTTGGTAGAACAGCTACAGAAGTTGTTGAAAAAATGTTGATTCTAGCTGAAAAACTCTTCGGCTTAGAGAAACAGTCTTGATCCCTATAGCATTCTTTACTTAGTGCATCAAATACGTATATATATCACCAGAAAGCATATTCTTAGGTGGTAGGAAACAATGTCAACTGTAGCTCCACTTGAAGAAACAATAGCAACTCTTCTATCACAACCACCAGTATTAATAGCAATTGCGATACAGTTTCTGTTAGGTCTAGCATTAGGCTATATATCAACAAAGATTGTTAAATATATACTTGCATTTGTAGCTATATTGGTTTTAGGTACATTTCTATCGATATGGAGTTTGGGAACAACACCAGCAGAAGTCTTATCGACACTTGGTATAGCTGCTGAAGCAGCTAAAAGACTAGCCATAGTACTTGGACTTATGTCTGTAGGGCCTGTTAGCATAGGCTTTATTGTCGGTATCGTGATAGGCATGATTAAGAAGTAGAGGTAGTAGGGAGCTAATTAACATATTCTCAAAAATTTTTTATCTATACTCTTTTTCTGTAACACTTCGATAATGTATTTTATCATCTTATGAAGCATATACATATATATTGTTTAGTGGTTAAGAGCCAGAGAATAGTGGATTGATGGCGAATATATATGGATGAAGACTTAGCTCTCTATGCCATCGATTATGCCTGCAAACTAGGAGCGTATTACGCTGAAGCTAGGCTACATAGAATTGATGGTTTCACTATAGTTTCAAGAAACGGTTCAATCATTGGTGCAGGAAAAAGTGTTAGTCATGGTATTGGTGTAAGAGTTTTAGTTGATGGAGCTCTAGGTTTCGCATCAACAAACATGCTAAATAGAGACTCTGTTAGAAATGTTATTGAAAAAGCATATAGTTATGCTAAAGCTCATGCAAAAATCATGAAGAAACCTATAGTTTTTTCACCAGCTAAAGTTGGTAGAGCTAGCTATAATGTTGTTGAAAAGAAGAGGTTTACAGATATCTCGCTAGACGAGAAGATAGCTCTACACAACAATTTATGGAGCGCACTACATAATGTTGTTTCAGAAGCCAAAGTAGCAACATTCTTTTTAGGTTATAACGAGTCTATTGAAGAAAAAGTTGTTGTAAATAGTGATGGTGCTTTCGTTAAAAGTTACATACCCAGACTTATGGTTTACTACAATATTGTTGTAGCTCATCCACAGAAAGGTTTTCTACAAAGGTTTGAGGAAATTGGAGGTAGTGGAGGAGTAGAACAACTAGATACATGGAGACTCGAGGAAGAGATTCCGAAAAACATCAAGATATACGAACAGATACTGTTATCAGCTATAGAGCCTCCAAAAGAGGAGATACCTGTTGTTGTTGGTAGCGAAATTGTTGGTCTAGTGGTGCATGAAAGTTGTGGTCATCCTAGTGAAGCCGACCGTATATTAGGTAGAGAAGCGGCGCAAGCTGGTAAAAGCTTCATAAGGCAGGACATGATTGGTTACAGAATCGGTAATGAGTATGCCATAGTCATAGATGATCCCACAATACCTGGAGGTTTTGGTTTCTATCTATACGATGATGAAGGTGTTCCAGCAAGACCAAAGCATCTATACAAGGAAGGTGTAATAAATGAATTTCTACACAACCGCTGGACTGCATATATCTTTGGTGTAGAAAGTAATGGTTCAGCTAGATCTATGAGCTATATGGGTGAACCTATAATAAGGATGTCTAATACATACCTAAAGCCAGGTGACTACAGATTTGAAGAACTTATAGAGGACATAGATCAAGGAATCTACATCAAAAGCTATATGGAGTGGAATATTGATGACGAGAGATGGAGCCAGAGATATGTAGGTCTTGAAGCGTATCTGGTAGAGAAAGGTGAGCTCACTAAGTACGTTAGAAACCCCGTATTAGAGCTAACCACTAAAGCATTCTATAGCTCTATAGACGCTGTAGGTAGAGAGCTAAGGTTTAGTGCAGGTACTTGTGGTAAAGGTGAACCAATGCAAGGTGTACCTGTGTGGTTCGGTGGCCCTGATGTGAGGCTTAAGAAGATTAGACTGGGTGTAGCATAGGATGGAAATAGATGTACATGATCTATCGGTTGAACTTACAGAGAAAGCTCTTAGAGAAGGTTTCGATGAAGCTATAGCTATTGTTACGAAGAGAAGTACCGTTATGACCAAGTTAGCGAATAGTGAGATAAGCGTTATACAGAGATGGAATACCCTAGGTATAGACCTGTATTTAGCAAAAGATAGAAGGATAATTATATTATCACTAGAACCTAGTAGGGCGGAAGATATAGATAAATCGATAAAGGATCTTCTGTCTATTGCTCCAAAAATCCTCGAGTCACAACTTTATGCACCACTACCTCAACTAGAATCGATAGAGCCTCTAAATGTTGTAGATACTTTGGTAATAGAAGCTATGGATAGAATTGATGATATTGCTGAACAAGTTATTGAGGTTAGTCACAGAGAAAGAATAGATAGTGTTGCAGGTATGATTCAATTAAACTATACAGAGAGATCGCTATCTTCATCAAAAGGTGCTTCAGCAACAGAACGAAAAACAAGTACAACTACCTACGTAAGAGCGTTTTCTGGACAAGGATCAGGACAATGGTGCCACACATCAACAAAACTTGATCTGAATAATATTAGAGAGGTAGCTCTAATAGCATCTAGATTTGCTGTAGACTCTAGGAACAAGAGAGAAATAGAGCCTGATAGATATGACATTATATTAAGCCCTATGGTGTTTGGAAATTTACTCAATTACATAGTTGATATGGCTTCAGCTTTCTCGGTAATGATGGGTGCATCAATATTTATGAATAGAGCAATAGGTGATAAAGTTGCTTCAGAAAACCTTACGATACATGATGTACCTAGGGATATAGAGCTTCCAGGAGCCACAGGTTTTGATGACGAAGCTATGAAGACATTCAATAAACCTGTTATCGAGAAAGGAAAACTAAAGACTCTGCTACATAATACAAAAACAGCAACAATTATGAAAGCTAGAAGTACTGGTAATGCTGGATGGATTCAACCAAGGCCTTGGAGCATAGCTGTAAAATCTGGAGATGCTACTGTAGACGAAATGATTGCGAATGTGCATAAAGGTCTGGTAATAACTAACAATTGGTACACCAGATTACAAAACTATGTAGAAGGAACATTTTCGACTATAGCTAGAGACGCAATATTTTTAATTGAAAACAATAGAGTAGTAGGAGCTGTTAACAAGATAAGAATAGCAGATAATCTCAATAACTTATTGAGCAACATAGACATGATTGGAAGAGACCTATATAGTATGCAATGGTGGGAGATAGGAACACCAGTAAGAGCACCGTATGTATTGGTAAGAAACATAAGGACATCTAAACATTTCATCTAATCATTCTATACATGGTTACCATATCAATGTGTTGAGTACAGTATATCATTTTTGTTTTATAATTAGATTCAGAATCAGAATAACCTATAGAGCTAAGTAAGTCAGTAGCGTGGTGTATATCGATCTATGTAGTTGTGAAGTTGCAAAACATATTTAGTCTACACGTTCTCTACACTATGGTGTTGAATATATGGTTATTGCTGAAGACTATAGATTTCTAGTAGCTGAAGATGCTGTCAACAGAATAGAGAATAGGATTAAAGGCTGGAGTTTACCTTATCCACTAAATAGAGGACATGCTCTAGAGTGTGTTAAAAGAGTTAGATTAGATCTCTTCTGATGAAGTTAAAGTACATGTATCTTCCACACTATGCTTATCAATTCAGACGAACTTAGGCAACTAGAGGTACAGGTGAGAGAATTATCATCTTTCCTTCTACCACCTAGAAACATTAGAATTGATGGAGTATCGATGAAATTTGCTGTAGCAGAATTACGTTATGCCTTATCTATCCTATTAGGTCTTAGAGCTAGATTGGCTCTTGGTGACGATAATTTCCCTGAATATGCTGTGGATATCGTTGGAGTTGAAGTTGGATTCCTGGAAAAGCATCCTAAAGCTGATAAACTGTGTATAGCTAGAGTAGGTACAGAGCATTTCTCATTTGCTGTTGTCTAAATATCAGACATAAAGAAGGGAAAGTCAGGGGTATAGCTATTCTACCTCCCATTATATTCTTTGAAGTAGTAAGCGAGCTATGTTTTGTTCAGCTCCTCTAGATGCAAGTTACAAGGGTAAAAGAGTTCCTGTAAATCTCATCAATAGAGCTGAAGTATCTAATGTTGTTGAATCCATAGTCAAAAAATTGAAGTAGAGATCTCCATCTACTTGCAAGTCAAATACTAATACATATCATAATTCAGTTGTCACATAGGTTCAGATATTCATTAGCTATGTGGATACAAAATAATTATTTAAGTCATTATAGGTTGAAAATTGTATTGAATCTGTTAACTACATTAATCTGATTGCAATGTTTAGGTTCTTTTCGAATGCTGCTATATAACATAAGCACTATATTTACATTGTTATGTATATAATTATTTTCAGCTAGATTTTTATTCCCTCAGTAGCAGTAGTATCACTTATGGAAAGAGTGAGACTATGTCTGAATTAATTGTATCTATAGATGAGCTTATCAATAGACTCAGAGCTCTATATAGAGATATAGATTGTGCTGTCGCTTGTGTAAGTGGCGGTGTTGATAGCACAACTTCGGCTGTCTTAGCAAAGAAAGCCTTAGGGGATAAGGTGTATCCAGTATTCATTAACACAGGTTTTATGAGAATGAATGAAGGAGCTAGGGTTAGAGAAGCTCTAAAGGGTATTCTAGATTTAGAGATATACGATTTCTCTGAAGAGATCATATCTAGAATCGAAGGTCTTGAAGATGCTGAAGAAAAGAGGATAGCATTTAGAGATGCCTTCTATATGTCTGTAAAGAAGATAGCAGAGGAAAAGAAATGTGGATGGATTGTTCAAGGAACTATCAAGGCTGATGTTGTTGAAACTATAGGCAAAATTAAGACGCAGCACAATGTATTGACTGATGAGCTTCTTAAGCGCTATGGATTAAAGGTTATCGAACCTGTGATAGATCTATACAAACATGAAGTTAGAGCTTTAGCTAAACAGCTAGGTCTTCCTAAGTGGCTTGCAGAAAGACAGCCATTTCCTGGACCAGGCCTACTGGTTCGTACTGTTGGTAAACTATATAGAGAAAAGTTGGAACTTGTTAGAAAAGCTACAGCTATTGTTGAAGAAAGGCTTAACGGAAGAGGATATAGTCAGTATTTCCCAGCTATATGGGAACATGATATCCTAGACAAAGGTGTCATGGGCGATATCGAATATTTGGTATTCAAAGTTAAAGCAACAGGTGTTATAGATGGTAGAAGGATCTACGGTCATCCGGTTATGGTTAGAAGATATCATCAGGTTACGGATATATACACTTTCTATAGACAATTCAATTCAGAGAATTATCCACATGTACTCCTACAGCTTAGAGAAAAAGAAGATGGGGAATTCGTTATAGCTATAAGGATTGTTAAAACTGAAGACTATATGGTTGCAGAAGTGCCTAGAATAGATATCTATAAAGAGCTTAAGGAGTTAGCTGAAGAACTTCTATCTTTACCCAAGATAAAGGCCATAGCATTTGATGTGACACCTAAACCACCTGCAACAATAGAATATGAATAACAAACAAGGATTATAGAATCTTAGTTTTACATTTTTTATTTTTTGCACATGATTATGTATTGAATTTCAGAACCTATGTGTGAAGCTTATGGAATTAATATGCATAGAGAACTAATAGAATATAGTTATAGTGCTTAATTATCTTTTGATATATTTTCTGTACTTCTTGGTTAGACTATCTGCCATATATAAGGGATTTGGTAGAGGAAGCTCCTTATTCCATGTAGCTTTAACAACAGTTAAAGCTTCATCTGGTGTTATTCTATGGCCTACAGATACATATATTTCTCCACTCCATTCAGTCTCGATAATGTATCCAGCTTTAATTCCATCAACAACAATTATTTTCTTATTCTCTACAATCACGATATCTCCGTAGAGAATACTTCTAGCTACACCAATTGATGGTTTTTCTAGAGCTACACCTATATGTGATGCTATACCGAATTTTCTTGGATGTGTAATCCCATGTCCATTAACCATAACTATATCGAAATCAGTACACTTATGTATGAGTTCCTTAATCGCTGCAATCATTATTGGTGCTTCTCTAAATGCTAAAAGACCCGGAATATAGGGTACAGCAACATCGCCTACTACAGCAGTATGGCACACCTCTCTATTTCTTTTAACGCTATATGCTACAGCAACACCTACACCTATAGACTCTCTATACCCTACATCAACACCTACAATAATCTCTACGGCTTCTAGAGTAAGAGGCTCAATTCTTACAAAAGTGCTTAAACGTTCTTGTAGAGATTTAGCCCTTGATATATTAAAATCAAGTATACCTATTTTCGTAAAATTACACCAGGAATTAATACTATATTCTTTAAGAACTTGTTCCAAATCATAAAGTTAACTAGGTTAAAGGTATAGTCTTCTCCCTAATACCATTACTAGTAATAACAGCTGTATCTATACCATCACCAGAAACAGCATCTCTAGATGCAGCAGCTTTGATAGACTTTATGCACAATTCTTCAGCTTCATCTAGAGTCATATTCTTGTTATAGTTACTCTCTATGATACCTATAGCTATAGCTCCCCCAGTACCTACAGCAGCATAATCATCTTCTATCAGCGATCCTATAGGATCAAGAACGTAGAGATGATATCCATCAGAATCATATCCAGCAAAGATGATTTCTGATATGAATGGCATAAGCTTATAGCTATAGAGAATAGCTGACAAAAGTTTAGCGGCAGCTCTAACACTTATCTTTCTTGAAGTTAGTCGCTCTCTATACATAATTTCAGCTACAATTAATCTACTTATAGTCTGCATATCACCGAAAAGACCTGCTGCAGCCATAGCCATTCTATCGCCTATAACAAAAACCTTCTTACCAACCTTACTGAGAACAAATCCACCGTAACTAACTCTCTTCTCTGCTCCAATAACTATACCGTTATTTACCTTTATACCTACAGCTGTTGCGCCTATCATAGCTCTTTCATAAGCCATAGTTGGAGTCACCATCTACGATAATAGGGATAGGAAATTAAAAATCTATAATAACTTAACATCTGAGCAAATATTATTCAGAGAATTCGTAGAATGTACTCTAAGACAGTATAGTATTACCGTATCTTTTCGGCGGGATCATAACCATAGAGAGCTTTAAAAATCTTTCTACCTTCTTCTGTCATTCTCTCTGGCGTCCACTGTGTACTTAAATCAAGTCTTATATTGATATTCTTATTTTTGAAGTGCTCCTTGAGCATAGACTCTACCTGATAAACAACTAGATGTGCAATAGGACAGAAAGGTGTTGTGAGCCCTAAGACAACCTCTATATCGGTATCATTTACATTAACTTCGTAAACTAGACCTAAATCATAGATGTTTATAGGTATCTCTGGATCATAGACGTTTTTGAGTATCTCTATAACTTTCTGTTTAACTTCATCAATCATCCTCTAATCACTTAACACCTCTATTACCTATTATCTGAATACTCTTAAAGAATTTTAGGTTTAACGTATGTGAAGCAATTCGCAGGTTTTAGAGAGATTTCAGTATATTTAGAGCTGCTAGAGTAGCTTTATAGGGATCAGGATCTCGTGTTATAGCTGAACCTATCACTATTATTCTTGCTCCATGAGATACGAACATCCCCACTTCATGAGGTTTGATGCCTCCTGCAACCATAACAATAACATCGCTCGCCGCCACCTCTGCCACTTCCTTGAGTAGTTCTCTAGCTGTTAAACCTCGTTTCTTCTGCACATCTACCCCTAGATGCATAGCCACAACATCTACACCAAGTTCTGCTAATCTTAGTGCTTTATCGACAGGATTGGGAGTATAGATCATGTCTACTATTAGAGCTGAACCATACCTTCTGCACAGATTTAGCGCATCTTGAACAACATCTTCATCAACTATACCGAGTAACGTAACACCATCAACACCTTTGCTAAGGTATGCTGAAAACTCTAGTTCTGTTGCATCAACAGTCTTCAAGTCAACAATAACTAAGTTGTTTTTGGATACATCCTTGATTCTATCTAGAGCTAAGAAACCAAAGGTCTTAACTAGAGGAGTCCCTATCTCAACTATATGTGCGCCAGCATCAACAACTCTTGTAGCTACTCTCAGCGCCTCCTCTAGGTCTACGAAATCCAGAGCTACCTGGAGAAGAGGCTTTTTACGGGCTTCTTCAACTAATCTAGATTTCATCTCTTATACCCTATACTCGTGTCTATCTGCTGAAGGAATTCTTTACCTTCTTTAGTTTTTGGATAAGTAATCGTTAATATGGATTTCGGAAATGATTTACGCTTAACATATTCTAGATACTTTTTAGGCCAGCTAGATGGATCAAAACCTTTTTGAGCTAGAAGTGCTATAAGCCATCTCTCACTTCCAAAACCTGAGCACCCGGTCCATAGAGTTTCATCCTTATTGTGCTTTATTCTAAATGATTGTGTGAACTTTGTTCCGTGTATAGATATGTTGCCTACCTCTAGCCAATTCTTGTTCTCTTCTCTATCACCTCTGTATGGAAGCCATACCTCTATATCTACTGTACCAGGTCTATCTATATCTATCTCGATTTTCTCTTCAACTATACCACTGTGTTCATAAAACCATGGAGTTACCCAAGCGAATCTCCACTCAAGATCTAGAACCTTGTCTAAGAAGTATTCGTATCTATCTAAAAGCTTATTCCTGATATCTATAACTTGCTCAGGTTTTCCAAGCCAAACAACTTCTATTCTATGAAACTCTATAACTCGCTCTATACCGTGTATGCCACCAGCTTCCCACCTAAATGAGGGTCCACTCATATCGTACCACTTAACGGGTAGCAGGTTATCATCTAATATTTCGTTCTCAAAGAACCAGTAGAAAGGTTCGCACTGAGCGAAACATAGAAAATATGATGGTGGTTCTACATATTTTTGTAATTCTTTTGGTGGTGCCTCGTCCATTACAGTCATGTAGTCTATTAATGGTTCGAATTCAGATATATTGTAGCTCTTAGGTAGAGAAGCGAAAACCATGGAGTTTATAACGCCTTTGAGATGTCCTGTCCTTAAACCTACATCAAGTGGATACATCTTCGGGAACACGGCTTCTTCGAAACCCAGGGGCTTGATAACCTCGTCTAGGAATAGTTCTTTAAGCGAGTTAAGTAGATGTGTAAGTGGTGGAGTATAGATCCATTGACCTATGGAGGTTCTCTTAATCCATCCAATTTCTTCGAGAATCTTGTTCGGATCTTCGTAGAATAGAACTGGCTTAGTAGAGCTCTTCTTAAGTAGAATCCAATGTTCGGCTTTACCACCCCACCTATATCTCTTTTCTTTTTCCTCTATAAGTCTAAGAAGTCTAAGGAATATAGGTTTCTTAAGATCACTTTCAAATAAATCGTTAAGTTCAACGATAGTTTTTCCTTCCTCAGAATAAACTTTTTTTATGAATGGAAGAGATATGGATACTGATATAATACCATCGAGAAGTATCTTGGGTTCAGCAAGTTTTAGATTCCTCACACCAATCTTATAGTTTCTCCCGAGTATAGAAGAAAGAACATTTTTTATTCTGAGTGAAGCTTCATCGATACGTACCTTAGAACCTGTATTCAATTTTATGACTAGTTTATCTTCACTAATCTCGAAACTGTCTATATTGGCTGCTTCATTTGGATCTTTTGTACCCTTCTTAAGGTAGTCATTATTGAGATACTCAATAGCTTTTTCTATATCACCCTTAGCTTCCATAGGCAGAGCTTTACTAAATACTATCTCAAGCGTTCCTACTATCCTCATAGCTATTCACATTACAAGATAAATAGAGGAATAAATGCAATATAAGCTTAATGCATAAGATACACGATGAGTAAAGTTATATATCTGATGCTCAATAGGATAGTAAAACAGGATCCTGATGTGAAACCAATGGATATTTACGAAAGGTATGATCGACAAATCATGATTTTTGGTCTCGAAGGCCAGAAGAAGCTATCTAACTCTAGTGTAGCTGTAGTAGGTGCTGGTGGACTTGGTTCCCCGGCTATACTTTATTTAGTTGCTGCTGGTGTAGGTAGGATGTACGTTATTGATAGAGATGCTGTATCGATTTCAGACCTAAATAGACAGATACTGTATACTGAAAACGATATAGGTAGAAAGAAAGCTGATGTTGTATGCGAGAGAATCATGAGATTGAATAGCGCTATTGAAGTATTGTGCAAAGATGAAGAATTCAATGAATCTAATGGTAGAGAAATAGTCAAAGATGTTGATATAGTGATTGATGCTGTCGATAATTGGGAGACCAGATACATAATAAACAAGTTATGTGTTGAGCTAAAGAAGCCTCTCGTTCATGCTGGTATAATTGGTTGGTATGGTCAAGCTACAACAATTATACCGGGTAGAACTCCCTGTCTATCATGCATAATACCCAAACCCTCACCTAAGAAGAAGATACCAGTCATAGGTGTGACACCAGGGGTTCTCGGTGTAATTGAGGCAGCTGAAGCAATAAAATATCTTCTCGGTACAATTCCTTCATTACTAAACAAGCTTCTCATAGTAGATCTTCTCTATATGGAGTTTAGGACTGTAGAAATTAAAAGGAATACACAGTGCCCTGTATGTGGAATGCTTAAGAACGATGAAACAGTTAGAGAGCATGATATGTAGGGTTATTCTCGGTCCTTCTCTATAGCACCTATTCTGTAGAGATAGTTGAGTATCTTCTTAATATCTCTGAACGCTATTGATCTTCTATAGTCTTGCTCTATATGTCTAGCAATATCATAGATGTTCATGGATTTTATCGAAAGAATCAACGGTATGTATCTAGTGAACAGATGATACATAAACTTGTTCTCTATATCATTCATTATGTTTAAAGTATCTTCAAAACCTATGTGGGTATAGAGATGTCTCACAGATATAACACCTTTAGGTGCTATATATCTATAGATAGCTGTGTCTTCAAGATCCTCAAACTTCTCAGATGTGACATCCTCTTTCTCTTGTTTTAATTCTCTATAACTCTCCATAATATATGTATACATATTTTCAATACTCTTCTTTGTAGATTCGCTTAACTGATTTGAAGATTGTACATATATGGCTACACCTATGGCTATCGATATATATGAGGTTATATCTGGATCAAATTTATCTATAGTATCCATATCTGTATGATAGTAGATATCTGGCCACTGATTGATCATTACTGATGGTATTTGGAACTGGAGATAAATATCATGATCGCTTCCACTATCGTAAGGTACTACATCGAATCTATATGATATCGTCTTTATAGATGATGAGAATGTCGAGACTTTAGAGAGGCTATAGTTCAGTAGCTTCAGCATCAAACCTTCGTATAACTTGTTCGATAAAATTTTGGGAGGAGATATGAAGTGAAGTGTGGAGTTCGTTATCCATTGTTTTTCTCCAATCATATCGAGATTTACACTGAATTCTATATTGCTAGATTTTGTTTTTTCAAGCAGGTATGGAAGTGAGCCATAGTATTCAGGAAACAGAACAAACGCTATTTTTCTGTACCTCGGATAGCTAATACTATCTTTATTGAGCGCTCTATTAATTGCTTTAGCGAGCTCTATAAGTGCTACTACGCCACTAACATTATCGTTAACTGTTCCAGCAGGATGACATATATGTGCATATGCATGAATTTCTCTTTCTCCATCACCTAGCGATAGCTCAAGTACTGGTATATATGCTTCTGCTCTAAAGCTAGATTCTACATATATTCTTGCAATAACTTTATACCCCTTCTCTATACTGTTAATGATATGTATAGCGGCATGTCTAGATATCGATGTAGCTGGCGCTCTACATGTTTCTGTGTCTTCTCTAGACAGAAAGAGTCCTATGTATGGTACAGCTTCCTCATGAGCATCTTTCTTAAAGAATATGAATCCAGAAGCTCCGAATCTACAACCAGTTCTATAAACTATGTATGGAGACCCATAACTTAAGACTATTCTACCATCAACATTTCTGTACCTATTAAGATCAAGACCATCAGCCACATAAACAACTTCTGCTTCTACGTCACCTCTAGGGCTATGAGCGACTACAGCTGTTTTAGATGATAGGAATTTACTTAACATTTTATGTTTTGGTTTGACTATAGATGTGAATCCATCTTCTATATCCCATCCAACGATATCGTAATGAGTGCCATAATGTTCACCATAACTGAATCTATATGTCCTCATCTCAAAGTTCTCTAGATCAAGAAGGTTCTTAGCTACATAGTCTACAGCTTTTTCAAGCTCATTACTTCCTTGGATTCGATGAAATCTAGATATAGATGAGGCCATCCATAGAAGTTCTTGTTTAGAGTAGAAAGATTCTAGAGCACTATATATACCACTAATGTTAACCATGATATAGTCTCGCCTCTGCCAAATGAGTTACTAAATTGATGAAGATACACTAAAGCTATAAACCGTTAGTAACTCGTATAGTATATCGGTATCGGATAAAAAATTAGCAAAAGAGAGTTTGAGTATATGAAGGATTTGATTTCATGTCTATACTTTCTCTAGTAGTTCAGCTTCAATAAGTCTATCCACAATATCTATAACAGCATTATATACGGTATCTATATCTAGTCCTTCAACATTAGTCATTATGTCTTCAACTATGTGACCAATACTTGTTTCTCCATCGCAATGCGACCATATGTAATACACGATAGGTGCTAATGCATATGCCTTCTCTTCATTTACAGCAACTATAAACTCATCTTTATCTACTCCTACTTCAACACCCTTCTTCCTATACATTTCATTCCATCTAGGTTTTGATTCTTCATCCATGACCTATTCACCTAAACCTTCTACCACCACGTCCTCTTCCTTCTCCTCTTCTAAAAGATCTTCTTTCAGGTTGATAACCTTCAGAAGATTTAGGCGCATCTTCAGGTATAGACTCTGCTGGAGGAAGATTTTCATCTGGAACCTTATCTATACTACTGTTCTTACCAGCGTTAAGTTGTACTTCTCCTTTGAATGACGTTACCCAGGCATTCCTTATAGACACAGTGTCTCCAGAAGCAAGAGATGCTGCTTTCGCACCCCATAAAACTAGCTTCACTCTACCACTTTCGTCACCAACAATATATTCTCCAAGAGTTCTTACACCAGCTTTCGTATTGATTGTTCTTACACCAAGATTTTCCAGAACCCTTACTTCAACATTTACGTTCTCCATTCCTGGTTTAAGGTTTATTATCTTTGTTTTTTCTGACATTCAAATCGAACCGAAGATTTGGTTGATTTCTCTTTGTTCTGGAAGTTTATAAATATATATGCTGTGAGAGATTCGATGGTTAGAGGAATTGAATAACTTATGGAGTAAACAGTTTTGTGTTTTCAGTAACTATGGATTTTTAGTATGCGTATAGAGACTTTAAGATCTTTAGCTAACGCTACAGATTCTGACTGCATAGTGATTATGGTTGCACCAAATGTACTCTTTATAGCTAAAGTTGATGCAAATCAATATGACACAATAATTGCATATAGATGGACCACTAATGAATATAAAATACTTGCCCCTATTGATGCTAAGGAGAACCTTTCCATATCTCTTCAAGGTAGATGTAATATAGTTTACTACTCATTTAATTTGCATGAGAAAGAAGGTTACGTAATAGGTAGAGACTTTGAGAAGATATTGATAGTTTTTGAAATCTTTTATAGGACTTAATCTTAATACAGAAATACATGCACCATTTAAATACATTGACTTAGCTCTAGCTCGAATACTTCACAAGTATTGGAAAATAAGAGATGCAACTAAATCACTAATGTTTATAAGAGCTAAAAAGAGTCGTGAAGATCTAGAGAACATAGCTGATGTATCTAGATCTATTCTAAATATTTTGAGAGTTACAAGGATTTCAAAACAATAATGTAATTTAAGAATATTTCAAGCATGTGGCTAAAATTGTTGATGCAACTTGTATCGAACCTTTGTCTGTTTCTAGAGATATCGTTTCGATCTATGCATGCATAAAGAAATGTAATATAAAGATTGGGCTTTAAGGTGTCCATGACATTGAATGAGGATATCAAAAGATTCATCGAGGTCGTTAATGATGTTCTCGAGAAATTGCTTGAAAACGCTGTTATAGGAAGTAGGTGCGATGATATTTACAGAATATTTAGAATAGATTCGTATAGCGGAAGGAATGTGTGTATAGATGTTATGTGGTGTAGGTGCAGAGGTATGTGAGTATCTCTCGGATTCTGTATGGTTATTGTACTCTAGATAATGGTATGACTTTAATGATTAATGCTATGTTGAGGAAACTTATATATGTAACCTAAACTTGTTATCGTTAAAGTAGGTGTTGTGGTGATATAGATGGATGATAAAGAATCTACAAGTATGTCTGTAAGTGAGAAAAAAGCATCTATAGATCTAAACAAATTAGGACAGGCATTCATAGTGTACGATGGAGCTACAGATACTCTACATGTAACCTTATCTGATGAAGAAGCTGATGAAGTTGTATTACTTGAAAATGGAGTTATAGTTCAATTAAAAAAAGGAGCTGTTATAGGGTTCTCTATACCAAATGTAATGAGGTATGGCTAGACTTTAACGTTTCTTCATAGTGTTATCTATCTTCTGAATCTGTTAAAAAATATGTGAAATGTCATATAAACTATTAACATTTTTAAACCTTAACAACCTAGATTAGCTATAGGTATTGGGTTGTATGAACAGCACTAAAATTGTTGAAACAAGAAGGGTTCAGAAGTTCGGAAAATCAACATTGATGATATCTCTTCCAGCTGAATGGGTTAAATTTGTGAATCTCAAGCCTTCGGATATGGTTAGACTTGAATCTAAAGAAGATGGTTCTCTCATTATAATTCCGCAGAGTATTCTAGAACAGAAGGCTAAAGGTAAGGAGGTCAGACTCATTGTTTCTCAAACAACTCCTGAAGATATTCTTCTAAGATCTCTTTATGCATCATATATAGCTGGATACGATAGAATTATTGTAGAGAATTCCGAAGGGATACTTTCACCATCTCATATGCAGGCTATAAGATCACTTGTTAGATTATTGATAGGTTCTGAAATAGTTGATCAAACACCTGGAAGGGTTGCTATACAGATATTTGTTGATATAAATAGGTATAGTCTTGATGCACTTGTCTCTAGAGTAATATCTACGCTAAAGAATATGTTCAACTTTCTAACGCTCTCGATAAAGAATAGTAGTGTGGATCATCTGAAGGAAATAACGGAACTAGAGGTAGAGATGGATCGTGTTTATGCACTAGCCATAAGATATGTATATGTGTTGAGCTTGCTAGGATCAACACCTTTCATTACAGAATATAGAGCGTTGATAAAAGCGTTAGAAGATGTAGGAGATGCACTAACACAAGCATCATCGATATTCATAGATAAGCCACACTTAATGAATGTAGTAAAAATGTTTATCGAGGATAAACTCGATGAACTCAATATGCATATACAGTACCTACTAGACATAATACTGGATACGATGACGAAGAACAATGTGTATGTTGCTAGTAGGGCGATAGATTTAGCTCAAGAATCTTCAAAATTTATAGCTCGAATGGAGATGGATGTCATACCCAAATACAAGTCTATAGATGATTACCTTAACGCAAAAGCATTCTTCGAGAGGTTACAATTGATATGCTATAATCTTCAAGCAGCTACAGAAATGATTTTTGATATAGTTGTAGGTAAGCAGGGCAACGTAGTTAATCTAGTGTCAGATAGCGGCTAATGCTAACAGAATGTATCTCGAGGAGTGCTAGAGTTCCTGGATTTTTTCTTAGGTTTTTCATCTTTTTCTTTACTTTGAACCATTACCTCCACCAAAATCACTATTCTGTTCAGAACTATATCTGTTTTTCTTTTCCACAAGATATCTTCTCCAAAATGTCGATATTTCTGCTAGCTTCTCGATAGTTTTATCGTCAACATTTATTACTTTTCTGTCTAGTAGTTTAGCTAATAGTTTCCTTAGAGTCTTTCTTATAATCCATCTCTTTTCAAGAGATCCAAATAGCTTGAGTGATGTTGTTCTAATGCTTCTGTATCTAAGGATATGCTCTACAATTCTTTTCTCTTCCTCATCGAGAACATCTCTTAGATATCTATTAGCTAAGATAGCTATGGTATGGGGAGAAAAACCCAAATAAATATCCTCGGGATTTATATCGCTAAACTTCTTGGTGATCTCAAACTCTATTATGGATACCACATCCTCTTGATGTATATCACGACCATAGATATCTCTTAGATCGTTAAGAAGTTCCTCAATAGAATTATAGCCATCGCGTTTAGCATCTTCATCTGTAAGTTCACGTACCTTCTTATACGTAACATTCTTTATTAGGGCTTCAGCTATAGGTTTACCATCGCTATGTATTATAACAGTCCTAAGCCTAGGTACAACTTTACCCAATCTAATGGTTGTAGTTTTAAGACCATCAAGAATTAGCTGAGCAAAGTATCCTTTAATCATTAGGTACCTTCTGATAAATATCTTTCTCATAGCCACACCACTTCATCAATATTATTGCATCATTATAAGTGACTGCGGTAAATCGTAAACTGATTATCGTACACAAGATACCACACTATGTACAATCTCCAGTAACAGAATGAGCTTTAAGCTTTATTATGTAGATGCTTATACTAAACTGAATACGATGCTTAAATGAAGAAGCTTATGAATAACATCGAAAAAATACTGTTAAGAGTTTGGTGGCTCTACTCATATGAGGTAAAGAACCCGGTACTGAGCAACATATCAATAGAGGTAGCCTCTACCTTAAATGTCAGACCTTTCGAGAAAATCAAGATTTCTGAGAAATTTCCTCTAATTAATGCAGCTGTTGTCGGACTCAGGTGTAGAACCATTGTATTAACACAAACTTTATTAGAATTAATGAGCGCTGAGGAACTTAAAGCAGTATTTCTTCACGAATATGCACACTGTAAGCAGAAACACCAGGTCAAGTTACTAACGGTAGCATTATTAATATTGATACTAATGATGTTGCCCACGTCTTTAATATTCCTGAACATAGAGAATGAACTGATTGCAATATTGCTACTGGTGCTAATGACTTGTACTGCGTACATTGTTATGTTATCTATTATCAGGTATCTAACAAGGAGATTTGAGTTTGAAGCAGATCTTGTAGCAGTGGAGGCTTTTAGAGATCCAGCTATATATATAAATATGCTTAAAAAATTGAAAATATTTGACGTAGAACCATCTAGAAAAAACCTTATGAATATATTCAGATCTCATCCATATGTAGAAGAAAGAATAAATAGAATTATTGAAACATTTACCAAACATGTGTGATGTGGCATATATAGCACGTGTGTAGTGGGCCCGGGGGGATTCGAACCCCCGACCTACGGGTCTCTCCGATATATTCAACGCTCCAGCATTATTTCATCCCTTACGGTCATAAGACCCGTAGCTGCTGGAGCTTCGGCCTTTCTACATGGTCCGCCGCTCTACCTAGCTGAGCTACGGGCCCGCTAGCTATCATCAATACACAGAATTCTGTATATCTCTAGAGGTTTTAAAGGTTTATAGTACTACAAGATGAATATTCATGATGAGGATTCGGCTATCTACAAAGGATAACAATCACAGTTCTTTTACCCATATGTTTGTTGCACGAGTCCTTCTGATCTGTTTCATAAGTTTATCTATGTGTCTATATACTGTTGAGTGTTGTCTACCCTCAATAAGCATCATTATAGCTTCACGTGCAATATTAGCATTTTCATAGTTTCCTATAATTGCTACTGTTTCTCCATAAACAGATATATACGTATCGGTCATCTCCTCTATATTTTTTCGTGCTTTACCTTCTTCACCTATTATCCTACCCTTAACCCTTGTTAAATGGTTTTCAGAGTCTTTAACGTATTGAGTAAGGTCTATAACTATAAGAACATTATCTTCATCAAGTAGCTTAAATGCTTTCTCTGGAGAAAATCCATAGCCTATAGCTCTTATAACGTCTTGAGCCTTCATAAGATCGTAGGGTGTTGTCTGGGGTGATGCAGGCTCTATTACGGCTACACCATTGGTTTCATCAACAGTTATCTTAGTTCTTGTGAGTTCCATGATTTTTTTGATGATCTCTCCATTCTTACCTATAACAATACCTACTCGATCGAAAGGTATTGTGGTATATAGCTTGGTCATACCAATAATCACGTTTCTTTTCGAAACATTAAAACTACCGATTTGAACCTTAGTTGTAGACTTTCTTGGACCTTTGTTCAACTCCTCAGTCATTTTTGTTCCACCCAGGTATAAGAGCTTCACGAGATATTAAGCTTAATTAACTGTTACTACTTACCGTAACTAGTCTTGATTAAGCTTTTTCTCTATAATCAAGTCAAATATATCTTTAGCTGGAGGAACATTTATACCAACTTCATTGTTAAAGAATCTCACAATATTATGTATATCTCTATATAGAAACTGGGTAGCATTAGGATGATCAACTTTAACAGCTTGACTTACATCTATTATATATGGTTCACCCACAAACACCATGATATTGTATTCACTCATATCACCATGAACGAGTCTTGCCTCCCAGTAAAGCTTGTAAATGAAGTATAGAACTTTATCAAAAATCTTTTCAGCAATTTCTTCACAAAGCTCACCATTTTCGTGAAGCTCCTTAAGAAGTGGTGCTCTTGCACCATTCTCGCCTATAAACTTCATGACCAAGACATTTTTATTGACACACAAAGGTTTAGGAACACTTACACCTACATCATATATCCTCTTGAGATTTGCAAACTCTTTTCTAGCCCAAACAGCCATGAGTTTATGTGAAGGTAGTGAAGCTACCCATTCATATCTTGGATCGCCATGTATGTACTTCCAGATACCTTTTCTGAATTCAGCTGTTGCTGTAAGGTATATCTTTACAGCAAGATCAGATCCATCAAATCCTTTGGCCCAATACACCCTAGCTTCCTTACCACTAGCAACAACACCTTTTAATGTCTTTATACATTTCCTCCTTCTAAGGTCTAGAATAGCAAGGATAGTTTGTCTATCGAAAACTTCTTCAACAACTTCAAAAAGGTCTTTATCTCTTAATCTAGGTTCTCTGAATTCCTTCTTGATCTCTCTATCAACTTCACTATCAATACTGTCTTTTTGGACCAGCTATTGACTCCCCTCTATAAACTCTTTTGCCACTACATTCATATTTATAAGTTTCCTAATCTCATCTTTTTCGTACCTATGTAATATATCTCCCTTATTCGGCTGGAAATCCCAAGGTGCTACAAGAACAACATCTCCTTCAGATAGCCATGCCCTTCTTCTGAATCTACCCGGTATTCTACATATTCTTGTTACACCATCAGAACACCTAACCTTTGTGTAGTCAGCACCTATTATCTCTTCTACCACACAAATAGTCTGACCTTCACTAGGCAACATAACGTCTTTTTGTAGTGGTTCAGTTTGCTTTCTCTTTACTATAAATTCCTCACCTTTGCATCTAATTACTTTATGTTACTACTTTATTAACTTATTGCTTTTCAATATGTTTATCTAGCTCTTTTCTTCATCTTGTTATACATGTTCAGTAGCTTATCTAGAGACACAAAAATCTTTTCTCCATCACTATCAACAACATCTATACCGTTCTCATGTACCTTGTCAACTGTATAGGCCTTTCCATCCAAAACTATATAGTCACCTTCTCTAGGGTTGATTATTCTAATAGATATGTACTGTTTACCATGTCTAGAGCCATTCCTTATTCTTCTAACATCGCCAAAAGATTCTACAATCCTAACGTTTCTCCACGTCCTTAAAGCTATGTCTACTATCTTCTTTGCAATACTTCGTGAAGCAATCTTTATGTCGATGCCATTTTTAACATCGCTAATTTCCACAATGTAGTCGTAGAAGAGCTGTAAGATCTCGTTCTTAAATTTCTCGACAAGATCTTCATAGTTCATGAACCTAAGTTGAACAATAGCTTCAAAACCACCTCCAGCTCTCTTGAAACATATTGGACATAAGCCTTTCTTCCACTTTATTTCTGTAGTGCTTTCTATTGTATACCTAATTATATTCTTTATCAAAATATTTACATAAATTTTAGCCTGCTTGTTTAACATATCATCAAGTTCTATATCCAGATTTTCTATATCTACATCTGTTTCCTTCTTTACCAGCGATGTTATGTGTTGTTCAATTATATATCTTGCTTTAGATGGTGTATTGGGATAAAACCATCTGCTACCTATCGATATAGCTCCACATCTACTACACAAAGTAACTTCTATTAGTTTAGGGATCTCTAAGAGTTTCTTAGTTTGAATATAACATTTCACACACAAGTTATCTACTATAGGTGTCTTCAAATCTTCTTCTTTACCGCATTTCGAACAGAATCTCCTCAATCTCTGTATACCTCTCTAATTATCTGTATATGGAATTGATCTTCAACTTTTAGAGCATAATCTTCGTTTACAAGCCCCAACTGAGAAAGCTTCTTTATTATTCGACGCCCAGTCACAACTGCTATCTCACCTTCCTCTATAATCTTGAGAGCTGTCTCAAAATCTACTCTTTCACCTTTGTAGAAATTTGGTGAAACATCGAGAATTAAATCACCTTCTTTAAAAACCTTACCCAAGATTTCTTCATCGCATACAGCCACAATACTGTTGTTGTTTATATGGTGTATCTTAACGTAGTACATACCTTCCATGCTGTACTCCTTCATAAACGCTATATTGGCTTAACAAAAGATTTTGCACCACATGCTAAACACTTTATATAGTACACTTTTCCTTCCTTACCAAGTTCTGTATCATAGCTACCACATGTTGGACATTTAACGTATGTTTCAAGGAATCTGTTATAGAGCTCTCTTATGCTCTGAGTCTTTATAGAGCTGTATATTGTCAATACATTTCTATCATCAAGACCACCGGGTTTACCAAGCTCTTTGAGCATATACCTCATTACTATCCTAGGATCTCTTCTTAGTCTCTCACATATATGGTTGAAGTTTTTGATAACCGTATGATCTCCTATATAATCTACTTCAGGAAATGGTATATCGTAGGCTCTACTAGATTTCTTAGCTGGTAGTAGACTATACGCTCTATCTAGCATGTAGTCGTAGTCGTTGAGTATCTTAAGCTCATTGTCCACCAATATTCTATCCCTAACCTCATATAGATTTATACTGCTTATAACTTGATATGGATTCAGCTTTTATATAGATTTATATTGGTTAGTTTCATTGTCTCATATCGTTTCTCCTGTATTGGTCTTAGGTTTGCATCATTTTTGGAGGTATTTAGGGGTATCCCTAGTCCCCATATCCTGGTGTACCTATGGAATAATACTGATACATACAGTTACATCTCTATCTCCTGTGAATTTGCATTTAATGTATTTCAGTACTCTATTACTGTTATCTTCTAGCTTGTTTCTAGACCTGGATACGTTGATGATGTTCTCATAAGGTTAACGTATGATTCTAAAGCCTCTCTCAAGTGTTTTGTATCGTTTTGTATCTTATGGTGAACTACATCTCTCTGTAGAACTGTAGGGATAATTTTGTTGAATATTTTATTCTTCTTTACATTCTTCTTGAGTTTGTATAGGTTTTTGAGAACTATAGTTGAGTTATGTTCATTGACCGGCTCTATGATCCCATCACCTACCTCATGTACATAGTTTATTGCATAGTTCTAGAATCCTCTCAATCAATATCTTGTGTATCAGTATCTTTCCAAAGAATATTTCAAGGTATTTAAGCTTAATCATTTCCCAACTGAATATGAATAGTTAGAGTATTTTCTCTCTATCAATAGTATAGATGAATATATAGCTAGAATAGAGTTCGTTAGGTGTAGCGTTATAAAGTATAGGAAAAGTATAGGAGAAGAGGTTGTGTTCTCTACTCACTAAAAGGTAAAGAGAAGAGATAGAACAGCTACACAAAAAGAGGGTCTATGCATTAATCGTAGCAGAAGAGTTGCAAAAAGCGATATAAACCTATATGAAGCTCAAAACAGCTACACGAGGCTACAGCTTGAGGTCTTAAACGATATGGTAAAGATCTATGTAGAGACATATGGTTGTGCAGTAAATAAGGCAGATTCTCTAATTATGAAGACTATCTTAATCGAGAAGGGGTACGAGATTGTTGATACTCCTGAGGAAGCGGATATCCTCATAGTGAATACTTGTGTTGTTAGGTATGATACTGAGGTTAAAATGTTTAAAAGAATTGATCAGCTGTTGAAACTAGGTAAAAAGCTTATTGTTGCTGGATGCATTACCAAAGTCTATCCATATAGAATAAGATCACTAGGCCAGTCAATTTCGTTTATAGCTCCTCAAAGCATCAATAGAGTTATAGAAGCCATAGAATCTCAACAGCCTGTAAGTCTGTTCGACGAGTATAAGTCATTCCAAGTTCTACCGGATATAGTTGAAGGTATAAAAGCAACAATACCTGTAGCCGAAGGCTGTCTTGATGAATGTTCTTTCTGTGTAGTAAAGATAGCTAGACCTCATTTGAGAAGTGCTCCCATAGAGAAGGTTGTATCTGCTTTCAAGAAAGCTCTAGAGAAAGGAGCTATCGAGATCGAGATAACAGCACAAGACCTAGCTGTCTATGGCTATGATATATACAGTAGATACGCATTACCAGACCTTCTAAATGAACTACTAAACATAGATAGTAGAGAATATGTAATTAGGTTAGGTCAAATGAATCCTCGACACATTGTGAACTTCTTAGACGATCTTATAGCTATCATAAAGAATCCCAAAGTCTATAAACATCTCCATATACCTGTTCAAAGTGGAAGCAACAAGATTCTACGATATATGAATAGAAAACACAATATAGAACTTTTTCTAGAAGTAGTTAAAGAGCTTAAGAAAAAGATAGAAGGTATACAGATAGCCACAGATATTATCGTTGGTCATCCAGGTGAAGATGAAGAAGCTTTTACAGAAAGCATTAAACTTATAGTTGAAAACTATATAGATCGCGTTCATATAGCTCGCTTCTCCCCTAGACCCCAAACCCTATCAGCATTAATGCCACAGATACCAGACCCTATAAAGAAGAGCCGAAGCAGCTATCTAGAGAAAATATATGAAGCTATAGCACTAGATGTAAACAAGGAGTATGTAGGCTCTATGGCCAAAATCTGGATAACAGAAATCGATACAAATAGAGGGAAAGCTATAGGGAGATTATACAACTACAAGCCTGTTGTATTAGATGTTGGTGTAGAAGCTCTAGGTAAGAGAGCTTATGCAGAAATAGTTGATGCAACTTTTTATGACCTTAGAGGAAAAGTTGTAGGGTATATCTAGATCTATAACCTAAAGACATAAGGAGACAAATATATTATACCTACTGTATAGATTCATAGGTTCTAAAGTTTAGTATAGGTGCATCAGGGAGGGCTTAAAAATTGATTAGTCGTCTTATATCGCTAGATTAGGATATATATGATATCTTCTATTACTCTTCATATGAATATCATAAAATATAAATAGCTAAAACTCTCTAACAGCATTATTATCCATCTCATAATTTCTACTTTAAATAACGAAGTTAGCTATAGGTATGGCGCAGAGATTATAGATATCATTGTATATAAAAATGTATACAAAGTATAGATGGTTCTTACATCTTTATTTCATAACTTGATCCATTCATCCAGACTAGTAATGGTTCTTCAGAACCTTTATGACCTTTAACTACTTCACCAATAACTATTACATGGTCTCCAGCAACATGCTCTGTCACAAATATACATTCTATTGATAGAGGTGTACCTGGAATTATTGGTGCAACTACTTTTTCTGCTTTAATTGGCTGTATGCCAGCTAACTCAAACTTATCTCTATTTCTACCACTCAAACCTCCAAATATCTCTAATGCCATCTTTTCAAATCTCTTAGAGACTACATGAACAACAAATGCTTTGTACTCCTTTATGAGTTGGTATGTGTATCGTGATCTAGTCATTGAGACTGCTATCAGAGGTGGATTCCAGGAAACTCTGGAAACCCATGCAGCTGTCATGCCACCTCTCTTACCCGATTTCTCGGGATCTCCAGCAGTAACTATTGTTAATGGGTGTGGTATTAGATCTAATGCTTCAAGAGGATCTAATTCAATCATACATGTGCACCTATAGCTAGCACTTTAGACACAAAAATAAGTATTGTTTTGGTTCATGCATTATACGAATTCCTTCTCTTCGTACATTCTATTAAGGGTATTCTTCATTCTAATAAATATGTTCAAATCTATGGTTATTAACACGATGACTATAACGAGTAGCAGCATAATCATTATTAGATGTAGAGGTGTTGTACCATAGCCAAAACATATGGGAACAAAGGATACAAGTATACATCCACCTACATTAATATCGATTCTCGAATTATTGGGGATGGCGATAAATAGTGGTATTAATGTAGCAACCATGGCTATAAGGAATCCCAGTACTATAAGTATGAAACTTAGTGTAATTAACTTCATATCTATGGACCTCTTATCCTAATTAATCCAGTTGTAATAAGAAAAGTAATCAATGTTACGAGTGTTAAAATTATTGCAAGTATGATTAAAACTTTGGATGCTTTCTCACTAGTTCCAATAACTATCGGTATAGGGCCTATAACTATAACCCCTCCGCCCTTAACTTTACTATCCTTCTCAGAATTCTTCAAGCCATCTACAATCAAAAGAGCCACACCTATAAATATTAATGCAAAGGCTACAACAATTAGCATAATTGTGATCTCTAGTAGACTCACCATATTTCACCCGAGTTTATCGAAGGCACTGACCGCTAATAAGCTCTAGATAATAAGCTCTAAATGTTCTTGAATTTCTTATACTTGATTAAATTAATGTAGCTGCTACTATAAAATATTTAAATAGGTAGTGATGCAGTATAGGTATAGGGGTAGGGATATGATAGAGAGATTAGTAGATGAGTTAACTAGAGTAGCTACACAGATTATTGCAGCTATACCCTCAGTTGTTCTTGCACTAGTAATCATATTAATTGGTTATGGAATTGGTGTTGTTGTTAAAGGAGCAATCAGGTTACTATTTAATAGAGTTCTAGGAAGATTTCTAGAGAGAACAGCTGTAGGAATAAGGCTTAAGGAAGCTGGTATTGATTTAGGTCGCCTCATAGGCACATTTATATTCGTACTTATTGTAGCGATATCGATTATGTTCGCTATAGACGCTGCTGGACTTCCTGGTGGAGAGTTTATAAGAACGTTTATAATAATTGTTATTAATGTTCTTGGAGGATTTGTCGTATTATCGATAGGTATACCTCTAGCAGTACTTGGTGCAGAATATTTAGCTAAACTTGTAGCTCTACCTCTAAGAGATAAGCACGAAGTTTTCGAGAATCTTACTTCAACAGCTCTATCAGTAATCCTAATACTGTTCGTCTTTGGAATTGCTATATCGATTATGTTTGCTACACCAAATCTACTAACCACCTTAACAACAGCTCTACCATCAGGAATTATGGCCGGTATTATAGTTGTTATAGGCTACATTATTGCCGATATTGTTGGAAAATTTGTTAAAAGTATCGTGGAATCTGTATCTAAACCTCTCGAGGAAACAGATGTAGGCAAAGCACTTAAAGATGCAGGTATAGAGACACCATCACTTGTAGCAGGTCTTGTTAAAGCAACAGTAATAGTTATAGCGATTGCTGTAGGCTTAGGTATGATAGGGGCAACAGGTCTTGTTGGAGATATTCTGTCTACAGCAGCATTCTATTTACCTAGAATTCTAGCTACAGCAGCATTACTGACTCTAGGTTTGGCTTTAGTAGTGATACTGGCCAAATACATAGGTAGATTGTTTAGAGCCGTAGCCAAAGAGAAATTCGAGCCATTGGCACATCTAGCTGAAAACCTTATAGCTATAGGATTAGTAGCAGTACTAGTTACCATAGCTCTAAACATACTTGGACTTCTTGGAAACCTAGTATATGCATTAATTATGGGTTCAATAGTGCTAGTCATAGGCATAATGGTTGTAGATGTTCTAACAAGAATGCTCAAAGAAGTACATCCAGCCTATGAAAAACTAGTACCAGTAGTAGGAGTCACTATAGCGTTAGTATTTGCGTACGTAGGTATGTCAGCAATATTGTTGCAGATACCAGGAGCATCAGAAGTTCTAAGAACAGTTGGATGGGGTATAGCTATAGCTTTTGCAGTAGTATTAATACCTATAGTATTCTACTTCGCAAAGACAGCTTGGAAAGAAGCTTCAACCACATAACAAAGCCATTTTTTAACTTGTATTCTGTGTAGTTTGGACCAGAGGTAGCTGATATAGATCTTAATGAATCACAAACTATATTTGTTTAATGAATCTAGTCACTATTTACTAAATAATGAATAAGATTTGATGAAGCTGAATGTTTAGTATGTATATAGAATTGTAAGAAAATAAAGTGTCTTGATAATTAGTTGACTTAATGAAATTTGCTAAGTTGATATAAGTTCTTTGTGAAAACATTCAGAACCTTAATCCAGCAGGAAGAAAAATTAGTGAAGTAACTATTGGTGGAAGGACATGGGAGATATGGAGATAGGATAATGTTTCTTGGGGTGGTTGGCAATACATTTGCCCTTTAGGACAGTGCCTAACCATTTAGTGTACATTTTGTGTCTAAATAGTTATTGATTTGAGGTATAGATTGAGCTCTCAAGAATTAATAAGAATTAATAGTATGGTCTAGACACTAAATGAATATGTTTTCAACGTTTAAATAAATTAATGTATCAAAGCTTTAGCATCTAGTTTGACAACAATATGTTATTGGCATTGTCTATGATGCTTAATTAAAGAGCTAATTATAGTCTTTCTTAAGTTAGGAGTAGTTTGGAAAGCTATCTACATGGCTTTTTCAACAGTAAGTTTCTCTATTGTTTCTATGTAGTTCTTTATTTGTGGGGGTATGTCTTTTATATCTATGCTTATGAAGCCTCTTAGCAGTATACCTACAGCTTCTTCTCTCGAGAATCCTCTACCGATAAGGTAGTTGATCTCTTCTTCAGCCAGTCTACCTATAGATGCTTCATGTGTTAGTATGGTATTTGGTGATAGAGCGCCTAGTTCTGGTACTGTGTATATGTATGCTTTATCTGAGAGCATAAGCCCTCGACAGTCTATATGTCCTTTACCAGATCTACCTATTATAGATGCTCTGGCAATAATTTTAGAATTATCTCTTGCTAGAGACCTGGAGACTATTTCTGCTACAGCGTCTTCACCTTCTATGTTGATACCACTACCAACGTCTATGTGTGCATCATCTAGTCCAAGAACTATGGAAGCTAGATAGGTGTACGCATTACTTTCTAGAGTAACTATGGGATATGTTTGGATAGACTTAACTTTACCTATATTCACGTAATAGGATATGTATCTACCTCCACGTTTTACTTGTACAGCTGTTCTAGGCCTCACATGAGCTACCCTATTCCATGAATGTACCATAACGAATCGTAGAGTGGCATTCTCTTCGACATAGAATTCAGATATACCTATGTGGAGACCAAAAGATTCTGGAGCTATTGTGCATCCAGTATAGACAGTTGCTTCAGCATTTTTCTCAACTATGACTATATTGTGTGGTGCCTGTATACCGCCTATGCTCATGAATAGGCATGCCATTACCGGTTCAGTAACTTTGGTACCACTCTTAATCTTTATAAAATATCCTCCTCTACCCTTTAATGCAGCTAAAGCAGTATATTTATCCTTCCCCGGATCAATTAATCTCCATACATATTCTTTTGCTTCATCTGGTCTAGATTCTATAAAGTCCTCAAGCCTCATAACCTCTACACCAGGTATCTTACTTAGATATCTAAAGTATGTTTGATCTACTTGAGTATAGATAGCTTTAGCAGATAGATCTACACCTACTTCTCTAACTTTCGATTCATCTATAGCTGTAGAACCTTCTCTAGAATAGTTTATGAATTGAGATATATCAATATCTATACCGTAAGGCGATGATAATGCTAAGCCTTCTCTCGCTCTTGACTCAATAATTTTAAGCCAGTTCTCTAAACCCATGACTAAACACCTCATCTATAAGTTCCCTACCACCACAAACCTTTACATTACCTGAAATGAGTATACATACCTTTGTAGGCTCTATATACTTAGATATCAATGCTGAATGAGTAACTATAACTATTGACTTGTATGGCGAAATATCTATAATCCTCTTAATGGCTTTAGCTATAACAGCTATAGAATCTACATCTACACCACTATCTGGCTCATCTATGAGAGCTAGCTTCGGTTTCTGAGCTAATAGCATAGACATTTCGATTCTCTTTAACTCACCACCAGAAAATCCTTTACCAAACTCTCTATCCAGAAGATGTATTATGCCTAACTCATTAGCTATCTCATATACATCACAACCCGTTCTTCTACAAAGAGCTTCTAAAAGACTTCTAGCCTTAACTCCAAGTAATTTAGGTGGTATCTGATGAGCAAGAGCAAGACCTTTACTAACCCTAACCTCCATAGATGAATCAGTTATATCTTCTGAATCAAAATAAAGTCTCCCTGAAACAATTGTATAACCTGGATATCCTATCAAAGCCTTAAGAAGAGATGATTTACCAGCTCCATTAGGTCCTAAGAGAAACACAATTTCATTTCTATCTATAGTTAGAGAGACATCTTTAACAACAAATCTTCCACCAACAACTACGCTAAGATTATCAATTTTCAGTACCTCCATAGCTAACACCATCTTAGTAGAGGTTATGATCTAGCAGACTATAAGTGTATAGTCTATGAACTTTTTAATAGATGTTAAAGTCTGAAATGTAAAAGAAAACAAAAACCTCAAGAGAACGATATATAGATCCTCAACATCAGTACCTCCTAACATTATATAGAAATATCCTCTATATTTCAACAAATTCACTAAGGCTATCTTCTTAAACACTCTAACACTATTTAAATCAGTATATGAAGACTAATAAGATGTGTCTATACGAAGATAAATTGAATTCATTGCTAATTTTCAATTTCTGTATATAGTGCTACTTAAATCAAATGATACAGATAATATGCAAAAGCTAAGCGATCAATGTTACTAACCAACTTTACATATGATACCGACCGAATGAGATAAATATTAATGCTAATGCTCCACTATCTATGTTCTATACACAAGATCTAAATGGGTAGAAGACCACAATCTTGTATTACTAATTACTGAATGAATCGCTTTAGTGATCACATCACTCTTAATACTGTTAATAATTAATTACTGTCGATGAATTTCAATAAGATAAGAATTAACATGGATGTATAGCAATTTTTAATATATCTATAAGATATACTTAAAAGATATACTTAAGATTCACATCATCTGGAGGTATCAGCTATAGAATTTCGCTCATGAGAGACCTCTATTGTTGTTTCTAGATAAAAATTAGTTGATAGAGTATATGAATGTTTTAGTAATGATCTAGAGGTTTGATTCATACTTTAACCTTTATTAATGCCTCAAGTACTATTCTTGATGCTCTATCTACATAGTATTTTAATTCTTCTGCTGTTGCAAATCCTAATTCTTCTACAAGTGAATCACTTACAAGTAGTAGAGCGCCTGTTTTCATGCCCCTCATAGCGCCTAGCATGAATAGACCTGCACACTCCATTTCTACAGCTATTATACCTCTACTGCTCCATCTCTTAACGAATTCTGGGTCTTCTGCATAGAATGCATCGCTACTTACTATAGGGCCTATAGCGTATTTTACAGCTGCTTTTTCAGTTTCTTCAACAAGAGCTTTAAGTATCTCGTAATGTGGAGAACAAGCCATACAGACGTTATCTCTTAGGTATTGATAGAATGCTCCCCCTGGGTGATATGCAGCTCCAGTAGGTATTATTAGATCACCTATTTTGAGTCCCTTCACCATTGCTCCACATGTACCGAATCTAATGATTGCTTTTGCGCCAAGCATTATCAGTTCCTCTATAACTAGCATTGACGAAGGATGACCTACACCATGCATTGCAACAGATATTGGTATACCCTTGTAGTTGCCTGTATAGACTAGTAAGCCTCTGTTTCTATTAACGAGAACAGGATTATCTAGAATTGATGCAACTTGTTCTACTCTAGCTGGATCGCCAGCAACAATAACTCTTTCAGCTACTTCACCTTTCTTTGCCTTTATATGTATGGGTCCCATCATTTATCGATCCCAGAATCTATGAATGAGGTAGAGTATATATGTTCTATGGTGTTTAACTAAAGAATATCTTAAAGAATACTTATATTGACTAGAAATCAAATTTTTCGTGAATGGTTATGAAAAAAGTTGGGAATACCATAGCCGTATTGATAGTATTAAGTGTTGTAGGTGGGTCTCTAAAAATATATGGAAGTGTTGTAGGTGGGTCTAAATCTGTGTTTGTTGATGCAATGACGTCTATAGCTAATACTCTAGCTATAATCCTTATACTCAAATTCTTTAAGGCAGGAATGATCCCTCCCGATAAAGATCATCACTATGGACACCACCGCATAACTCTTGGAGGACCGATATCTATGCTCATGCTGTACTCTTTTGTTGCAGGATTAGTTATGCTGGATATAATTAGTACGCTTGGCAAAGAATATAGAGTAGGCTATGAATCTCCTATCTATGCTACATTAGCTCTTATCCCCTATGGACTGGCTATATTTATCTCTAAGAGAGCCCATCCTATTGTTGTAGGTTATGCAGGATTTACAGCTATAGAGTTAATTGAGAGTGCTGTATCGATAGTATCATCGTTAGGCGGTATAGCAATTAGCTATATGGTGGATTTAGCGGGATCTGTGGGATTGACACTGTATCTCTTTATAGAGCTTGTGAAAAACTTTAGAGAAGTTGTAGAAGTTGTGAGTGATACTGTTTCACATGATGTTGTAGAAATGGTTTCTGAAACTGTAAAGAGATATGGTCTAAACGTTGATAGGATTAGACTTAGAAAGGTTATAGAGAATGTATATCACGGAGATGTAGTCATAAAAATCTCTTCAGGAACATTGGTTGAAGAAGCTCACAGCATTGTTGATACTGTCGAGAAAGAGCTTAAGAGGAGCGGTATAGATGTGTCCATACATATAGAACCAGAAGAACAAAAAACATAATTGTCTTCATTATTTTTCGCTAGTTGATGATTCATCGAATGAAATCTACTTCAGCTGGATTTCATCTATAGACTATTTCTAGTGCTAGGGGGATCGCTATAAGTATTGATAATAGAGCTATAGCTGTGTATTCCAGAATGTTTTTGAACAACTTATTACTTAATCTTCTTTCACAAATTATTATTATACCTGCTAGAGAGTGTAGATACACTAAGATCAGGAACACTAATCTTAGGTAGAGATCAATATGTATGATTCTTGCTGATGGCATGAAGTATACTTGGGGATAGAGTAATTGGTATCCAGATAGAATGTATAGAGCTGTAAGTATTATCAATGGTATGGATGTTGTCTCGACTATAGCTAATGCTAACCTAAGCGATTTAACCATATCTATCTCCTTCTATTCCTTTCTATAAATCTATATATTTCCTCAAAAGACGTCTCCCTAAATTCTCTAGGAACACCTACAGGCACTATATACATAGGCACTTCATCCTCTGAAGCAGATACAACTCTAGCTACCCAATCATCGATAAAGGCACCAACAACAACCGTTCCAAGTCTCAATGCCGTAGCCATAAGATATATGTTTTGCCCCACGTGGCCTACTTCCATAGGTACATACCTTTCTCTACCTCTAGCTCCATAAACTGATGTTGTTCTCTCAAACACAGCCGTAATGACTATATTTACAGGAGCTTCTCTAACCCATCTCTGGTCTAGAGCAGCTCTAGCTAACTCGTTTCTAAAATCACCTCTTTTTACGAGCTCCAAGCTATGGCTATGTATATGATACTTGTAGACCCCCGCATCAAGATACTTGTTTAAGTCTAGAAGAACACTTCTATTCCCAACAACAACATATATTTCTAGAGGGTATGTAGCTCCTGCACTTGGAGCAGCTCTAAGACCCCATGTAGTTTCTGTTACTCCATAAGCAGCCCAAAGAATCATAGAAAGCTGATCAATTGTTAACGGATCTGCTGTGTAATCCCTTATACTTCTCCTCCATAGAATAGCCTCTTCAACACTAACATTAGTCACCTTTCTAGGTGGAGGTAGATATATTATATCCCCAACAATAGAGACCATGGATACACCTTCTCTATACTCTTTATCGGATGGCTGAATATATGGTTTACCATAAATAAGAGACAAGGTGTATGCAACTATAGCTATAACTATAACCAATACAATTAGATAAGCCACAAACTCAAGTCTCATAATAACAACACCGAATAGTGATTACTCTACACATCAAATAAAGTTTAATGTTATTTCAACAATTGTTTTGTTAGAAAGAGTGTATGGCTTATGTTCTTGGATCTACTCTAATCTACTTCTAATAATATTGTTAATCCGGTAAATGGGTTTACTAGTTTCTGAAACCTCATATCGATGTTGTTTCTATTAACAACTATGGAGTGTCCACCTCTATAGGTATTCTTCAATACAATTAAGGAGATGTAGCTATAATATAGAATAGATGTAGATTTTGTGTCTAATAACCATAGCTATATGTTTGATACTGACGTTATCTAAGCCTTGAGGTAAATACATAATATTTTAGTTTAACTAAATGCGTTATCTAGTAAATGATTTACTGAGTCACTATATTCAATACTGTTATAGACTGTAGCTAGAGCTAAGTAATTGTTAAAATATTTGTAATTTTTGTAACTTATTTTAAACGGTATTCCAGCGTAATTGAGACTAGCAAACGCCTGACATCTACATCCTTAAATAGATGAAAGTATATTATACTTTCTTGGTGTTGTGTTGGTGCAAAATTATGTGGTTGTAAAGAGAGAACATGGTGATTCTAATCGTGATTTGTGTACCATAAATCTACAACACGTTGATCTAGATTCTGTAAGCTGTTTCTCAAATGATTCTTCAGTCTCATCTTTTTCTGAAGCTATAGATAAATTCTTATCGGGTATTTCAGGAGTTAGAAGTATTGATGGTTATCTCATCAAATTAACGTCTCTTATACAGATGGTTCTAGAATCCTATAGAGGTAATTCTAGAGTCATTAGTTATGTTCTATCATGTCGAGAAGTTATTAAAGCTCTTGAACCTTTGGCTTACTACATAGATGAAGTAGCAACACTTATTACCAAAGATCCTAGACATAAACCACTTAGACCCTATCTCTCCTTGATAATCAGTACATTAACCAAAATTCTACATACCACTACATCTAAAAAAGAATTAGAGATTGTGAGACCCTCTATATGGCGTCTAGGTCTTGGACTCAATAAATCAAGGATTCATAGACATGATGTTTCTATGGTACATTATACAACATGCGATAATCTATGGTATAGATCATGGAGAGATGTTCCCATGGAAGTAGATGAAAAGTTTACAAGATTATTCAAAGAAAGACGTATAATAAAAAATGGGTATAGAGTTGAGAGGAGTATTACAAAATCTATAGTGATGGTTACGGTTGTATCGATTATACTGTCCTTCATACTATTGCTCTTACTCTCGTAGTACGTCCTACTTTATCATCTTACTCGGTTATTTTATCCACAGGAACAGTATCTTGTTTTGAAATTCGGATAGGAATAACTCTTCAGTAGCTCTATGTAATGTATTTTCAGTAAAACTTGTTTGAAGACTTAGCAATATCTCTAGAAGACCTTTAGGTCTCTCTATAATTCTTGTGGGCGTATATTGAGGTAGATTTGCAAGTTTTCTTGCAATACTTATAGCGTATTCGAGTGTTCCAATATCATCTGCTAAACCCACTTTAACAGAATCTATCCCTAAATATACTCTAGCTGTAAATACTTCGCTAGCCACATTAGGTCTATTCTCTTTTACTCTCTCTATAAATAGTTCTGCAGATTTGTTCACCAACTCGCTAAATATCTTATATTCATCAGCTGTAAGCGATCTATATATAGAGCCTATATCTTTATATTCACCCGATTTTATTATGGTTACGTTAATCCCTATATTCTTAAGAAGATCTTCAACATCAAGAACGATGGATACAGCTCCTATAGAACCTACGAATGCGTATGGAGATACAATAATCTTATGGGCTGGTAAAGCAATGTAGTAACCTCCACTAGCTAAAGTCTCGGGAGAATACACTACAACAGTTTTCACTTCGGCTAACTTCTTAATGTATTGATAGATTTCTTCTGAAGCTGAGGCAGAACCTCCAGGACTATTAACGATAACTACGACAGCTTTTGCAGCTGGATCTGAAATTAGTATCTCAACATATCGTCTAACATCATCAGGAGTAATACCCACAGAACTCAGAAAACCTCTACTATATCCTATAGTTCCCTCAAGCTTCACAATAGCAATATACCCTATAGATATCTGTACAAAACTCCAGACAAGTAGATAAGATATAACAATCGCTATTCCTACCGCTATTCCTATGACTATAAAGAGAGATCTTCTCCGCATAGGTATACCCAAAATATCTGTACATAACAGGTTATAAGTCTTGAAGTTCAAATATCATACAGAGAAACCTAGATAAGCTTAGATTAATCTATCTATACAGATGCGATCCTTCTATACAAATATTCAGAAGACACATCTATAAACAATGTATATAGCTTCAATACGCTACTTACAATACTGATAATCATCTTGATGTCGAAAACTACATCTGTTTATTAAAATGTCTATATCTTTGATGTTTATGAAGATCTTGTTGTGATTATTTTATTTTCATTATTTTTGTTCATATACATTGAAATAAAGAGCGTTAAATTTATTGAACATATAGCATTATGATTTGATCCTCTCCACCCTAAAAGATGGCTTCATAATGTAAAAGATTTTGTAAACATAGAACATAGTTATAGAAAGTCAAAACTACATTGTATATAGAGTTTGGTAAACAAAATCAAGAATTACTGATTTTCTATATAGAGTATTGAGAACTACTATCTCTTACTTAGAGCATCTATACCTGAAGAAATATAATGAATTATTTAGATTCAATCTTCTGTTTCATTAATCTCGAGATCCTGAGAACTATAGACAGATATAACAAACAGATATAATAGATAGATAGACATGATAAAGTGTAGCTCTTTTTTTATTTAGCTCTACACGATTTAAGATACTAATTGTGATAAGTTAATAATTATTTATAGTTAGTTGGAGCTAGAGATTTGCTAGATGATGTATTCGCTCCGTGCTGAAGTATTATGATGATGTCGGCCTGTTCTGATAAATTAACATTGAATTGTGTATTCGAGTATATCCGTAATTGTGCTTAGACTTTATGTATTTTTCTGATTCTCTTGTCGTTTTAATTGAGATAGAATGTATCTTTAGAATCTTTTATCAGTTTCTAAAGCTGTATTGTTTTTAGGAAATTCTGTGAAATTAGAACATGTATATTTATAATTATTTGAATGTTATTCAATAGAATTATTTGAATATCTAGGTAATCTATTTGCAAGATTTAATGAAGTGTAGAGCTGTGTTTAAAACTGAATAAAAGTGGTTAGATACTGAGTATTGATGTAGAGCTCATGGTTATCATGATGATTAGACTATGACTTGTTGTTTTTCAATTCAATAATTATTTTATCTCCTCTATATATAACCTCTGTATCTGGTTGAGCTTCTTCGATGCCTCCACCTCTCTCTCTATCAACTATAACTATTTTGAAGACAATATCATTTATGCTGTATTTACCTACCTTGTTATCTATAATCAGCTTGGATTCTTCTTCAGACCATTTCAAGGGTATTAATGTGTATTCTCCTAGCTCGTATCTATAGGTTTCACCATCATCTATATATATGTAGAATTCTGAATCTCTTCCTCTATAAACCCTAAGCTCTATCTCATTCACCTCTTCCATAGAGTTCTTGATACCTGAAGAAGCCATAGGAATAAGAGAACCTGCTCTTATATGTAGTGGTATTCTGTCTAGTGGAGCTTCAACTCTAATGTATTTTCCTCCATAGAATTTCTCTCCAGACCAAAAGTCATACCAAAGACCTTTTGGTATATAGACTTCTCTTTCATATGTTGATGGTGTTGTGATGGGGGAGACCATGATATAGGGTCCGAACATATATTGATCATCTATATCTAGAACTTCAGGATCTTCTCTAAAATCCATCACTAGAGGCCTTATGATTGTATAATCTTCGCTATAGACCTTCCACATAAGTGTGTAAATATATGGCAATAATCTGTATCGTAGCTTAATGAATTTCGTAAGTATCTTTTCTACTTCTTCACCAAATCTCCATGGTTCCTTTGGATAATAGGTTCCATGAACTCTAAAGATAGGATTAAAGACTCCAAACTGGAACCATCTAATAAATAGCTCTCTATAGCCTTCTGTATCCGGGTTACCGCTAAAGAAACCACCTATATCTGTTGTCCAATAAGGTAGACCTGAGATAGAGTAATTTAGTCCAGCCTGTATCTGTGACCTAAAGGTGGTCCAATCACCTGTTACATCACCAGACCAATTAATTACACCATACCTTTGTATACCAGCAAAACCAGATCGAGTTAGTATAACTACTCTTTTGTTCGAAACTTTTCTTTGGCCTTCGTAAACAGCTTTAGATTCAAGAAGTGGATAAAGGTTTAGATACTTAATCATCTTACCTTTACCTGTATCTAGATCCTTTTGCCATGTTGTGTATATAAGTAGAGGTTTTACTTCTGGTTCAGATGCATCTAGCCACCAACCATCAACACCTATGCTGAAGAACGATTCTTCAATCTTCTTCCAGAACCATTCTCTACACTTTTCATTGAATACATTCAGAAGACCAAAGTCTCTATCACCTCCATCCATAATACACCCTATCTCTTTAATCTCATTATAGATATCGGTATTCTTCTCGAAAATAGGCCATATAGATATAGCTAGTCTAACACCCATACTATGAATTTCTTCAACCATTTTCTTTGGATCTGGATAATACTCTTCATCAAATTTAAAGGCATTCCACCCATATTTACCCCAGTACCTCCAGTCTTGAACAATAATATCTATTGGTATACCTCTGTCTCTAAACATCTTAACTACAGAAACTATCTCTTCTTGAGACGCGTATCTTTCTTTAGATTGCCAATATCCAAGAGCATACTTAGGTAGTAGAGGTGCTTTACCTGTTAAATATCTATATCCTTGTATAACACGATCTATATCAGGTCCATAGATAAAGTAGTAATCTAGTACCTTTCCAGCTTCAAACCACATCCTCAACTTATTACCTCTAGAGCTGAAGACCCCCATGGAATACATATCCCATAGAATACCATAACCTTTGCTTGAAATCATGAAAGGTACAGCTATATCTGTATTTCTTTGAGCTAGATAAACAGTTCTATTCCTATAATTAAAACCCGAATGCGATGAATAGCCAGCATGTTGACCTAATCCATAGAGGGCTTCATCTACATCTATAACAAATGTATGTTCAAAACTATAGAGAGCTTCACCATAATTCTTAAGATCAAAAGCTTTTCTATCAACTTCAGAAAGCTTTACATCTCTGGTTTCAAAATCTATAGAGTTTCTATGTCTATCAATATAGACACATACTTCATCAGTACAAACTTCTATACAACCTTCTCTATCATCAATACTATATCCATAGAGCATAGGTCTACTAATGATCACAAAACTATCTTCAACACTTCCTCCATAGGGTATATGAGTTACACGAACAATATTTGAACGATACACATAGATCCTAAGTTTACCGAGACCAAAATCCACTTCAACAAATTCTCTACCTTTAACCATATAATTCACATTCTTATTCATTGACTTATATCAAATATCAAGTAACACAAATTTAACCTTTAATCAGAAGCACCATTAAATGAATACTGTAGAACAATACCACATAGACATAGAGCTAATAAATAAAACATGCTGTGTTATTGATTTTATTCCCACTGACTATGACTAGTTATGTTAACAAACTTGTCATAGTCTGTAAAGTTCGTATACCATCTATCTATATTAATGATAGTATTTCTATAGAGACCTAACCTTCAGTATTTAATTTATTTAAACTTCACTAATAGTTATATTTAAATAATTTTAATTCACTTCTTGTTAGGTTTAGAGGTGTTATAGTTATGAAGATAAGAGATATAGTGTTAGCTGTTGTAAATGCCGCTCTTTATGCATTGGTTGGCGTAGCTACTACTTTTGGAATTTTCGCTATTGCTGTTGGAGGTGTCAGATTCTGGCCCTCGGTTTTTATACCAGCTGTTTTTGCTGAAGTTTTTGGAGCTTTAGTTGGTGGTCTTGGTGCAGCTATAGGGATATTTGTAAGCGATATGGTTGTTCATGGTAATGCATTGATCAGTCTAACAATAGGTGTTCCTGCAAACTTTATAGGTTTCTATATCCTTGGATTCATAGCTAGAAAGGGATCAAGAGAATCTAAATTTTTGGCTTTATTAGCCATAGTTATACAGTTTGTTCCCGGAATAGCTCTCTACTATCTCTATAGCGTAGGTTTCATAGATCTTGCCACAACTATAGTATTTATTGGTGTTGCATTAATATCTGCAATAGCTATAGCCACTTCATTAGTTATTTTAATGTTTCGCAAGAAAAGCTATATCTATCCAAATGAAGCTCTAGCATATAGTTTAGGGCTTATGGTAGGCTCTCTCTACATAGGCTTGGGGCTATGGCTCTATAGCTATATAGCTAGACTAGATATAGCTACAATACCTCCCGAATTTCAGGTCAGAGCACCTTTTGTTGCTGCATTAGCATGGTTTCTCTGGACATATTATACAGAGATACCGTTTATGATATATCTAGCACCACCTATAGTGAGAGCTATAGAGATGTGGATGAAGAAATATGGATAGAGAAGAAAGAACGGTGAAAGTAAAGGCTAGAGCTTCTTCAGGTCTTTCAGGCTTTTTTGTACCCCATATAACAGGTAGTCTGGAGACAACAGGTGCTGCTGGAGGAGGTCTTGGTATAGACAGCACTATTACTGTAGAGATTTCTCTAGAGGCTTTGGACAGAAGCCAAGGATCTGTAGCTTTATTGAACATAATCAATGGTGTTGAGGTAAATAGTTGTTTAGCTAGATACATAGTCGAGAAAATACTATCCATATCCGAGGAAAAAAGTAATAGAATAATCATAAAACAGAGTATTTCTGTACCAATAGGTGGTGGATACGGCACAAGTGGAGGATCAGCTGTTGCTATATCTTTCGCATTAGCTAAGGCTCTAAATGTCCCTCTAGACTTTTACACAATTACAGAAATAGCTCATGAGGCAGACATAGTCTGTAAAACAGGTCTGGGAACAGTTGTCGGTATCGTGAAGCCATGCAACGGTATAACGATTGTGAGAAAACCAGGAGGACCTAGATATGCTGAGATAATGTGTATACCTATCGATGATTCTCTTTTAGCATTAACAGCCTTTTACAAACCCATACCGAAAAACACTATACTCACTAATCTAGAAGATCTAGAGAAAGTCAGAGCAATTGGGCTAGAGACTTTAAGAAAGATTGAGCTAAACCCGACCCCAGAAACCTTTATAGATAATTGCTATAGGTTTGCTATAGACTCAAAAATAATGACACCAACAGTCAGAAACACCATAGAGTTGCTAAACAAAGTTGAAGGAGTTATAGGAGCATCAATGAATATGATTGGTGAAGCACTATTTGCTTTAATAGACAAAAATGTTGTTGATAACGCAGTAGAAGCTGTAATGACTACAGATCCTAAATGGATATATATATGGAGACCCGGCAATAACGGTATAGATATAGAGGTAATTAAACATTCGGAAACAACATGATGAATTTCGAGCTATCTGAGTAAATGATGTTGGACACCCTAGCTGATTGGGCGACAGATATGGATAAAGAGGATTATCGTGATTCTTGTAGACATGGAGCTGTTCTAAAGGCTGAAGATGTATGGTTTAGATACGAAGATAGATATGTTTTAAGAAATGTATCTCTAGATATAGATCAAGGAGAGATAGTTATAGTTATGGGTCCCAATGGTGCTGGAAAGTCTACTCTACTAAAGATTTTTTCTGGGATACTTAGACCCGAAAAAGGTGATGTATATGTATGTGGCTACAACACTAAGAACGTTTCTGAAGGATTTCTAGCTAAATTTATAGGCTATATTCATCAAAATCCATGGTTCCATATATTTAATCCAAAGGTTATAGACGAAATAACTTTTACAGCTAGAAATCTGGGTATGGATATACAACATATCGAGAAAAACGTTCTCGATATAGCTACTAGACTCGATATAGTGGATCTACTAGATAGATCTCCATTCACATTAAGCGAGGGAGAGGTACGAAGAGTCGTTATAGCATCTGCTCTTGTACACAATCCCGCTGCATTACTTCTAGACGAACCTACTGCAGGTCTTGATTATATACTGAAGAAGAATTTCATAGATATGATTAAGAGGATCAATAATCATTACAGAACAACAGTAGTGATATCTACACATGATTTAGATCTACTTACCCTAATACCGAGCTCTAGACTTATTGTTCTAGCTAACGGTGAGATAATCTATGATGGATCAGTTAGAGAAGCTATAGAATTTGTTGAAAATCTCTATAGATATGGTCTAGGGATTCCTGCTGAAATAGAGCTATCAAAAAGACTTGGTATAGATTTTGAAGAACTACAGACATTTGTAGACATTTTACTGCATATGGATAAACTTCGGGATGTGATTTGTCATTAACAAGTTTATATCTGAAGAATATTTCACGAGTATTTCTATATCGTCCAAACGAGAAAAAAGTCTATGAACTTCATCCAGTCTCTAAGATTGTTTTTACAATATTTACCACAACTATAGCTATAGCCTCTAGACCAGAGCTGGTCTTAACTACATTAGCAGTTCTTGTTCTACTATCTATTTTTCTGATTAATTGGAGAAATACTTTCTCCTTGGTGATTTCTGTATTCTTATTTATAGCACCTATGGTGTTTTTTGTACATATATACACAATTATTGGGAATCCTATCTATGTGGTTTTATCTACGGCTAGAAATGTTGGTGTTGCTATAGCTAGAGTAATGTCTATGGCGTTATCCTTCCACATACTTTTTGTCTCTACGAAACCACAGTCATTAGCAAGGGTTCTCAATAGAATAGGTATTCCCTATAAGTATAGCTATGGATTTATTCTTGCATTGAGATTTGTATCAGTTATAGCTGGAGACCTCATAGAGATAGTATCTATACAAAAGATTAGGGGGTTGATATTCGAAAAGAACTTGCTCAAGAAATTGAGGAGCTATCTAGCTATATTTATACCGTTAACAATATCAACATTAATGAGGGTTGATGAAATCGCTATATCTCTTGAGGTTAAAGGCTTTGGATATACCAACAAAAGAACATACCTGTACACAGAAACCATAAAGATGCTTGATGTGCTTGTCATAACGTTATGTATATCTATAGCTATAGCTATTTTCTATCCCGGCATATGAATTTCTTCAAACAGTCTATTGCTTCTTCAACACTTTTAGCGCTTTTTCCAAATCCTCTACACATTTTGATATAGATAGGTTCTTTAATACCGTAATCTTCAACTCTAACCCTGCTTAAAACATCTATAGGGTTACCATAAGCTACAACTCTTCTATTCAGTATAAGAAGTTTTGTAGCATAGCCTAACACATAGTCTAGATCGTGTTCTACAACAATTACTGTCACATTACTGTTTCTCCAATAGCTATATACATACTCATAAAATCTACGTTTAGATCCTGGATCCATATAGGCGCAAGGCTCATCCAATAACAGTATCTGGGGCTCCATAGCTATTACAGAAGCTAAGACAACACGCTGAATTTGACCCATAGAGAGTTCGTGAACTAATCTATTTCTGAGATTCTCTATATTAACAATATGTAAAGCTCTATCAATTCTTTTGCTAATCTCAATAGGCTCTAAGTTCATATTCTCAAGAGGAAAAGCTATCTCTTCTTCAACAGTTAGAGAAAAGATCTCGTTAATAGGATTCTGAAAAACAATACCAACTTTCCCCAAAAGCTTTCTGAAACCTTCTTTAAGAACATCTACATCTAGAACCCTAACATAGCCAGAGACCTTAAGGTTTCTAAAAGCTTCAACAATACCTATAAAAATCTTTAGAAGAGTAGATTTGCCACCACCACTAGGTCCTGAAACTATAACAAAATCTCCACAAGATATATCTATAGATACATCATCCAGTATTTTGAGACCTTCAGTATTCTCGACACTCAGAGATCTAGTTTCTATACATACAGACATATACATCACTATCTCTGTATATTACCGATATAATTGATTCTATAAATTGTTATAAAGTTTAGCTAGGTATACTCAGTATAACTTAGTTATACTCGATAAAACTACAAACCTATTAGGTTTAATACACTTATACTCACTTGGGTGAGAGATATGAAGTTAGAGCTAATTGTGAAACACACTATAGAGGGTTTGAAAAAAGTCTTCAATATATACGGAAGAACAACTGAATCAGCTACTAGACTTCAAGAAAAATACGAACAAGACGATAACTATGAAGAAACCCACATAGTAAATAGAAACAGTACAATAAGATGTGTTTTCGAATTAAACCAGATAATATGCTATGACACAGTAACGGGAAAGGTATACTAAGGGTATTTTAGTCATCTGAAACACATATTCGCAGTTAACTACATATAACATTTTAAAGAAAGTTTTATAAATTAGCTACTTTCAGCTTACGACACTTTTATTGTTAATCCAGGTATAGATACCTTTTTCTCTATTCTAGTCACGATTTCGCTTAAGATCATGGATACAGCTGTATAGAACAATGCTATGACTATATAGATCTGCATATACGCGAAGGTTTTTGATGCAATCCATTTAGCTGTATAGATAAGTTCTGGTAGAGCCACAAAATAAGCTATAGAACTAAACTTTAGAAGATATATCAGCTCATTTGTTAATGATGGTATCGCTATTCTTAGAGCTTGAGGAATCACTACATTAATGACTGTACTAAAAGAACTCAATCCAAGCGAATATGCAGCTTCCCACTGTTCCCTAGGTATAGAGTTTATTGCCGTTCGCAGATATTCTGATTGGTATGCCGCAGAATTTAATCCTAATGCTATTAATGAAGCTGTAAATGAATCCAACTTAATTCCTAAAACAGGTAGCGTATAGTATACAAAGAATAGCTGTACAATCATCGGAGTACCTCTAACAATCTCGATAAATAATGTTAAAAGGGATCTAAATGGTTTAGCTATAGAGCTTCTTAGAACGGCTATAATTATACCTCCTACAAAGCCTATAGAGAATGACAGAAATGTTAACTCTAAAGTCAATATAAAGGCTAATACTAAATCTATACCGTATTTAGAAAATATATCAAGTAATTCACTTATCATTTGTATCTCCTATCAATTCTGTAGAGCTCCATAAGTTTTGAAACGAAAATCTTTGTTCTCTCTTTTTCTGGAGCCAACAATATTCTTTCAGGAGGACCTTTCTCGACAATTCTTCCATCCTCCATAAATATAACTTCATCTGCAACTCTCATAGCGAATCCAAGTTCATGAGTAACTATAATCATAGTCATTTTCTTTTCTGATAACTTCTCAAGAACGTTGAGTACTTCTACCGTTAGCTCCGGATCTAGAGCTGATGTAGGTTCATCTAGTAGAAGAAGCTTAGGAGACATAGCTATTGCTCGTGCGATAGCAACTCTTTGTTGTTGTCCTCCAGAAAGTTGTGCTGGATACTTCTTCCAAAGATCTTCTGTTATACCTACAGAAATCAGAGCCTCTTCAGCGATTTTTCGAGCCATGGATTTATCCATTTTCTTAACCTTTACAAGTCCGAGCATAACATTATCAATAGCGGTTAGATGAGTGAAAAGGTTGTAGCTTTGAAAAACAAAACCTATTTCTTGTCTAACTCTATGTATATTGATTTTTCCTCTCGTTATATCCATACCATTAAATAATATTGTACCCTTATCAGGTTTTATTAGAAGATTTAGACATCTAAGAAGCGTTGATTTGCCTGATCCAGAAGGCCCTATAATGACAACTGTTTTACCTTCTTCTACCTCTAGATCTACACCCTTAAGCACGTGTTGTTTACCGAAATACTTATGGATATTTATAGCCTTCAGTAAAACATTCATAGAGGAGCACCATAGCCTAGAGAACCGATCCTCTTATGAATTAAATTAGATACAAATGATATCGTATAACATATTATTAAATAGAGAATAGCTACTGAAGCTAAAGGTATAACGTATTCCATTCTAGCATTAGCGATATTGATGGAAACAGTAAACATTTCTACAACACCTATAGCGTAAGCTATTGAAGAGTCCTTCAGAAGAATAGTAAATTCGTTAAGTAACGCTGGAATAGATAAAACTATCACTTGAGGAAGTATAATGTATCTAAATGATTTCCATCTATCTAGACCTATAGAGAGTGCAGCTTCTAGCTGTCTAGCTGCTATAGCTTCTATTATACCTCGAAAGATTTGGGATTGATAAGAAAAGCTTATAATGCCTAGACCTATTATAGCTGAAGCTATATTGTTCAGCTTTAGACCATAGAAAACTATGAAGAGCATCAATATAGGTGGAATACTACGTATAGTCTTGTTAACATAGTCTATAACTTTACTGTATACACCACCTATGAATACTTGCACAAAAGCTATTAAAGTTCCTAGAAAGAGTCCTAAAGAAAATCCACCAACTGAAAGTACAAATGTATTCAAAAAACCTCTCAATAGAATTAATAACAATGTTTGAAAAAATTCCTCAAAACTCATTTTGATTAGCCTAAGTATTTAGCTATTATTTGATCCCATTCATTGCTATTAAGAATATCATTCAATACCTTATTTATCTGATCCAAAAGCTCTCTATTACCTTCTCTTACAGCTATACCGTACCTCTCATTTGTTGGTATTACACATGATATCTCTATGCTGTATCTTTTCTCAAGAGCTCTAGCTACAGGAGAATCTACTACTACTGCATCAACTCTACCATTAATGAGATCTTGTACTGCTAATGTGTATGATGTATACCTCTTTATCTCTATCCTATAGCCTTGCTTCACGAGATTATCCAAAAGCTCTGCTGCTGTAGTACCGCTTTGAACTCCTACAATATAATTATCTAAATCTTCTAAGGATTGAGGTCTATAGGAAGAACCTCTAAAAACTATTATTGCTTGATCAGCTTCCCAATAAGGTATACTGAAGTCAACTCTCTTTTCTCTTTCCTCGGTTATAGTCATACCAGATATAACTATATCTACATGTCCTTGTTCTAGAGCAGGTATGAGTCCATCAAAATCCATACTCACTATCTCTACACTGTATCCAAGTCTATTAGCTACAGCCTTAATAAGATCTATATCTATACCTACGACCTCGTTTGTTTTTTCATCAATATACTCAAAAGGTGGGAAATCAGGTGAGGTACCTATTCTTAAAATCTTGGGCTTTGGTGATAATGAAAGGAAGTAACTATATGCAAGATATATAGCCATAACTGAAACTACAACGACAGCTACTACAAGTATATAAATCCAAGCTCTCATATCTAGAGCCCATTTAGTTTGACTAGTTACTGATATAAAAATATTATTAAGTTACATGATATTTTAATAAAATGTTAGAACTCTAATAAGGATCATTAGAGATACTATGTGTCAGCAACAGCGTTCCCAATTATGATTTACTAAAGGCTAACTTCATCATTCTATATAGTTCATTTTAAACAATCTATGTAATTTATTCCATCCTTCTATTCATAGCCTTAATTGAGGAACCCATATAGCTAACCGGTTTCGTTTAATTTCAATAATTTTTCTGTCACTATTATCATATGTTCTGAGATGTTGATCAAGTATTCACCTCTATATGCATATGCAACAATGCTGGAATGCATATCGAATATCTTTTCCACACAAGATATATCAGCAACACATTCTATTGGATCTATGTAGAGAAAGTTCTCGATCCAAGTTAAAGCAAACTTGAGTATAGCTTCGTCTTGTTCACCACAAAGTACATTAAATCTACTACATAACATATCTGCTACATTAAGAAGATCCCTCAGATTGTCTGTATACACCATATGCCTCTCATCCTCAACATGTCCAACACATCATGAACATCTTGTAATATTCACACAATCTATAGACCTCTGTATTACTCAATACTTCTCATATATAAACCTTTTCATACATAGTTATGCATAGATTTCATTAAGTTATTTAGTCAGTAGACAATCTACTACATATATTGATTACTTGATTACATTGTTATTTGTTCCTTATACATTAGATGCTATAACTATTTGGCCACTTCCTGCAAATACTCTTTCTATAATCATTATCGACGTGGTATTAACTATTTAAATAGATTAAATAGTTAAAATATAGTATTATCGGGAAATTCTTCAAGATCTAATCAAGTCTTTAGTATATGTTTAAAGAATAGACTTATTTAGTTCAATAATATCGTTAATCCAGGTGACCACCTATGCCACGCATAGCTGTTGTGGCTACAAGACTTGGAACTATTGTTGACCCCATGGTCAAATTCGCGGAAGAAAACGCAAAAAACTATGGATTCGAAATAAGCGGAATATACAGGGTGGCGAGTCTCCTTGGAATACCCATACTAGTTAAAAGGATTCTAGAAAGAGATAGAGATAACATCGAGTATTGTGGTTATCGGTGCCATAGTTAAAGGAACACAACTAGATGAATATGTATTCAATCAAGTAATCAGTAAACTCTTAGATCTGTCTATTGAGTATGAGAAGCCCATAGGGTTCAGTATTTCTGCTCCAGGAATCTACTGGAATAATAGGCTTATGGAGGCAGGTAGTGAAGCATATGCAAGTATATCTCTAGAAGAGATAAAGAAGGTCTTAGAAGCATTGAAAATGTATGGAAAATAGAAATTAAATAATGAAGACTATTTATGTATCGCGCTTAACATGGCTCGTGAACGTGGATACTATATAACGTATGCTCTAGATATAGATGATTTTTATTAGATGCCTCTCCTCACATACTACACCTCGTACTTCAGTAGCATATGCATTATGACCAATTATTATATGCTACAACAAAAGTTTTAGCTTTTCCATCAATACTAATTCGTTTTTCAAGTTTCTTTAATTCTGAAACTAGATAAAAAGTATAGGATGTGTTATGTATTTCGTGAACAGTATTGATGTATCTATGCGTATTGAAGATATTCGTAAGTATAGCTATGAATTGCCACTAGCCCTTTTTGGTAAAGATGTTCAGGAAGTTGTTGTAGAGGTTGTAGATCCCTATAGATGGAGATTACTGTTGTACGATACAGAAGGTAATCTCCATTCTATTACCTCAGGTAGTTTTATAAAGATATATCGCCCTATATCTCTGTATAGAGTTTGTTCTGGGGATATAGTTGTTTCATTTATTCACGATCCTCTAGAGAATTTAATGTATCTGTATAGAAAGGATGTTTTCTGCATGGCTAGAGTTAGTAATGGTTTTTGCTCACTTCATAAGGGATCTAACTACAGTAAGTATCTTTCTTATGTATTTGGATTAAGCAACACTAAACCTGATGTAGGTTTGGCTCAAGTTCCACATATGGTGTATATTTTATCTCTTGGTGGATCTAATGTCAAGGTAGGTATAGCTAATGCTATGAAGAACCTTAATAGGATTTTTGAACAAATATTTGTATATGCCACACCAGTAGCTTTTGTTGAAGATGTGGCTAGAGCTAGAGAGATTGAGAAGACGTTAGCTGGTAGTAAAATAAGGGATAGAGTTAGAGTATCTGAAAGAATTGAACAGATAAAGAATGTAAATATGTATAATTTAGAGACCCACCTAACACAATTCGTATTGACGTTTGTCCGCCAAATAAAGCCTCTACTTATTTCTAGAAAGATCGTCAACAAAGACAAACCTTTACCTGTTATTAGGTTTAGCGATAAGTATTTCGAGAACATAGCAAAAACATATATAGTTCATGAGGAAACTAGATTAAATAGCATTGAAGGATACGCAGAAGTTATAGAATATTTGCTTGGAGGTATCACAATTTCTATAAATAATCGTAGACTCTTTATTCCCTATCACTTCATCAGGGATAAAGCATTGAATATAGAGATAGTGAAGTAATGAAGAAATGAGAAGCACGTTAAGTAGAGTGAATTACAACAAATTATATCAATAGAAATATCTACCCATAGTTAGACAATTAATTAAAAAGTCTTAATCAACAGTATTATCCTTCAGAATCTTTCTGACTTTAGATAATGATATATTGAGTTCTTCAGCTATTCTTTTAAGTGAGTAACCCTTTTTGCGAAGATCTATTACCTTCAACACAATATCGTCTTCCTCTTGAGTGGTAGTGTCAAGAGAAGACAATTTCTTGTCTATAAATTCTATCTTTTCTTCTAAACTATGTATCTGGTTTTCCACTATATCAATCTTTTCCTTATACTTCTCCACATATTCTTTCAAATTGGCTAACTCTATACGTAACTCTTCTACCTTATCTATACACTTTCTTTCTGCGCTAAACATGTCCAGTCTATTCTTAACATATCCGATATGTCGTCGAACAATACCACGTTTAGTAGCTACATAGAAGGCTATAGGAGCTGATACAGCAACAGCTGTAACTATCATAATATTCATAGCCATATGTTCTCACCATAGATACATATAGTGCACTACTACTATAATACTGTATCTTTAGATATAGATAAAGTAGGAGAGTCTTTAGCGCATCGAGCTAAACACATCGATACATAAATCTCGTATCCTAGAATGTAGATACACAGCGTTAATGTCTAATCACTTATCGACTCACTCTCTAGCTTTACCCACAATATTTACATCAATTATTCGATCTTGTGACCAACTTATGACCAGGGCTTCGCTAATCTGGTTCAAGTATTCCTTTAGTTGAATTAAAATATATGGATTAAAGCTAGGGCATGCTATTTAAAATGAAGCTTAATCAACTAGGACGAGACATTTAGTAAAGCTTATAATGTTTTCTTATTAATTAATTCGTGAGTTTACAATGTATGCAGAACTAGTGTTGTTATCTCTAGCTGTACTTGTGGCTTTTCTGGTTTGGGGAAAGGTAGAAAGACACTGGGTCGGTTTGGGTATAGCACTATTTCTTATTGCTTCTGGTACTCTATCTGTTTCTGAAGCTTTGGATTATATTGATTGGGATGTTCTCGGACTTATACTGGGTGTAAGCATATATACTGTCTATATAGAGAAGAGTGGAGTTACATACATATCTGCACGCTATATAGTTAAGCGTACAGGGTATTCTCTATATGCTACACTATTTACGATATCCCTTGTGGCAGGTATGGTAAGTGTATTCATGGAGAATGTATCTGTAGTTTTTCTATTCTATCCAATAGTTTTCTCCCTCTCTAGACTACTCGGAATAGAGCCTACTATACCCATGATCTTCGTAGCTCTATCCTCAAATATAGCGGGATCAGCAACAATGATCGGAGATCCACCAGCACTAATTACTGCTGGAGCTTTCAAATTATCGTTTACGGATTTCATAGTTTATAGAGGAAAGCTCTCTATGTTTTTCTTCACAATAATATCGATGGTTTCTGCTATAGCTGTCTCTAGTTACATAGTATCGAAAAAAGCAAAGATTGGTAATAGAAGTGGTCCAAGCGAGAAGTTAGATGTGCTAGAAGATGTGTCTATAGATAGGGTCTTCGCTATTGAGGCTACTCTATTCCTAATAATCAAGATATTGCTATTGAGTGTGAGAAACATTATAATACTTCCTCTAAGTTTTTCTGCTGCTATAGCTGTTGGTGGTTTAACTATAGTTAGACTTATCCATAGAGATAGTGATAGCGTTAAGAAGGCATTCAAGCAAGGTTTCGAGTGGAGACTACTTATATTCTTAGCCACAATTTTCGTGCTCTCAAGAGCTTTTGAAAAACACGGTATAGCTAAAAGATTTGGTGAATATATTGTCTATAGATTAGGTAAGGATTTATTCAGAATAACATCGCTTATCATATGGCTATGCTCATTTTTTTCAGCAGTCATAGACAATGTTCCAATAACCTTGACAATGATACCTGTTGTTAAAGCATCTTCAACACTCTTAAACCAAGATCCTGTTGTCCTTATGTGGGCAGCTCTAGTAGGTATCACACTAGGGGGCAATTTAACGTACATAGGTGCATCAGCAAATGTAGCAGCTGTAAGAATCTTGGAGAAAAATAATCATGACGTGACATTCACAGAGTTCATGAAGATAAGCATTATATACAATTCAGTATCAATATTAATTGCTTGGTTTCTCTATACCATAATATACATAGTATAGAGTACGGATAATAAGATAAGTAATAACATGTGTTAGAAGTATTTAGATACTAATTCTGATGCACATATCCATAGAATTAAGAGAAAATTGAATATTCACAATCATAAATTGATGCGGCGAAGATAATCACATTCGGTATAATATAATGAAAATACGTGATGGTCATCCCTCATAGGATAGAATTCAGTCTAGGTATCAGGTTTCTAGACCACACAAAATTACTCTCATTGTTTCTCTCAATATGGCTACTACATATTTTTGACTCAATTATTTTAACAAAATAGTACCTCAAGTCTAGCGCTAACGATGATTTGATGAATTTTTAATACTATCTCGGTAATGCTTGACTATATGGTGAAGCCTGGTGGTATTCGTACCAAAACGTGTAATAGCGTTTTTTGCTGATGGATCGCACGAAATTTGTGATTATTGTGAAACTATTTCTAGTGATGTAACCAAATTATACAAATTTTTATGTAGAGATTTTGAGATTCATCTAGAGGATAGAGATGGTATTATTACTGTTGTTAAAGCTGTATCTAGATTGAAGCTTTTCTCGCCTTACGAATCGTTAATCATAGATTTAGAGATTGATGAAAACGTTTCACGTGTTCTTGTTTTAACGCTGAATACTGCTGTTGCTGAAGAACTTGGTAAAGGATTTGGTTACTACAATTACTTGGCTATAGATAGAGAACCTAGAGTAGAAAGGCCCTCTGATGCTATACCTTATCCATCTTTATCTAAGATAAATCTCAGTTATGTAGATCATGTACCTAGAGTCCCCTGCTGGACTTACCCTTTAGTACTTAGAAACATCAATGAGGTGCCAAAGTACTCTGTATTTATGCTACTTGATGCTGTCAGAAAATATGTAGCCCTTATGACATTAAGTAGCAGAGCTACAGCATATATAGGTCCTGGATCGAGGATAACTATCTTTAGTGGTAAAGCTTCTTATGAAATAGGAATGACGCATCTCTTGACATGTTCCGTTGATAACAATCCATATAAAGTTATCGAGGATTGTGTTCATAAAGCGGCTAAAGTATCTGGTTTCAAGTCGAGAAAACTGAAGAAGAAGCCTATATTTATGCAAGGTCTTGGTTGGTGCTCGTGGAATGCTCTATTAACAGAAGATCTATCGCATAGCAATATCGTAAACATAGTTAAAGGTCTTAGAGAAAAAGGTGTACCTATAAAGTGGGTCATAGTTGATGATGGATGGCAGATAGCATCCCCACCTAGGTCACATCACTGGTTCTCTAAGGTTATAGAGAGATTGGAAGTCAATAGCTCTAGGTTTCCATATGGATTCCAGCAACTTGTTAAAGAACTTAAAAGTCTAGGGATAGAATTTGTAGGTCTATGGTCTACAATAAATATGTACTGGGGTGGTGCAAGTAAACGATTTATCGATGAACTTGGTGTAGAAGGCTATAGATACCCTCCATTTGATTCATATGTACCTCCACCAGATATAGCATCAGCTTATAGTTTCTACAATAAGTTCCTCTCATGGATTAAAGATCTCGGCTTCAGCTTTCTCAAGATAGACAATCAATGGATAATACATCTGCTCTATCAAGGAATCAAATATGTGGGAGAAGCATCTAGAGAAATTGAACATGGACTACAGCTAGCAGCTGAAGTAAATAATCTCGATATATTGAACTGTATGTCTATGACACCAGAGAACTATAGCAATTTCCTAGTAAGTAATGTTATGAGGACATCCATAGACCATATACCTTTCTGGAAAGCTGATGCAAAACTCCACATATTGTTCAATACCTACAATTCTTTGCTATTCAACTATATAGTTTATCCAGACTACGATATGTGGATAACCTATGATCCTCACTCAAAAATCCATACTGTCTCTAGGGTGTTTAGCGGAGGACCTATATACATAACAGATAGGCATCCCGAGAAAACGGATGTAGAGCTGCTGAAGAGGATTGTTTTACCTGATGGGGAGGTGGTTAGAGTTGATGAACCAGCTCTACCCACAAAAGATGTACTGTTTAGTGATCCCTACAACGAAAACGTATTGCTGAAAATTGCATCAAGATGTAGAGGTTTCCCTGTTGTAGCAGTATTCAATATAAGTAAGGAGGGCGTCACAATCACAGATAATCTATCATTGAAACACTTACCGTTTAATATCGAGTCGGGTCTTTACGCATACTATAGCGTCTTTGCTGGAAAACGTGGGACCATAGATACTAGTGACGATCTAGAGATAACCTTAGATGAACTCGATGCTGATGTATACGTGTTTTCGAGAGTTATTGATGGAAACGCAGTCATAGGGTTAAAGGAATATATATTGCCTCCCTATCCAATGACTACGTACAGAGTTAAAGAAAAGAGGATTTCAGCTGAATTTAGGGTTCGAGGTACTGTTATAGCTTTAATCAATGGATTATTCAATGAAGTGCCAACACAAGACACCATTATAGAGCTTTAGTTCTCTTCTTACGATCTTGACATCTAGATTTGATAACTTCTTTATTACTAGTCATAGTTGCTTTAGTGTCCACCATTGTGTACATCGGCTTAGTTCTTTTGATTGGTTTCCATATATTGAATTCTGAAGCACGTGTTCATAATCTTTCAGCTCCTGAATTGCTTACAGAAGATCCATAGAATTGGATTCACATTGTTATTTAGCAATTTTATGTAACTTATCTGAGCCTATCAATAGTCTACTCTAAGTATGTATCTGAATTAATTATTGGTATCAATGCCATAATCACAGAATAATAAACAAGATCTTCCCTCACAACATTGTTTTTCGTCAACAAGCTTATAAAACCGCCCTTATCACCAATATTTGATGTTCCATAATGAGTATCAACGATTTCTTCAAGTTCTTCATAAACTCCAGAAACAAGAAACTCTACAAATTTTTTAGGAATGGCAAACGCAGGAGAAAAGCCGTAAGATGTTCTGTTATTTTTGTCGATTAAATATGTTATATGAACATCAAAATACCCGATTTCCTCTATATTCATTAATCCAGCTTCAATACCTAGATAAAAATCGCACAAAGCATCAATCTCTTTAATTTTTTCAGCTCGATATCTAGCGAATCTCAGTATATTCTCTAAACCAATAGGCTGTTTGGGCACACCTTCAACACCATATCCTTCAACTTTAACCACATCAAAGAACTGCCTAAAAGCCCTCTCAACCCCTTTTAATTTAGCTGGATTCTTGCTGCCAATACATACCCTAACCATAGTCTTCACCGATCATCTTTTTCAATTACAGACTGGCTGGTAATAAAATAAAAATTGAAAACATCTTGAGTTTCTACTTTCCTAGTTTAGGTAGTTTTGCGCGATAGACGTATTGTAATAATTATCGATATTACGGCCAAAACTATAGCTAGAAAGGTAGTATAAGTTACATGATCTGCCTTTTCGGTCATCTCTTTTAGATCTATATCAATTCTTTGAGCAAGACTCCTTATCGATGAATTTAAGAGGTAAAGATCCATGGACATGTTGTTTATATCTTTATTTAACCTATTGATCTTCATCTCTATATCTTCTATATTCTCTAGCTTGCTATAGATCATTGATATGGTAGTCATATTTTGGGTAATTCTGTACATCATTTCCTCAATACGGTTTTGGATTATCTCGTATGGATCTTTAGGTATTATTCTTATAACAAGAATGTATGGAAGATTTACACCATCTTTTAGTAATGTTACATTTATAACAGCATAAGTCTCTTGAAGAATCTGCGAACCTATTTTCATCCATAACCTATATGTGTATCTTCCTAAGGATGTAACATTAACTATATCCAGCGTAACTGGAGCTGGATATACTGCTAACACTGATACCTTATCTAGCGTGATATTATAGGTGACTATATCGATGAAATCTATGGATCCCGCTATATAGTATTGTTTAAGGTTTACAGCCACAGGAAAAGACACAATATACGTATTAGTAATATTGTGAACAACTGTCTGTGTCACTATTGACACGTTTGTATCGAGATATGGTCTTATAACTATTGATGAAGTAAGTGTGATGGTGGGTGTCGAGAAGTCTATAACTGTTAGATTGTATTCACCTTTTTCAGCATATGGTATTAAGAGATATGATATGTAGCTGCCTCTTAAGTTCGCAAAATCTAGCGTCAATAGGTTATTCCCTAAGTATATCCCTAAGGTATCTCCTATACCTATACCTGTGACTAAAACCTTGATCTCCTTTCCCCAGAAGCCTACATAATCTACCAACAATTGAGGCAGTATATATATGAAGTCTTTTCCATAAAGAACTCCTTTACTATCTACAACAGTTATAGTATTCATATACATATGTGTCACAGGTATTTCAACAGTTATAGGTTTTGAAGATACTAGACCGCTATATACTTTTGCACCAGATATGTATATATCTATTTGTTCACCTTCTTTAACCCCATTTATACTCAATGATATTCTATCTAAGGGTTTAGCTGAATGTGCATGAACATCTATATCTACGCTTAATAAGTTTACACCTTTAGCTCTAGCCACAGAAAGATAAGCATCAATAAGACCTTTTCCTGCGCCTGGATGATCGATAGCCATAGTTGTTGATGTCAATACATCATATACCTTCTCTACCAATAAAGCACCAGAAAAACCTTGGCTCCTTAACTTAACACTAACGATAGCAGCAATTCCTGCCACTACAGGTGCAGCAGCACTTGTCCCACTGCCAATAGCTATTAATCCTCCAGGAAAAGCACCTGCTACATCAACACCTGGCGCAACTATATCGGGTTTTATGTATCGGTTAGGATATCTACCTTTAAATGGCCATGTTTCTGGAGGATCTGGCCATTCAACTTCTTCGTAACTACTGAATACTGCTACATCATTGTTTAGATCTACAGCTCCTACACCTATCACTCCCCATATGTTTCCGGGATTGGAGGAGGTATAGGGACCACTATTTCCTATGGCAGCTACAGGAATGATACCATTCTCTATTACTTTAGCTATAGCTAACAAGAGTACGTTAGAATAGTTGCCTGTAGCCCCAAAACTCATAGATACTACATCAGGTTTTCTTATTCCTAATTTTATGCCTCTACAGTTGTAAGGTTCTAGAACCCATTCAAGTCCTGCTAAAACCTGAGCCACCGTACCTTTTCCACCAGGTAGAACTGATGCCGAGAGTATTTTGGATTTAGGAGCTACACCAAAAATATGTTTAGCACCATCGCCACCAGCAGCTATACTGGCAACCCATGTTCCATGACCATGTGTATCATGTGGCAAAGAGCATATGGGTCTACCCTTGGAGTCAAACTCTATCCATCCAATAAGTTTACCAGCAATCAGAGGATGTGTGGGATCTATGCCTGTATCCAGTATAGCGATAACAGAATCCGCTCCTTCTTCACCAAGATAGCTCCAGACAATATCTGAAGAAACTCTAGATATTGCCCATGACCAGTAGAAAGGTACCTTATCATACTCCTGATGTTGGTACCTACTATAATCAAATATAGATGAAGTTAATACTTTAAATTTTTCGATAGTAACATCTATGCTGACATTATAGTTGTAAAAAACATTGAAGTTCATAGATCTTAGCCGTTCAACTACATTATTGGGACAATGGGCTAAGATTATGTTGAACATTCTATATATTCTCTCTACATTACAACCTAGATCTGTTATAATGTCTAGATCTTGGTCAGATCTATACACTATAAGTATATCTTTAGCATCTATATATCCCTTAGCAGGAGCAGGCAGTTGTGAAAGTACTAAAATAAGGAGAGCTATAATCATAAGCGAAGACATATACCTCTGAGTCTTCATAATTACTTCGACCTCAGCTATACAGCTGGTAAAGAGATTATAACTGATTCTGTGGTTCATAAAGAGATAGTGAACCTTATAGATGCTTTCGTTTACATTGAAGATCAAGTCCTCTAGTATTGAAGATCAAAACTTTATGCCTTCATCTCCATAAGGTGAGATTCATTTTAACAACTATGCCTTAAAGACCTATAAGATATTACTAGTTTTTCGAATAGCTAGTGAAATTTGAGGGATGCGCACTTATGGTGAAACAGAAGATAGGTACGATAATATTTGATATCGATGGAACAATAGTGCTTCTGCCAATAGACTGGGACAATATTTTAATTAAGATAAAATCTCTATCACTAACATCTACGAAAACGTTCTTGGGCTTTGTATCAAAATACTATGGATCTAATGAATTCATATACATACACAAATACTTAGAAGATATTGAAAATAGTGCTGTAGATTCGATGCTTATTTTAGATAATGCTGATAAACTGTTGAAAAGGGTATGTAGATACATACCAATCGGTTTTGTAACAATGCAAAGTAGATCTGCTGCCGAAAAAATAGTATATAAGATGGGGCTCTGTAACTGTGATAAGTTCTTAGGTGTTCTAGCATCAAGAGAAGATGCATCTAACAGAATTGAACAACTTGCTAAAGCTATAAAATCTATTGATATAAATCCTGATGAAGTGCTATTTATTGGTGACAAGGTGCTAGATGGTATAGCCGCTATTGTGAATAAAGTAAAGAGTATAGTAATCTTAAGAAATCCGCGGACCTTTCGAATAAGTGACACAGATTATATAGATGAAGACTTAGAGACTATAGGTATACCCATAGCTACCGACTTAGCTGAAGCTCTAGCTATAGCTAAAGATATATACGATTTACCTATAGATATCTCTATAGGCTGATAAATTATGGTCAAAACAAGAGTATTCAGAATAGATCCACTAAACCCCGATGAAGAGATATTGAAGCAGTGTTGTAAAGAAATTACGGGTAGAAGCACTACAGTTGTATTCCCCACCGAAACTGTCTACGGATTAGGAGCATATGTGTTCGATGTCCATGCCATCAAGAAAATATTCACCATAAAAGAGAGACCTATAGATAATCCATTAATTATTCATATATCTAAATTCGATCATTTATATGAAGTAACTGGGGATGCCCCAAATAACTTTAAAGATATAGCGAAAAAGCTTTGGCCAGGACCCATAACATTTATACTGAGAAAACGTAAAGAGGTTCCTCATGAGATCTCTGGAGGACTACCTACGGTTGCTGTTAGAATGCCTGCTCATCCTGTACCATTGAGACTTATAGATTGTATTGGTCCTCTCGCTGCTCCTAGTGCTAACATATCTGGTAGACCTAGTCCTACTATACCCCATCATGTCTATGTAGATATGTTTGGTAGAGCTGACATAATCATTGACGCTGGTGAGACATTTCTTGGTGTAGAATCAACTATAGTGGATCTAACAACAGATCCACCTAAACTTTTGAGACCAGGATCTCTACCCGTTGAAAAGTTGAAAGAAATTTTAGGGAAGGATATTGTAGTACCGAATTTTGCGAAAGGTTTGGGTGAAAGCGATATTGCTCTTGCTCCCGGTACTAGATACAGACACTATGCTCCAAAAACGCCTATTGTTGTTGTTGAATCATCAGATTACCGTGATCTGAAAGAGTACACCAATAGCGTTGTCGAGGTTGTTAGAAATTACTCAACTCATAGATATGTTATTGTTGCTAGTAGAGAAACTGCTAAAGAGTACGAAGCTCTGGAACTAAATACAGTAGTTATAGGATCTAGATACAATCTATATGAGATTGCTAAGAATTTGTTTAAGGTACTTAGAGATGTTGATAGAATGGGTGTAGATATAGCTATTGTTGAAGGATTTCCAGAAATTGGCATAGGTTTAGCGATAATGAATAGACTTAGAAAAGCTTCTCGATTCAATATAGTGAAGGTTTAGCTACTTATCCCAAAAATCCTCTTATCCTACCTAATGCTATTATGTGTAGCTCAACTGGATTGAGCATTAGAAGAGATTTGTAAGTATCTATAGGTTCAGGCTTTACACCCATTATGTCTAGCGCTTCGTCAATCTTCTTAACGATATCTTCATCGAGTCTCTTTACAGCTATCCCACGGACATAGAATTTAGAGTCATAGAGCCATTCCTTATCTAGGTAGGGAACTAGTTTGAGAATTTCGTCAAGTTTATCCTGTTTATACATCTCTATTATGAATTCTGCATCAAGATATGTCGGTGGTATTCCGGTTGCATACCAAGTTGATGTGTAGACTATTGCACGAGGAACTGAGAGTGCCTCATTTTGAAGTGGAAGTAGTCTTCCATAATTTCTCCAAGATATTCTCTCTCTAGTTCCTGGGACATTATTTGCTAACTTCTGTATAATATCGCAATACTTAGACACTAACCTCCTATAGAGTTTAGTAGCTTGATCTACGAAGTTTATAATATCTGAAGATAGAGGTATAGACTTTGGTTTCGTATCTATATTTGCTAGTATTGCATTCTTTACAACAATATAGTCTCTGTAAGGTATATCGTGCCTTATGGCTGATTGTATAGTTGCAGTAGAAAATCCTCTATAGCGTTGAACCTCATATTCAACTAATTCTGGATTATTTAGGGCTCCTCTAAATGGTGGTACACCCATACCTATAATTGGTTTTATCTCTATAGCATATTCTTTGGCTAACTTTTCAAGCTCACTTAATGCATAGATAAGCGATAGAGAGGAAGCTATATGACCACTTCTTACAGCAGCATCACTTTTACCTAGAAATACTCTTAATATGTTTATCTCGGCATCAAATTCATTGAGTACAGTCATAATTGTGGAAACATAGTCATGTACAACCATATGTTTATGGGTTTCCTCAATAAGAGGTATAAGTTGTACGGGAAACATCTGGGTATTAACTTCTTCGCTTAACACTTTCTCTTTCATTATTATTAATCTCTGCACAAATCTAACAACATTACGGTCCTCAACCATCGGCAAAATGAACCATCTGACAGCCTGAACATTCATTATTTTATAGGAATAGTAGTTCGCTATAAGACCTGCTTCTATTGATAGATCAACTCTATCAAAATCTTCTAGCGAAGGATTGGGTATCCTAGGCGTTACAAAGAACTTCTCTCCTATAGGGATTTCGAGCTCATAAGATCTAAGAACAATATCTTTAGGCTGAGCATATGGTGTTAACTTTCCTTCATAATCGCTCATAACCTCATCGCAACTATACATGGTGTATCCCTGTAGAGCTTCATCAACTTCCTGTTGGGTAGTAATCTTTGCAGTAGCGTCTGGATGTTGAGTGCACAATAACTTAGGAATATACAATGTCGAAACCTCTATTAGTTTATGTATACAGGGATATATAAACGTTTAACTATTACCATTAAACTCATTTTCACAATCTATACAACTATCTTACCTATAATTGTGTCAGGATCCTTTAACGCATGACCTGTCGCTATAAGTACCACAAGACTATCCCTATCAATTCCACCCTCTTTCTCGCATTTCATCAGCCCAGCTAAGGATGCTGCACTTGCAGGTTCTACCCCTAGTCCTTCAACTCTAGCCAATAGTTTCATTGCGTTAATTATTTCTTCATCGCTAACGTCAATGAAGAAACCGTGAGACTCTTTAACGGCTTTGAATGCCTTAGGCCAATTGATTGGTCTCCCGATTCTTATGGCCGAGGCGATAGTATTTGGTTTATCCACATACAGAGGTTCAGAAAGTCTTTCTCTCCATGCTGATGCTAGTGGTGCTGCTCCTTCCGCTTGAACCCCTATCATCTTAGGAAGTTTGTCTATGTAACCAAAGCTATAGAGCTCTTTGAATCCTTTCCATATGGCTGAAATATTTCCTGCATTACCAACCGGTACTATCACATAATCTGGTACCTTTCCAAGTTCATCTACTATCTCGTAGGCTATTGTTTTTTGTCCCTCTAGACGCCATGGATTATAGGAATTTAGTGGATACATATTCTTAAACTCGCCATCTGCAATAGATTCAAATACTTCTTCAAGAGCGTTATCGAATGATCCCTCTACCTCTTTGATCTCGGCACCATGTAGAAGAGCTTGAGCTATTTTACCTTTAGCAACAGATCCTTTAGGTAGAACTACAATACACCTAAGTCCAGCTCTAGCTGCATAAGCAGCTGCTGAAGCGGCTGTATTTCCTGTACTTGCTACTACTACACCATCAACATTTACGTATTTCGCTATAGTTACTCCTACAGTCATTCCACGATCCTTAAAACTACCTGTGGGGTTAGCTCCTTCAAATTTTATATAGGTGTTAGGTATAGCTACGTGTTTTCTCTCATATAGGTTTAAAGCCTTAATTAATGGTGTACCTCCCTCACACATTGTTACAGGTTCTACATCATCTCTTATGGGTAATAACTCTCTGTATCTCCATACACCGAATCGCCTAATCTTAGCCTTGTTCCATTCAAACTTCACATTATTAATGACAACATCTAATAATGAACCACATTTAGGGCACATAAATAATCTGGGAAGCGGTGCATATTCATGTCCACATTTGGTACATCTTAGAAATACTTCCTCTTTTACAACTCTATACATATTGAATTCAGTATTTATGTTTCCAAGATATTCACCAAGTTATTCCTATACTACGTATAGGGGTTAAAAAACTTACTATACCTTAATTATGTGAACTACAAGTTCTTATCTAAGTGAAGCATACAAAATTTTGTTTAGTTCTTCTGTTACCGCTTTAGCTACATCTCTCGTTTTATAGTTTCCCCCGAGATCAGGTGTCCAAATCTTTTTATCCTCTATAACGGTATAGATAGAGTTCTCTAATGCTCTAGTCTTTTCAATAAGGGTTGAATCGCTGTATCTTTGAGCTAGGTACTCAAGCATCATTTTAGCAGCCATCATCGCTCCTACGGGATTAGCTATACCTTTACTAGCTATATCCATAGCGACACCATGTATAGGCTCAAAAACACCTATTGTATCACCTATTAACGCTGATCCGCATAGACCTAGGCTTCCCATAAGTCCTCCAACTAGGTCTGAAAGTATATCGCCATAAAGGTTGGGTGTAACGAGAATCTGTAGATCTTCAGGATTTTTGACAAGCATGTAAGCCGCAGTATCAACTATAATCTCATTAGCCGCTATATCTGGATAATTCTTAGCAACATCAAAGAATATCCTCCTAAATAGTCCATCACTTACCTTAAGTATATTTGCTTTATGCACTACTGATACCTTCTTAAATCCAAGAAGTTTTGCGTATCTAAAAGCTAGATCACATATCCTTCTAGACCCCTTCTCACTTATGATTCTTAATGAGATTGCTATATTGTTAAACATGCCCTCTATACCTACGTATTCACCTTCGGTATTCTCCCTAAAGATAACTATATTGAACACTTTCTGAGAAACACCACGAAAACTCTTGAAAGGACGTATATTTGCATAGAGATCTAGCTCTTTCCTAATAAGTATATTTACACTCTTGAAATTAGGGTCATGAGGAGGTGTGTAGAGAGGACCCTTCAAAACTGCATCAAGATTTCTAATAGTATCAAAGAATGTATCTTCTACTGCTTTACCTGTTTTCTTATAGTATTCGTATCCTGCAGAAATCTCTACAAAATCTATACCTGGATTAAGGTGCTGAAGAACTTCTAATGTCGAATCAATTATTTCGGGACCTATTCCATCGCCTCTAATAACACCTATCTTGTACCTCTTTGCCATGGAGGACCGCCATATCTCTTAATGTGCTCTATAATGCCTCCCGCTTCAACTATAACAGCTAGTTCTCCTGGAAAAGGAGCTATCAATTCTTCAATATCTTTAGTTAAGTTCTTTACCACACCTTTACTAATATCTATCTCCACAATATCTCCTGTCTCAGTAACGTCAGGTATTTTTTGTGCAACAATAACGGGTAGTCCTATATTTATTGAGTTTCTGTAGAATATATGAGCAAAACTTTTTGCAACTATGGCTGCCACACCAACGATCTTCAGAAGCCTTGGAGCTTGTTCTCTGCTTGATCCTTTCCCAAAATTTCTTCCAGCAACTATTATATCTCCCTTACTGACTTTTTTGTAGAATTCTGGAATAACTTCCTCGAGAACGTGTGGAACCATAGCCTCTATTTTATCAATAGCACTAAACTTATATTTACCCGATATTATATGGTCTGTACTTATATTGTCACCTAATTTCCAACATCTGCCTCTTATAATCAAGTTTACCACCTCTAAGAAAGATATTTCCTAGGGTCAGCTATCTTTCCTTCGATAGCTGAAGCTACAGCTACTGCTGGTGATGATAAATAGACTTTGCTGTTCTTGTGCCCCATTCTTCCAGGAAAGTTTCTATTTGTTGTTGATACTGCTATCTCATCTTCACCTAATATCCCCATGTGGGCTCCTACACAAGGTCCACATGTAGGTGGTGCTATGACACATCCAGCTTCAACGATAATATCTATGTATCCTCTTTTAAGAGCCTCTATATATACTCTTCGTGAAGCTGGTGAAACAATACATCTAACGTTTCTATGGACCTTTCTCTTATTTAGTATTCGGGCAACTATTTCCATATCTTCAAGCCTACCATTAGTACAAGATCCTACGAACACTTGATCTATTTCAACATTACCAACTTCATTTACTGTAACAACATTATCTACATCTGGTGGTGCTGCTACAACAGGCTCTATCTTATCTACCTCGAATATAGCCTCATCAATGAAATTCGATCTCTTTGAATCATAGTCTATGAACCTGTAATGCGTTATATTTCTCTCCTTAAGCCAAGCGTTAGTTACATCATCAACAGGTATAACAGCAGATTCCGCACTCATTTCTGTACACATATTGGTTAGTGTGAGTCTAGCATCCATAGATAGATGTCTAAGTGTATCACCATGGAATTCTACAGCTTTACCTATCATTCCATCTGTACCAAATTCACCTATGACACTAAGTATTATGTCTTTAGACATCACACCTATTTGGGGAACCCCCACCAAAACTATCTTCATTGTTGGTGGAACCCTTACCCATTGCTTCCCATAGGCTGTAGCTATAGCTGCATCAGTACTTCCAACTCCAAGCGCGAAAAGACCTAGAGCACCTACGGTAGGTGTATGGCTATCTGCCCCCATAACAATCATACCGGGTCTTACAATACCTTCATCAACAACAACCTGATGACATATCCCACTACCTACATCATATACACGTACACCATGTTTTTTACCAAATTTCCTCATCTCCTTATGAACAGTAGCTGCAGATACATGAGGCGCTGGTGATGAGTGATCTATAAAGAAGAATGTTCTATCTGAAGCCAAAAGCTTATCAATACCGAGTTCTCTTTCTATAACATCTATAACTAATGGTGCTGTACCATCTTGAGCATATATGACATCTACGTCAACTACTGTTATGTCTCCTGGTACAACATCTTTACCTACTACTCTAGATAGGAGTACATCTATTAGACCCAAAGTCATACACCAGAACGGAATTGTTAGTGATATAAATGATTTGGTACCTTTTTCTTACTTGAATAGCTCGGGAAAATGCTTCTTGACGAATTTCTCCACTTCTTCATCTGTTAGAGGTTCTGTTCTTCCTGATTTATTAAAGTAATCAACAATATCATTGTATGTTTCAATCACTCTGGGATCATCCTTACTTATACCATTACAGCCGAGGTAATTTCTCATCCATAATACTATAGCTGATCTACCTGCATAAGGTGTTATAGATACCGAATAAGGTATACCTAAGATCTTTATAGGATCAAATGGTAGATATACCTCGGGATTCTTCATAAGTCCATCAACATGTATTCCAGCTTTGGTTCTAAAGGCATTTTTGCCGAGTATGGGATAATGGTCTACGGCTCTATACCCCATCTTCTCAAAAACTTCAGGTATCTTAGATATTGCTCTGAGATTGATATCTTGTGATCCTTTTATACCTGCATAATGTATGGTCATGATCTCTAGAGGACAGTTACCAGATCTTTCACCTATACCGAATATAGTACAGTTAGCTGCTGCTGCTCCATACATCCATGCCGCGATCTGGTTGGCTACAGCAAGACCTAGGTCGTTGTGTGCATGGAACTCTATATACTCTTGTGGAATCCCTAAGCTTCTTATAGTCTTCACTATCCTCGGTATGCTTCTCGGCAATGACACTTCATAGAAAGGTAGCCCTAATCCGAGGGTATCTGGTAACTTTATTTTTACGGGAACTCCATATCTTTCACTAAGCTCTAACAGTTTTTTAATAAAAGGAATGACAACCCCATGGATATCGGCTCTAGTTATATCCTCAAGAGATGCTCTTACAGCTATTCCACGGCTTAGAGCCTTCTCAATAACCTCTAGATACTTCTTAATAGCTTCCTCACGTGTTACACCAAACTTGTATCTTATGTGGTAATCTGATATAGATGTGAGCATTACCGTTTCATCTAAACCTGCGTCTACAACTAGTTGTAAATCAGAATGTGTAGCCCTAATCCAGCCTATCACCTTAGGATACTCATAGCCGTAACTAATTAACCTTTTGGCAGCTTCTCTATCCTTATCAGTATACAGAAATACTTCGGTACTTATTATAGCTCTGCCGATATCTACTAAAAGTTCGTATATTTTCTCACATTCTTCTATACTAAACATCCTCCATCCTTGCTGACCGTCCCTCAATGTTGTATCTGTTAAATGTATCTTGCTAAGGTTTTCAGTTACTTCACGATCATCTATACGACCTACGTGTGGGACATCATGAAATGGATATATATCTCTAAAAAATACCCCATTGTTATATGTGCTATCCATACCGATCTCCCTCGTAATATTAACGATCTGAGGCAGGATTCTCCTACTCCAAATTTATATATATAGCGATAATGGCTATGTGCAGAAACATGTATCTCTATGGTGTGGAACCCGTACCTATGCATGTACTTCTCATTAAAGTTCGGTACATTAATGCCTTCTAGAACAAGGATCAACTTAGTTCTCTCTTTATTCAGCTAAGCTTATATAACCCACAGTTACAAGCAATGATTTGGTGAATCACTTTTGTCGATAAATTGCGTGCATTAATAGTTGATAAAGTATCAGAAAAAACAATAAACAAACTTAGAGATAGAGCTATAGATGTTGATTATAGACCTGGAATTGACTACAAATCTCTTCTTGAGATAGTTGAACAGTACGATATACTTGTATTCAGAGGCCGTCTCGAGATAGATAAAGAGGTTATCGCTAGAGGAAAAAGATTAAAGGTACTCGCTAGATATGGTATAGGCCTAGATAACGTTGATGTTGATTATGCGGTTAGCAAGGGTATAGCTATTGTAAATGCTCCACAAGCATCATGTATAAGTGTTGCTGAACTAACAATAGGGCTTATGATCACTGCTGCTCGGAATCTGCATCTCTATATTGATGGAGTTAAGAAAGGTGAATGGCCCAAGGGTCGTTATGGAGGCCTAGAGCTTTATGGAAAGACTATTGGCGTAGTAGGGTTTGGAAAAATAGGTAGCAGGGTTGGTATGTATGCCAAGGCTATGGGCATGAAGCTCTTAGTACATGATGTAAGGAACATCAATTTAGAGATGTCTGTTATCGGTGGAAAACAAGTGGATCTTGAAACGCTTCTTAAGGAAAGTCATATCATATCACTCCATGTACCATTAACTCCACAGACATACCATATGATTAACGATCATGCATTATCTCTAGTTAGAGACGGAGCGATAATCGTGAACACGAGCAGAGGTGAAGTCATAGATAGTGTTGCTCTCTTAAAACATATAGATAGACTTGGAGGTGTAGCTCTTGATGTTCTTGAAGAAGAACCTCCAAGATCTCCTCATCTCCTCGAGCTCATAAAACATCCCAAAGTTATAGTCACACCGCACATTGGTGCTGAAACTATTGAAGCTCTAGAGAAAATATCTGATGAACTTATCGAAAACATTATGGAGGCGATTAGATGGAGATGAAGTTTCTCACCCCAGGTCCTGTCCAATTACCAAAGAAGGTTATAGAAGCTACAGCAAGACAACCAGAATTCCATAGAATTGATGAATTTAGAAAAACCCTTAGAAGAGTTCTAGACAATTTAACTAAGGTCTACAAAGGAATTCCCATTATAGCACCTGGCACAGGTACATTTGCTGTAGATGCTGCCATATACAATTACATAGATCCAGGAGAAGAGGTAGTCGCTATAGTTCATGGAGAGTTTGGTGAAAGAATGTCTGAAGCAGCTAAATCCAGGGGTACAAAGGTTTATGAGCTTAGGTACCGTATACATCCACCACCACCAGATGTTGTCGAAGATTTTGTTAAGAAGCTGAAAAACGTAAAAGCCATAACAGTAGTACATAACGAGACTAGTGTGGGTGTAACCAATAGATATCTAGATAAACTACAGAAAATAGCTGAAGGATTAGGAGCAATATTAATAGTTGATAGTGTTTCAGCATTACCTGCTGAACCAATAAGACATAGAGTTGATGTAGTTGCAACAGCTACACAAAAAGCCTTTATGGCGCCTCCAGGAGGAGCCATAATCTACATTAATGTAGAGCCAAGAGCAAAATCACCTATCCCACCATCAATGAGTCTCAGAAAATTCATAGAGAGACTCGATAAAGCAGATCCCCCATACACACCACCTATAAACGTTATATATGGACTGGATGCAGCTCTAGAGATTATATTGGATATGGGGATAGAGACATACCATGAACTACATAAACAGAAAGCTGAGCTGCTATATAAATCACTTAAATTGAAACCTGTAGCAGAAGAGCCATTGAGAAGCTACACAGTAACGGCATTCTATGCTGATAAGCCCACGGATATAATTAATGAACTAAAGAAGCATGGCTATGTGATTGCTGGAGGTATGGGTGAGCTAAAGAACAATACCATAAGGATAGGAGTTATGGGAGATATAAGTGTAGAAGATCTAAAGAAAGTTATAGAGGTTGTTAATAGTCTTGTGGATCGATAACGGTTTATGTAAACTGTGTCTAATATACTCTAGATCAAAAGACATGATAAATCTAAAGAAGGTTGAGTTACTCGATAAAATGCTGATAGAGCTGGCCAACATAATCAGGAAAAACTACAGTAGAACATATGCTTTCACTTACTCCTTTAACATAGTGAAACAGCTTACAGAAAACCTTGATCCTTATAGAGATGTCAAAAAAGAGCTAAATGAAACAGGTAGAAGGCTTTCAGTTATCGTAGAGAAATACTTGGAAAGCGTTGGGTGGAATCTTCGTGAAGCTCTAAGGATATCTGCTGCAGCAAATATTGTTGATACATCTGTTCTGGGCTACGAAGCTAAGAACATAGAGGAGTGTATATGGGATAAACCTGTTATTGAGGAAGAGGTCGAGGTTCCAAAGAATATAGATGTGTATATCGTGCTCGATAATGCAGGTGAAGCTGCTATAGATTTACTGCTCGCTAAAGCACTTAAGCTAAATGGTTATAGGGTCTCTATAGTAGTTAGAAAAGAGAGCTATGAAATAGATATTCTGCGAAATGATATCGAACTCAACGATATAGATGTTATTGAAACCTATGGAAACTTATCACCCGTACTATACATAGATAAAGGTTTTGTTATAGCCAAAGGTATAGCTAATGCTGAAGCATATATAGAGGGAGGGAAAACACCATCTCTCCATCTACTAAGAGCTAAATGCGATGTGATTGCAAGACTGTTTAAAGTGCCTAAAAATTCTGTACTCATAGTAACTGGCGAAACACTTAAGAAAGCCTTCAGCAACTAATCTTACAAAAATATGATACTTAACTAGGCTTTCATCCTCTAATTGGAGGTAAGACGAACTTATTTCTTATGAGATACTTATCGATAAGATCTACAGCCTTTCTTCTCTTCAGCTGATGATCTTTTACAAACCTTGAGACTCTTTCAGCTAACTCTTTTTTGCACTCACCACATAGAATGTTTCCTAGTTTGCAAGAGTCGTATCGTTCAAAAAGCTTCTGATCATCTTCCTCGAACATCATCTCATACATCTTGTACACTGGACATAGATCTGGATTTCCGCCCAATTTTCTTTGGAGATCTATTGTAGGTTGCCCACCAGTATATGACCTCAAGATCTTTTTATACGCTACTTCAGGTGGATCTGTTGTATATACTGCTGATTCAGGTTTAGATGAAGACATTTTTCCACCAATGTCTAGACCCGGGAGAAGCTTACAATGTATTTGCGCAGGCTTTGGATAGCCTAACGATGGAGCTATATCTCTAGCTATCCTCCAGTAAGGATCTTGATCTATGGCCGCCGGAATCAATACCTCTGTAGGTTCATTAAATAGATCCGTTGGTAGAAAAGCTACAGCTATCTGCAGAACGGGGTAAAAGATCATGCCAACGTTTGTTGATTCCGTGAACCCAAATGTTGATCTCTGTGTAGAAAACGTTATCTTCTTTGCCACTCTAACAGCTATGGGGTATAGATATCGTATGTCTTCTGTATCTATTATAACATGGGTTTTGTTTACATCCATACCCAGAGCTATTAAGTCCAGCATATTCTCGTATGCGTAACTGTTGTATTCCTCTAAACTTTTCTCATTGCCATGTAGAAATTTTTCGTCATCAGTCATCTGGAAAAAGAGATGAAGGTTCATTCTATCTTGTAACCATTTTGTAAAAATCCATGGAAGTAGATGACCCAGGTGAGTAGAACCTGAGGGACCTCGACCTGTGTAAAGGATACACCTCCTACCCTCACCATATTTGTTTAGGTATATATCGAGATCTCTATGAGAGTAGAATACCCTTCTTCGAAGCATCATATGGTCTCCATTTGCGTACTTCCTGAGCATATCTACTTCTTGTTCTGATAGAGGTTTTGCTCCAAATACTTTTATCAATTTGTCGTAATCTACAAATGCTTCAGCTTCCCAAGGCGTTACATGGATCTCGCTTTCAGCCACAAAAACTTATCACCAGTATTTCAGCCAAATAGTGAAGGTTAAAAAGCTTAAGGCAGCAGTGATAGTTGTGCAAATCTCTTTAGAACTATGTTTAGCCCAAACACAAGTAATAGAGCTCCTAAAAAGACCATGAGTAGATAGTAACCCCTAGCTCCAACAAGTTGTGTTCCTCTCTTGCTTGTTTCTGCAACAAGAATGAGCCAAGCAAAATCTATCCATACATGGCTTAGATACATTATACCGATAGCAGTTAAACCCATATCAGATATGTACATTAGGAGTCCAAAGCCTATACTAAGCCACCAAAGGAGAAACCATATGTTTAATCCCGTAAAAACAATACCTACTAAGACGGGGCTATTTGAGAACTTTATCCACTTGCTATCAGTATTTCCATCTATAGATACGTGATATCCAACTGCTCTCAATTTTTTAAATGAGTCTTTTAGAAGCATTACAGCAAAGAATACAACTGTTCCTGCTCCTACAATAGTAACTATATCACCTACAAATCCTTCTAAAAGATCTCTGATATACGATATGAAAAAGTATAACGTGAGAATATATGGTACTTCAAACATTGTATGGCCTAATGCTATATATCCTCCCCCCTTCCATCCATACCTTGATCCTATAGCTAATGTAGCTACAGTTAAAGGTCCTGGACTTAGAGCTCCAGATGAAGAAACAGCTATTGTTGTAAAAACCAGGGCAGTAAGATCCATTAATACTCACCTTACGATACACAATTTCATTTGTGCCTCAGTTAAATAATTTATATGAATTACTTTCTATAGAATCTCCAACGATTATGTCCATACATAGACCACTGATTCAGATTAGTGCAAATATCTACAGTTAATATATGGGGTACCGTGCAGAAGATATAGGGTTCAGCTATGAGTATATCTGAACATGATAGAGAAACCATATTAAAATTTTTACTAACTAGAAGAAGCATTAGAAAATTCAAGCCAAATCCCATTGATATGGAGACCGTGAAGAGAATACTTGACATAGCTAGATATGCTCCTAGTGCAGGCAATAGACAGCCATGGATTTTCATAATTATTACAGATAAGGAGATTAAATCAAAACTTGCCGCTGTCCATCCATGGGCATATCCATTAAATGATGCACCTATGGGTATAGTAGTTGCATGCGATAAAAATGCTTCTCCAGATTCATACCATGTTGATTGTGCTAATGCAACAATTTACTTAATGTTAGCTGCACATGCACTAGGTCTTGGAACCGTATGGCTCCAGACGCTTAAGAACATAGAAGATATACAAAAGATACTGAATTTACCATCAAGCTATATCCCTATATCCATGATCGCTCTTGGTTATCCAGCCGAATCTCCACAACTTAAACCTAGAAAAAGCTTAAGTGATATAACCTACATTGATAGCTATGGTAATAGACTCAAATAACTTATTTAATGACTAGCAATAATTGTTGTTTTCATAACCCTAATCCTTATAGCTGTAGTTGAAAACTTCATGTGACTAACTGTTGCAATCATAATGAATAATAATGTAGTTAACCCCATTAGAGATATGTATAGCGTTATAATACGGATTTAATTAATATGATCTTCAGATCCATTGTATGAGGATATATGTATCTACATAATCTCTATGAATTACACCACATCTCCGATATTATTCGTGATCCTCCATATTATCGAAATAGGGTTCTTCTAACTCACGAACTGATGACTTCTTCAAAGATGTACCGCTCTTCCCTCATGCGACGATCTGTATGCAGCATCAATTATTCTCTGAACAATGAACGCTTCTTCTTCATCTACTAGAAATTTGCCTCCTCTTTCAATAGTATCTACAAAGTGCTTTAACTCTTCTTCATACATATGTATGGGATCCATTGATACTACCTCTCTCATAATCATCGTACCGTCAGAAGAGGATACTAAGAATTCACCTTCGAGATACCCTTCAACAACAATCCTACCTTTCTCACCATCGATACCCCATTTTCTCCAATTGTGTCCTCCGAACCAACTTAGTGTAAATGTTGATACTGTTCCCGAGACATGCTCTAGAGTGACTGTAAATGCTTTCTCAACATCATTGCTATTGTAAGTCATATTAGCATAGACCTTCTTAACAGGTCCACCATACCAATAAAAGACGTGGACTACATGAGATCCATGTTCAATTAATACACCACCGCTAATAGATTTAGAGTGTATCCACGATCTCTGTGGAAAACGTCCTAAAGCTATATGCCACATGAATTTCGGTTCACCTAACACATTATCTACTAAATTTTTCACTTTCTGGTACATTTTATTGAACTTAAGACAGTAACCAACAAAAAGTCTGTTCCTGCCTTTAGCTGCATCAAAAATTCTCCTAGCCCCATCAATATCATTAGCCATAGGTTTCTCTAAAAAAACGTAATACCCTTTGCTAAGAAATTCTATAGCATGTTCTGCATGATATAGTGGAGGAACAGCTATAATGACACCATCGAAACCTCCTTCTTCAGCCATAGATCTGTAATCCCTGTAAACCTTTACTTCTTCATTCTTGAATAATTTCAGCTTAGTTTCATCTATATCACATACAGCAACAACCTTAACATTCATCTTTTTCAATAAATTGTAGAAACGAGTACCCATAACCCCAAGTCCTACGATACCCAATTTGATCATATTAAAATACCTAGTATATCATCTTTATGCTTCAATTTATATCTATTTATCCGTATTAAATCTAAATGAAACTGAGACCTTTATGTAGAATATGTATACTGTTAATAAGGATATCAAAGATTGCTAACAAGAACTACATCTAGATAATAGCATAGTTGTAGGTTGAGTATTACCATCACTACTACACATTTTGATCTAAAATCGTATTATCGATATAAACTTAACATTTTCCGTAATACTAGCCATGTAGATGCAGTTCCAGTACACCAGGTTCTACAGACTTAATATGTTCTAGTCGAATATGTATTGATAAACCCATGTTCATAATCAATTAACTCGACAATAATTCATCAGATATCTTCTGTATTGTGGCAAATTTAGGTATCACGTATTGATCTCTATAGATATCTTCTTCTTATCCTTTGGTACATCCTTGAGAGTATCTATAAACGCTAAAACTATTGATTTGAGAACTTTTTTAACATAAGGATTGAGCGGAATTTTCATACCATCGATTACTAGAGAAACTTCTGAATCTCTGGGACACCATTGTGTTTCTCCTTTAGCATATGATTTAGCAAATATCCAGCAATTATCGTATCCACAAGTACCACAATCTGTTTTTGGTAGTTGTTGATATATGTAGTCAATAGCTCTGTTTTCTATGATATTTGTTAATTCATCGATATCGTCAAAAGTGAATAGTGGTGTGCCACTGTATTTTTTGTTATGGTTTTTGTACTCTCTAACAACATATGATATTATGTTTTTTATGTCGAGGACCTCATAAATATCCTCTTTCTTCTCTACAATAACTATGGAATCACCTATATCTACGTTTTTAAATCCCTCAACCATAATTATTGGTGTCTTGATGTACTTAATGTTATCAATAAGTGAGTCTATCCATATTCTTTGATATATTATCCCTAGACTAGCTGAAGAAGCTACTACTGTATCAGCACCGCTATGTAGATACTTGTGGGTGTCTTTATCCTCTATCTCTATGCCATGAGTACAGTGCTTAATAACACCTACACGGTATCCTCTATTCTTTAGCTTAGCAACTACCTGGCTCGCTATAAACGTTTTACCGACACCAGAGTATAACGAGACAAATCTAACTATATAGGGTCTCATTAGATCCACCGTTTATTTCCTTAATTCTATAGGCTATATCTAGAATGGAGTTGATATCTATTACCTTCTTAATGCTATCACTGGAATTGAGATATTTTTCTAGATACTTCATCTCTGCCTCTAGAGCACTATCTACATAGCTATTGATGAACCTTATGAAGTCGTAATCATTTGTTACATATATTATTGGTTCTACTGATATCCTCCACAAGTTCTTTTTACTAACGGATAGAAGTGCTTGCAGGATCTCTTTATCAGATGACTTCTCGCCTATATCCGATAGAACTGCATAATGTGTATCTATGTAGTGTACAAACATGTAGGTAACTCCGCTTTCTCCTCTGTTACATACAATTATTTCAAATTCTGATGAATCTGCTAAAACTGTGTGAAAGTACTCTTCGAAATTTGTTCCTTTATGCTTCAAATACTCAAGAAATGCATTTAGATTGTTTACGTTTATATATGATATGTATACATCCATTTTCTACACCTGACTCATTGACTATTCTCGATATGAACTACAGTAAGTATCTCTTTGAGATCTCTTAATTAGTACAGTCTGGTGGATATCGAGGTGTATGTGAGATCTTGAAAAACATAATATTTGTAACAGGATGATCTTGAAAAACATGTCTGTTTACTGGAATGGAAACCACTATCTAGGGATGAGATTATCCATTTTCTCTCTTAGTAGAGCTTCTTTTGCTTCAAGCCACATATCTACACCATTCTTATACCTAGTGTTTGCATCTAAAGTTAATGCCTTCTTTACCACACTTGCTACAGACTTAGGTATATCATTTATCCATGGCATGTATATTGTATCTAGATGTTCTAAATCTTCATTTATTGATTCCACGAAATTCTGAATAGATATTGATTTACTACGTAACTGTAGAGATCCATCGATTATCTTTTTTATGAACTCCTTTAACGGTTTTTCATCATCTTCTATTTTCTCCATAGGAATAGGATAATTATATAGATTCTGTAATATAATTATGTTGAGCGCTAATCTGTGTTTCGGTAGCTGTCCCGCCAGTGTGTATGCTACCACCATAGCTATACTATACACATCATAACTGAAGTCGGCTATACCTTTTGCAAGTGCTAATGGATCTGAATAACCGGGTGTTATTCTTACAAATTTGTATCCTCTATTTGGATCTCCAACAGCTCCACTAAAATCATTTAACTTAGGCGCATATTTGTAGTTTTCATTTCCATTACTATAGAGGAGGATGTTCCTAGGTTTAATATCTAGGTGAACTATATTGAATAAATGTGCTAAGGCTACTGCGCCAACAATCCTTATAAGGATGTACATTGTTTCTTCAACACTTCGAACACCATTGAGCTGTATATAGCGTTCTAGATCTCCTAATGATGCATATTCTTCAACTATTGTTGGTGGATAGATCATGTACTCATCTTTATCTAATTTATCTTTTACAATAAATAAAGCCTTTGCTGATGTAATGTATTTTTTGTACAGAAGGAGATCTTTTATGATTACTTTGTCATAACCTTTCAATTCCAATAAATCAATAAATTCTCTATCATCTACTGTAGCTACGACTAGCCCTTGGATATACCCTCTAACTACATCCATGAATCTCCTACCTACAACTATATCCTCTTTCAATACCTTTAAGGCATATGTACTACCTTGTTTATCATAAGCTTTAAATACATATGTATAACTACCTTTATCGCTTACTACATCTTCGATAATGAACCAATACAATCCTTTTCTTTTCCATAGCGATATACATATTTTTTCAGCTTCTTCAATACAAGGCTTAAGCAGTTCTACGATACTGCTATCTAGTTGAGATAGGGGTAGTTCTTCAACAATCATTTTCACATTTACCCTACTATTAAAAATCTCTGATAACGATTGAAGTACTTCTGTGCCATATAGCTGAACTTGTCCAGAGAGGTCTTCTTGAACAATAGCTAAAGCTATATCTTTTAAACCAATAACTCTATAGATCTTATCACTTAAATCAAATCTAAAATGTGTTAAGCTAGTATCTGGCGATTCTCTAATTATCTCTAGAACAAGTTTAGCTAGATTTTTTGCTTCATCAGAAGCTCTTCGGAGAAACCTTCTACCTTTAATTAACATTATCGAAGAAAATACCACAGGATCAAAGATATATTCGCTAATTTTATCAAGGTCTCTACATACACGTAAAAACATATAAACACCTAGACGTAAAATGCATTATTACGCTATAGTCCGAGGCGAGGGATCTAAATCTCTGTATTATTGAAAAGATAATAAAGTTAGCTCTCTTCAAATCCCTTAACTAACAACGTTGAGAACCCTAGAACTACCTCTATGCCTTCCTTGAGCTCTACTGCTCCTCTACCCCTTATATCTTCACCGTCCACATATGTACCGTTTCTGCTGCCCACATCCTCTATAAACCACCTGTTGTCTCTATAGAATATCTTTGCATGTCTTCTGGATACAAAGGGATCTGCAATAACTATATCGCAATCAGGGTCTCTACCAATTGTGTAACTATTAGGTTTGAGCTTCACAACCTGGTGGGATGTGGAGTGAATACTCTTCAAGATAGCGACCAAAATTCTTCCCTCGGACGACATCAAGCCAACCTCTTTACTCAAATCTTCCGCTAACTATCCTAGATACAAGCGATATAAGCTTTTTAACCACTTCTGGTGAAAATCCTTCCTGTTCTAGTTGAGCCCTTATGTCTATTGTTCTCGAGTAGAGATCTCTACGATCCACGGTAAGAGTGGCATTAGCGAGTTCCTCAATAATCTTCTTGATATCTACTATAGAGGATTTCCCATAGAGGTCTTTGGCTAGGAGAGAGGCCATCTTGACCATGTTGAACTCCTTGAACAGTTTCTCATCTATATCTAGGTACTCTATCGAAGGCTTTGAAAGACATGGTAGAGAGAGTGGCAGAGGAGATATCTCTCTAGAGACTTCCTTTGTATCGGTATAGCTAGCTGATATAGATGCTATATGGATTAGACCCTTCTTCTGTGGAGGAAGCACCACCTCTCCAACAATATCAATTGTTTCATTACTATATACATCGCCTACATCTACCTCTATGCCTCCTCTAACAGCGTAGGCAGGTCTATTGTATATATAGATAGAAGCACCAGGAAGCGATCTTACGAAGAGCTTTACGTTCTTAACACACAATCCTCTATACCTAGACGCTATATTGTTAAACATCGAGGGTATCTTCGATGGATTACTCAGATGTTCGAAGAAACCTCTGGTGCTTGTCGCTATATTCATCAACAGCTTCTCGTTGTAGTCGCTACCCACACCGATAATCAGGGATATAGATACATTTTCACCTAGCTTTTTAGCCATCTCGGCTATCTTTGTCTCATCTTTCACACCTGTTGTTGGAACACCATCTGTAACCATCACTAGTTTGAAGCTATCCACTTTTCCGTTACTGTTCTTCATCTCTATATAGTCTCTGTATATCTGCTTGAGGAGACCGTAGATGTTTGTTCCACCGCCCAGCTTTATACTAGCTACAGAATCAGCTATAGTTTCGTAGTTAGACACCTTAGCCATGTATGCAATTCTTTCAACTTTATTATTGAAGCTGTATATATTGACGAGATCCTCGGAAGACAAGTTCTTTAGCATCTGTATGGTTGCCTCCTTAGCTCTGAATATCTTTGCTCCATCCATAGACCAGCTGGCATCTATAGCTACAGCATAGAGAGATCTTGTATCCTGTGAAGAACCTACACCCTTCACACGTACTATGAAGGGAATTGTCTCAATCTTGTCCTCGACTATGAATATCTTGGCTAACTTAGGCTCTACAGCTATAGACAACAAAATACACCATGCAGATTATAGCTAATCTACTTCTATAAGTATCGCTAGAACTAATTTAAGTGTTAGTATTGTTTATGCGACTAGAAGTAGAAATAAGGCTTGTAAATAATTTGTTGTATGGAGGTATTAATATGTTTCTAGTTACTATAATATTAATTTGCTGCGATATTAATAGTTCTTTCACGGAATATATTTTCCCCTAATAGGTATTTCATAACTACATCTGGGACATCTATACACATCGCCCTCTCTATACATGTTGAACTCTTTCACTCTATACATCCATCTATATATTAGTTTTTTATTACATTTAGGACAATAGGTTATTTCAAACGAAGAATCTCCTATGTTCCCTAAATATACAAATTCTATTCCTTCTCTTTTTGCCTTCAAGGCTATTGAAACAAGTTTGTCTAAACTTGTTGGAGGTTCGTACCATTTGTAGGCTGGATAGTATCTGTTGATATGTAGAGGTGTTTTTGATCCTACGGTAGATAGATGGGTATCTATAATCCATTCAATACATTCATCTAAATCATTAGTATTTGTAACCACTAAGTACACCATCTCTACATGACCTCCTCTATCTATTATGTATTTAGCGTTTCTATAGATAATCTAGTGGTCTATATTCACTAGAGCTTTCTTCATTTTCGGGCAACCCTTTATATCTATACTCCAACCGTCTATACCGGCTTCTAATGCTTCTTCAATTACTCTAATTGTTTGATAGCCATTCGTAACTATAGATAAGTATAATTCATAACCTCTTGCTAATTCCGCTAGATCGAGAACGTATTCGATGGAAACCGTGGGTTCGTTAAAACTTGCGCAAAGCCCTTCATCGCTATTCTCAAGGGCTAACGCTGTTATAGACTGAGGAGATATATACTTGTCATCTTCTTTTGGATGTCTGAAACTTATGTGATGGTTCTGACACCATGGACAGTAGAAATTACAACCCCAAAACGAGAATGATAGGGATGTGCTATTTGGCCAGTAATGAAATAGGGGCTTGATTTCGATAGGTCTACTCTCTAAGGCACTAAAGTCTTCCGTAGCCTATGCTACATAGTTTTCCATCAATATTTACATAATTGCCACATATACCTTTTCTACCACTATCTATTCTACATCTACGTTCGCAGACGTAACATTCAGCTACATTGTTATCTATATTTCTCCGAAATTTAGCGATTCTCATACTATTACTCACGCTTACTATGGTTGATGTATCAGTATCTCTGACTTTCTTCATCGAATCTTCGAGGGTCCCATTCATCATCCAGGACGCTATAGAGTGACAGAACTTAAATACTGTGGTGAACTAGAAGGATTTCTGACTATAATGTCTATTGATAAATCTTAAATCTCAGGTGAAGACTTTTAGTGCATGGTATAGGTGATGGCTTTGAAGCGTATGGCTATGGATAAGCCTATAGTTGAGATTGATGGAGATGAAATGGCAAGAGTTATGTGGCACTGGGTTAAGGAGAAACTTGTAGAGCCTTACATCGATCTTAAGGTCGAGTACTATGATCTTCATATAAATGTTAGAGATGAAACAAACGATCAGATAACCATTAGAGCTGCTGAAGCTGTTAAACGATTAGGTGTAGGTGTTAAGTGCGCCACAATAACTCCTAATGCTGAAAGAGTTAAGGAGTATAACTTGAAGAAGGAGTGGCGAAGTCCCAATGCAACTATTAGAGAAGCTCTTGATGGAACTATATTTAGAGCTCCAATAATAGTCAAAAATATCGTTCCTGCTGTTAGATTCTGGAAAAAACCTATAGTTGTTGCTAGACATGCTTTTGGAGATATATACGCAGGAACAGGCATAAAGTTCAACGAACCTGGAGAAGTTGAAATAATCTATAGATCACTACAAGGTGAAGAAATCAGAATTAACATCGGCAACTTTCCTGGAAGCGGAGTTATTCAAGCGTATTACAATCTAGATAAATCGATAGAAAACTTCGCTCGATCGGTCTTTAGATACGCTATCATGGTCCATATGGATGTATGGTTTGCATCTAAAGACACCATCTCCAAGATCTATGATGCTAGATTCAAGGAGATATTTGCAAAAGTTTTTGAAGAAGAATTTGCAAACCAGTTTAGTGAAAAACGACTAAACTATTATTACTATTTGATAGATGATGCTTATGCTAGAGCTATAAGATCTGAAGGAGGATTCATTTGGGCTACGAAGAACTATGACGGTGATGTTCTATCAGATATGGTTGCTTCAGCCTTTTCAGGAAGCCTTGCCATGATGACCTCTGAACTTATGTCACCAGAGGGACACTATCTTACTGAAGCTGCTCATGGAACTGTTCAAAAACATTATTATAGGTATCTCAAAGGAGAAAAAACCTCTACAAACCCAACAGCAATAATATTTGCATGGGCAAAAGCTTTAAAGAGAAGAGCAGAACTAGACAAACTAGAAGATATAGAGAAATTTGCCGAAATACTCATGAATGCAACAATCAAAACTATAGAGGATGGTATAGTGACACAAGATCTAGCTAAAGTAATTGAATGTAGTAGTATCTCTATTGTTGATACTGAATCTTTTATACAGATGGTTAAAAACAACTTAGAGAAACTTCTAGCTAAAGCCAATCTACTCAAGTGATCCCTCTAACCATTAACTAAGGAAACCCATATTTCATTAAATAGAATCTTTTATTTTGCGAATCGATTTAACCACATTTGGTGACAAAAATGAATATAGTCGTTATAGGTGGTGGAGCTGCGGGAGCTTCTGCTGCTGTTAGAGCTAAAAGATTAAATCCGAATACAAATGTAATTCTTATTGAAGCTACAGACATGGTTACGCATGGACCCTGTGCTATTCCCTACTACGTTGAAGGCCTCGTTAAGGATAGATCTAGTTTGATTACATATACGCCACAGTATCTTGAAGAGAAGAGAGGGGTCAAGGTCTACATAAATACAAAGGCTATAGGCATAGATATCGATAAAAAGGTTGTGCGTGTTGAAAGAAAGGGTGATGTTGAAGGCATAAAGTGGGATAAGCTTATTGTAGCTACCGGTGCGACTCCTATAACAATACCTGGTTCTAACCTTAAGAATGTTGTGACCATGAGACATCCGGCTTATGCTGATCATGTAAAAAACGTGATTATAAATGCTGACAAGATCGCGATTATTGGTGGAAGCTACCTAGGTATAGAGATGGCTGAGGCCGCCTTATTCTTGGGTAAGAAGGTTCTTATGTTCGAGAAAGAGCATCAGATTCTAGCAGGTGCCCTGGATAGCGATCTAGCTAAAGTTGTGGAAGAAGAGCTTGTTTCTAGTGGTATAGGGCTATATCTATCTGAACCTGTTTTAGAGTTATCTGGTAATGATAGAGTTGAAAAGGTTGTTACAGAACATGGCAGTTACGATGTTGATGCTGTTGTACTAGCTATAGGTATAAAGCCTCAGACCGAAATAGCTAAAGATATAGGCATTAGACTTGGCGTAAAGGGTTCAATATCTGTGAATGAGTATATGGAGACCTCTATTGAAGACATATATGCGGCTGGTGATGTAGCTGAAAAGTATCATAGAGTTCTTAAGAAAAAGGTGTGGATACCTCTAGCTCCTACAGCAAATAAGGAAGGGCAGGTAGCTGGAGCCAATGCTGCACTTGGAAGAACTCTTGCCTTTAGAGGCGTTGTTGGGACAGCTGTAACGAAATTCTTTGACCTATACATAGGTAGAACAGGTATTACAGAAAAAGAAGCCAAAGAAAATGGTATAGACTTTAGAGCTAAAACAATTAGTGTTAGAACAAAGGCTCATTATTACCCAGGAAGTGTAGAAATAAAGATGAAGATGATTGTAGACAGAAATAACACTATCATAGGTGTACAAGTAGTAGGTAAGGATATATCTGTAGCCCACTACATAGATGTGGCTGCTCTAGCTATTGAGAGGAATACTGTAATTGATGATCTGTTCTTCTCGGACTTAGGGTACATGCCTGCCACAGCACCAGTGTGGCACCCACTTATAGTTGCAGCTCGAGTTTTATCTGATAGTAGATTCTAATTACATGATTCTCGTGAATCTTTTAATAACTTAATGAACGTTTAAGGTAATTTGTCCACCTAGCATCTAGATTATATCATTATTTATACACTAACGTAAAGTGACGCAAATAGATCATGGGAAAGCATTAAAGAGAGTGATTACACCTGTAAATAATTTAGTAAGGTTAGAAAACGCTTCAAAGTCGATATGATTAGAGCGTTAAGTTATTGCAAAAAATTCGTTTATTGTATGAGAAGCTGAAATATGATAGCTCTAAGGCTATGTCAAGAAAATTGTTATGGATATTATTGGAAGGAATACCATAGGTTATTATAGAGATACGCAAGATTTTTTAGAAAAATTCTCTAAAAATTCTCTGGAATTTAATGTGTGTATAGCAAAAAATCTTTAAGGAACATAGCCAAGTGTACAACATTTGATCTAATTGAATATACTGTTTCTCTTTGGCTGGTTTTGAACAGCAGATTGATAAACGATGCAAAAATATTGGAGATCTTGATTAATAACATAGTAGAGAAACCTATTAAAGGGCATGTGGATAGAGAGGAACTAGAATTTGATGTATTAATGATACCAAGAGAGTGGCCGATAATTCTCTCTACATAATTTAAGTTTATTAGAGGGTTTTATTCGACACTAATATATCTCTTACCTCTTTGCAATCAATACTTATTCTTTATAAACATCACAAAGTCTGTACACGAGAAAATATTATTGGAACTCCTTAAAGCTTTGTCGAGAAAAGTTTTACCTACTGTATAAACGCAACAGTGATGGTGGGGACCTAGATCATATAAAGAGATTATACCAAAAACTAGCTAAAGTGTCTAGCAAGCAGAAACTGATGTGCAGTTGTGTGCATATAGGGATTGGTATTGTATTCGATAATGTTGAAGATGTAGTGCATATAAACCCACTACATGATAATGTGGTACCTTCTTAGACATGCTATCGGCCTTTATCTTAATAGAACTTAGATACCTCAATAAAGTGTACGTAGAGAAAATAACGTTAAGGCTTTACGCTAAATTTGTGCTATAGATTAAAATCAGGAAGGCAGAAATATAGAAAATATTGCTATAGTGATTGTGATCGATATAGGAGTCAATACTACTGTTAGAATAGATACTATTTCGGATTTTAGGTTATACACTTTAGCTAGAATTATGTTTGAGACTGCTGGAGGCATAACACTTTGAAGCATAAGCCCCCTATAGTAGTTGAAGTTATTGATCAAACCATTCTGAAGTATTAGAAGGATTAACACAATTGGTGAAACCATATACCTCATTATGACACCAAGAAGTACAAACTTGATGCTTGATTTCATAGTATCGATGACGATCTTCGAAAATTCGTATCCTATAATCACGAATGAAGACAATATTATGATGTCTATAGATCTGAAAATCATTTGCGGTACTGCTATATATATGTTAAGGAATTTCAAGAATAGAGATACCGCTAGAGAAAATAAGAATGGTACAGACTTAACCAAATTAATTTTGCTACTGTTGTTAGTACTATAGAATATACTCAGTATGAGTATCAATAAAGGTAGAACTATATTAAATGCTATCGTGTATGGTACTACATATCTAGAATCACCGATAAGAACTACCGATAATGGTATAGCCAAGTACCCTACGTTAGGCATAGACAATGAAATCATGATTGCTGATAACTCTTTACTATTCTTTATACCAATTGCGTATGAAGTTATGTAGGATATTATGAACATTAATGATATGTGTGTACCTGAGGTAACAATAGCTGATGAAATGTTCTCTAAATCATTACTACCATATATAGCTTTAAATATAATTGCCGGTATAACTACATAAAATAGCAATTTGTTAACTAGATCCATACACACATCAATGATCTTTGAACGTATTTTGCCAAACATGTATCCTAGTACAGTAAGAACAAACATTACAACTATACTTTCAAGCGTATTTATTTCAGCTCCCTCTTTCTAGTTTACTACATCGAGGATATGGATAACGCATTACTCCTTTACGCATTATGTATACATATTATACATATTATCTGTGGTATATGTGTATACCATAACCGTACACTATTGTTAATGCCATATATCTAATGGGCCTATTTAAGTTCTTCTATGAATTCCTTAATTCTCTCTACACCCTTATCTATCTTATCTATATCTAAAGCGAAGCTAAGTCTTATAAACGATGCCCCAGCTTTATCTGGAAAACCCGTTCCAGGCAGTACAACTACATGTTTTTCATAGAGGAGTCTTTCAACAAAAAGTTCTACATCCATACCTATTTCATTAAGCAGATTACCTATGTATGGAAATAGGTAGAGCGTTGCACTACTTGGCCACACATCTATCCCCTTTGTATTCTTCAGTTTTGAAACAATGAAATCTCTTCGCTTCTTATAAAGATCGATCATATGTTTGACAAAATTCCAGCACTCTTCGCTCCTTAGAGCCACGATACCTGCTTTTTGGACAAAAGATGTTGAACAAGACCATATGTTTACAGCTATATTAGCTAACTTACTAGCTACATCTTCCCTAACAACAAGGTATCCAAGTCTCCAACCAGTCATAGAGAATGTTTTTGAGAAACCATTCACATAAGCTACGACATCTCTCCAGTTATTAAAGGTTAGAGTGGACTTAAAGTTGGGATTACTATCTAGTAGAAGTTCGTTGTAGATTTCATCAGCAAGAACAACAATATTATTCTTTTCAGCTATCTCCAAGATTTCATCAACGTATTTCGACGGTATGATTGCTCCTGTAGGATTATGTGGATTATTTAAAACTATGAGTTTTGTTTTTTTGGTAATGCTTTGCTTAAGTAAATCTAGATCTAGCTCAAATCCTTTTTCCGTACCTTTCCATGTAAGTGGTACATATTTAGGAATAGCGTTACAAAACAGCGTAAGTTCCGTATATGGTGGATAAGAAGGCTCTATTATGATGACTTCATCACCTGGCTCTACATAACCAGCATAAACAAGATATATCGCTGGAAGTGCTCCTGGTGTTACAATTATTTCTGAAGGTTTTACCTCAGTACTATATCTCTTGTTTAGGTATTCAGCTATGGCTTCTCTAAGTTCTGCTATACCTACAGCTTCTGTATACTTTGTGAATCCTTCGTCTAAAGCTTTCTTAGCTTCATTAATAATAGGTTTAGGTGTATCTAGATCTGGTTGACCTATACCAAAGTTTATAACATCGTATCCCTGTTTAACGAGCTGCTTAGCTATAGCTAGGTATGAGAAACTTTTTCTACCCTTTACACGAGCTACAGAGGGTTTAATTCTATCGATAGACTTCATATGCTTAACCGTTTATCATTAAGGTATGAACAGCCTATATAAATTTTGTCTCTTGTTTTAGATCCAAAATATCCACTATTAATAAACTTCCACACTACTATTAAAGTTGTCCCCACACTAATCTAGTGGATGATCCACATATGTCTGCCAAAAGAAGATGGCTTGCAAGCGAGAGAATAGCTCTAACTCTCTTAGATGATCTAGGTTATAGAGTTCTCGAAACTAGAAAGAGAATAACAATAAACGGTATTGATGTTGGTGAAGTAGATGCCTTAGCCACAGATAATGATGGAAATGTATACGCTATAGAAATTAAGGCTGGAAGAATAGATATTACAGGTATTCGTCAAGCATACATAAATGCTGTTCTCCTGAACGCTAAACCTATGGTTATATGCAAAGGTTTTGCTGATGAAGCTGCTAAAGAACTATCATCAAAACTAGGTGTGCACGTAATCCAGTTGTCAGATGTATTTCTTGTCGAAAGTGAAGAGTTGAATATAGTGATAAGAGAAGTTATTGAAGAAACACTAACAGAGTATTTAGAGATTTTCTATAGCTATAATCCCGACACTAAGTCAGAACATATAGAGCTGCTAAATGCTATCTATTCATCATCGTCAATTAACGAAGCAGCTGAAAAATTGGGTCTAGATATCTCAACTTTTTCTAAAAAACTTGAAGAGCTTAGACGTATAGGCGTTATACCTAAATGGGCAAAGAAATACAGCTCGATAAAGAGAGTTGCACAAATATTGCTTCAAAAACAAAGCATTGTAAGTGCTCTAGAAGAAACTAGAAGGCTGATTGAGACTATTAAAGATGTTGCTGAACAGGTAAAAAATCTACAGAATGCATTGTATTCTGTGAATCAACAAGTACAAAAGTTTTTGTCATATATATCTAGAATTGAGTCAAAGGTACAGGATCTAGCAGTAGAGCATGAAATAAAGAGTAAATAAATCGTAAATCTTAAATAATGATCTTTTTACACGATATTTTTCTTAACCATAAGCTCTGCTATAAGAACTCCTGTACCCGCTGCTCCCCTGATGGTGTTATGTCCTACGACAAAGTACTTTATACCACCTAGAACTTTGTCTTCTCTAATTCTTCCCACAACAACGCTCATACCATTACCTTCCATTCTATCCAATCTCGGTTGAGGTCTATCCTGCTCTCTTCTAACAACTACGGGTTTCTTTGGAGCTGTAGGTAGGTCAAGCTCTCTTATCTTATTATTCTTGAACTCCTCCATAATCTTCATCACATTCTCTGCATCAGCTTTCTTTTCGGTTTCCACAAATACTGCTAGAGAATGTCCCTCTAAAACCATAACCCTATGACAGCTAGCTGTAACTCCAAAGCTATTGTTCAACTCTATAGAGTTCTTGCCTAGAACACCTAGTATCTTTCTAGATTCTGTCTCTACCTTCTCTTCTTCGCCCTCAATAAAGGGTATAAGGTTGTCTAAGATGAACATAGAGGGTACACCTGTCAAACCTGCGCCAGAAAGTCCTTGCATAGATGCTACTACGACACGTTTAATACCATATTCATCATATATGGGTTTTAAACTTAATGTAAGTATTGCCGTAGTACAGTTCGGAACTTTAACAATAACCCCACTCCATCCCCTTATCTTTCTTTGAACCTCAACTATCTCTATGTGATCTGCATTTATCTCTGGATTAAGCAGAGGTATATCTGGTTCCATTCTCATGTTACTAGCATTAGAAACTACTGCCACTCCTTTCATGGCCAACTCGGGTTCCATAGTCGACGCAACCTCCTTGGGCAGAGCTATGAAGGCAATATCTATCTTCTCTCTGACTATAGCATCAACATCTAGTGGATCTATTACTAGCTCTGCTACAGAACTGGACATGGATTTCTCTATAACCCATTTAACGGATTCTGAATACTTTTTACCTACAACCTTCTCTGAAGCTGTTACCATCACTAGATCAAACCAGGGATGGTTATCTAGTAGCGACACAAATCTTTGACCAACAATTCCTGTAGCACCTAACACAGCTACACGTCTTTTCATATGTGTTCACCTTCAAATAAAACTCTGTGCAATTTTTTTAAAGTATCATAACTGTTTTCTCTGTCTACGTAAAGTACGATTGATGGTCTATGAATATATGATTGAATACCTCTGATCTCTATACCTAAATTGACAACATAATTAAGAATATCCTTTATGAATACCGTCTTAGAGGTTCCCTCACCTATTATAGCTATATACGAATATTCCGCGATATCTTTTTTCATCACAAGTTTAGGTCCTTTAAACTCCTCCGCTATCCCCTTCGATATAGTTGTACCAAACATTTTCCACGATCCTATTAAAACATTACTACCGTAAACTTTTTCGAGAGGATCAAATGACTTTGGATTAATGCCTTTTGCTCCATGCATTGATGCTTCTAGAGCTTCACTATAGCTCATATACTTGACCAGTTTTGCTGTAGGCACTAGATCTGGATCAGTCGTCATGATGCCCTCAACATCAGTCACGAGATACACTCTATTAAGTTTCAGAAGCGATGCTATAGTTGTTGCAGTATAGTCGGAACCCCCTCTACCGAGAGTTGTAATTACGCCTTCGGGTGTTGCACCTATGAATCCCTCTATCACGGGTACATAAACGCTATCCCTAATTACTGTATAAACTTTCTCAAGAGCTATTGAAGTGGCTATATAGTCTATCAAAGCATCTCCATGGTTGTTATTCGTTATTATAACATCTTTAGCGTTCAATTCAAAAGCTTTTATGTCGCTAAGTTCTAGGGCTTGGACTAATATCATCTTACTGATTTTCTCGCCATACGATAATACAATATCCAAAAGCGCTAGATCTATACTCCCTATACTTTCAACTATTCTTCTTAAATTCTTCAGCTCTTCATCAATTCTCTTGACAAGTTTTATCGAACCTATCTCTCTAGCCACCTCTGTATATTTTGATTCAACCTCATTAAGTGCTTCCCTAGACCCTCTCGCTGCTTGAAGCAACCTATCTGTTATACCCTTCATAGCCGATACTACAATAATAGGTCTGATACCTCTTTCCGCAAAAACCTCCTTTATGTTTTGTGCAACCTCTATATAGGATTTACCATCTCTAAGTAAGGAACCACCTATCTTTACTACTACATCTTCTATTCTTTATCACCTTTCCGAAGATAAAGCTATAGCTAAAACATCATCTAGTACTGAATGAGCTGTCTCTACTCCACCACCACCTTTACCAACAAAGAAGAGATCTCCAGTATTGCTTTTAATTCTAACAGCATTTAAAGTACCGTTTATCTGAGCAAATACATCATTTCTCGATATCCTCGAGATCCTAACGGATGCTTTTCTTCCTTGAACATCCAGGGAGGCTATGTACTTAATTGTGTAGCCTTCTTTGAATGCTTCAACAACATCTCTAAGCTTAACTTTCGATAAGCTTTCTCTTTCTACCTCATCAAGTTTTAGTTCATGGCCAATAACGTAGGATAGTATTACTAATTTTGCAGCTGCATCAACACCATCTATATCAAGTGTTGGATTAGCTTCTGCTATACCCATTGCTTGAGCCCTTTTCAAAGCTTCCTCAAAGTCTATAAGTTTTTCATGCATTTCTGTAAGTATGAAATTTGTTGTAGCATTCAATATTCCGTCTATTCTCTCTATATCTTCGCTCTTCAAACTCATAAGCATATCAATAAGTGGTGTACCCCCCATAACCGTTGATCTAAATCTGATGCTGATCTTCTTACTTCTAGCTAAATTCATTAACTCTTTAAACCTTAAGACAAGAGGTGCCTTATTTGCTGTGACTACATGGATTCCTCTACTTAACGCAAAAGTTATATCGCTTAATCCTGGCTCACCATTAATGTAGTTAGCTGGTGTAAGTTCTATATGGATATCAGGTTGTACAGTATCATACATGTGATGCAAATCCACATAGTTATATGCGTAAGGAACAAACAGGTTTACTCCAGATCTAGGTACTTCACTAAGTTTTAGAAGCTCATACTCAGTAAAGCCTTCATTCTTCATGGCCATACCTTTGGAATCCACTATCCCTACAACGGATAATGCTACCCCATACTTATCTTCAATCATTTTTCTCTTCAGAGCGAGAACTCTAGCAAAAGCTCTGCCAACAGAACCAAATCCTATTACAACAATTCTAGAGGTCCTCAAATCCATACTACTCACCCAAGATCTCCACACCTTTGTGACTTACCCTGGTTACTATGAGATCTGAGTATAGACCCTTATCATTGAGAAAAGATATAAGCTTTTTACCCACATTAAGAGCCTCTTCACCAGATCTATATATCGAGAATACCGCTGGTCCTGCACCACTTATGTTGAATCCCAAGGCTCCGAGTTTTAATGCCAGTTCCTTTAGTTCATAGTAGTAGGGTATAAGATTGGCTCTATAAGGTTCAGCAATAAAGTCTGTTGATATTGCTTCACCGAAAAGCTCTATATCATTATTCATTAATGAGTACATAAGTTTTGCGATAGCTGAAGACTGTTTAACGTGTATAGCTAGGTCTATACTCTTGGGTAAAACAGATCGTGCAAACTCTGTCTTTCTACTAACCTTAACCACACCTTTGGGAATAACTACAGCTATATGGATTGAAAAACCGGGCTTTATTTTGTACACTCTTTCTTTATTCAAATCAAGAACAACTATACCTCCAAAAAGGCTTGCCGCAACATTATCGTAGTGTGGTGTACCTACAGCTGCAACTTCACCTTCTCCTGCGATTTTAAGCATTTCGTATTCATCATATTCTCTATTAAGAAACTTCATAAATGCATAAGCAGTAGCAGCTGAAGAAGCTCCTGAGCTACCTAACCCACTTGCTGGTGGAACACCTTTAACGACATTAATTACTATATCAATGTTGTATAATCCGTATTTCTTGATAATGTTTTGTGCAATAGCATAGACTATATTGTCTTTCCCCGAAGGAACATCCAAACCTCCTGCTTTAACATCGATTAAACCATTTCCTCTACATATAGTAATTTCAACGATATCATAGATCCCTTCTATTGCCATAGCAAGAATATCGAATCCCGGACCTATATTAGCTATAGATGCAGGTGCCCTTACCTTAACATTTGTACAATATTTATCTATAGTGTTTGGCGCATCAAAATCACCTTACCTACTATTCTAACACGATAGCGTTTAAAAATTTTTAGGTAGTTCTAGACCCATGTTCTTAGCACTATCATTGTGTATGTACTTACAACACCAGGTATAGATCTTATCTCATCTATAAATCTATTTATTGTATCAACACCCGTAGCTCTAGCGATGACTATGATATCGTATTCGCCAGTAACTTCGTAAACCAAATCAACGCCAACAATTCTCCTGATGTTTTTCGAAACATCTGGTACAGGTGTTGGTGGTTGTGTTTTTACGAGAATTACTGCTTTTACTTCATTTTCAAGTTCGTACTCTATGGTCATTTTCTTAATTACTCCATTTTTAACTAATTTCGATATTCTTTTTCTAACAGCTCCTTCACTTATCCCAAGTTCTCGAGCAAGTTTAGAGTAGGAAGTTCTGGCATTTTCTTTTAGAAGTTGAAGAAGTTTGAGATCTATGTCGTCTATAGGCATTTTATCCCCTAATAATTGCTGTACCACCTCCTCTTAAAGCATTTAGGATGGGATCTTCAATTAATCCTGAGGATATTACAACTTTTTCTACGCCTTCTTCAACAGCTTTCTTTGCTAACATTATCTTTCTGTTCATACCCATTCCTATTTTATCGATAATGTTATCTACATCAGATGTCTTTATTTCTCTAACCATAGAATTGTCTAGCATTACTCCATCAACATCAGACATCATTATCAATGCATTGGCTTTAAGTGCTACAGCTATAGCGTATGCAGCTTGATCTCCATCAACATTAAGCAACGTACCCTCGCTATCTATAGCTATAGGCGATACCACAATAACGTAATTTTCGTCTATTAGCTTCTGGATCAAGCTCGTTTCAACTCTAATTATCTTACCTGTATAGCCTCCATCTATAACCCTCTTTCTACCCTTTTCATCTACAATTACTATCCTTTTCTTTCTCTCAGCAATAAGTGTAGGACCATCTGCCCCGCTAATCCCTATAGCCTTAACATTGAACATAACCAGTCTGGATACAATAGCTTTATTTATCTTGCCGGCCATGACCATTACGTAGACTTCGAGCTCATTTTCATCTGTATACCTACTCCTGATACCTTCGGGAGACACCACAAATTTCGGTTCGATACCTAATTTTCTACACGTTTCTGTAACAGCATCTCCGCCACCGTGAATGAAGACAATCTTATCTCTATCAACCACATTAGCTATACCTCTAACTATCCCGTTTATGTTCTTATCTAAGGCTCTTCCACCAGCTTTAACAACAATAACCATAACCATAGCACCCTTTAGACAGGTTTTAATGGTACAATCTCTAGGCCCGCTTTTTCGTCAAATCCCACAGCTATATTAAATGCTTGAACAGCTTGACCTGCAGCACCTTTCATTAGGTTGTCTATTGCGCAAAACGATGTCAACCTCTTGATCCTTCGTTCAACAGCGAACCCTACATCAGCATAATTACTTCCAACAACATATTTGGGATCTGGATACCCTGGAGGAACCCTATAAACTACTCTAACGAATGGTTCACCCTTATATGTATTTACATATGCTTTAAGTATCTCCAAATCTTCGAGATCTTCAACCAGCCATGTATGTGTAGATGCAAGAGCTCCTCGTATAGCTCCTACTGCATGAGGAACCATAGATATCGTTATTTCTCTTCCAGCTAGCAAACTTATCTCTTGTTCAACTTCTGCCGCATGTCTATGACCCTCAGGATCATAGGGTCTTATGCATCCTTCTCTTTCAGGATGATGATCACCTACAGAGGGTTTAGAACCTGCTTCGCTACTTCCAACCTTTACATCAGCAACAATCTTCTCTAAATTTATTAATTTATTCTTAACTAAGGGTATTAACGAAAGTATAGTTGCTGTAGCATTACATCCTGGAGAAGCAATAAGCCGTGCTCCTCTCAATTCATCTCTATGGAGCTCAGGTAAACCATATACAGCTTTTTTCAATAGGTCTGGATATTTATGTTCAATACCGTACCATACTTTATATGCTTCAGGATTCTTTAGCCTAAAATCAGCACTTAAATCAACAACTTTTAGACCTACTTCAAGAAGTCTTGGCACATACTGAAGAGAGACACCATGAGGTAGGGACAGGAATACCGCATCACAATTGCTGGTTATCTCATCCAAATCAATGTTACTAAACTTCAGATTTCTATACATGCCCCTAAGATTGAAATGGACATAGTGAACAGGCTTACCCACATACTCCCTAGATGTTACTACTGTGACTTCTACATGTGGATGTTGAACAAGAATTCTTAATAATTCTCCTCCTGTATACCCTGAACCCCCTAACACACATACTTTTATCTTACTGCTCAATATTGTCACCGGTTTTCAGGAAAGGCTAAAACTTTGTTCTAATTTAAGAATTTTTCAGCTACATAAGCTCTAGTACACTCAACTATGTGTTAGAGACTCTATCAGAAATCTGATGTTCGTTATATAGTTAGGTACGAATCTGAACAAATGTTTTACATAAACTCGTACCAACTATTAGTAGTTTTACATATAACCCCTGTTTCAGTAAAGAGGCTACATCTTGACTGAAACAGAATCTAGGTTTGGTGGAACATGCCTGAAGTAAAATGTCCTATATGTGGAGGGAGCGTAGAACTGCCAGATGATGTAGTATCAGGAGAAATAGTGGAACATGATTGTGGGGTTTCACTAGAGGTAGTTATTGAAGGTAAAGAACTGAAACTTAAACCATTTGAAGATGTAGGTGAGGATTGGGGAGAATAAGTAGGTGGGGTTTATTGCCCAAGTCGGTATAGCTTATGAAGTAATCAGATGGGAAGAGAAGTCATTAACTGAAGCAGCAAAAGAACTCGGCCTTGAACCGAAGCTTATCCACCTTCACTCTACATATCTTCTTGTTGGACTTAATGGAAAGAAGAGCCTAGATCCTGCTTTATCAGTTGTTCTACAGAGAGCTATAAGTCATGCCATAGCATTAAACTCTACATTAGCGCTCGAATCCATGGGTCTTAGAGTTGTAAATAACTCACTATCAACAGCCATAGCCATGAACAAGTTATGGACAATAAAGACGTTATCTAACATAGGAATATCTGTACCAAATACTGCTATATCTTTCGACTTCGATTCTTGTCTAAAGGCTACAAATGTATTGGGGTATCCAGTAGTCATTAAGCCTATAGATGGTAGCTGGGGAAGACTCATAGCTATGGCTAGAGATGAAGAGGAATTGAGAGCTGTAATAGAGCATAGAAGCTATATACCGAACCCAATAATGAAGGTAAACATGCTCCAAGAATTTGTTAAGAAACCTAATAGAGATATAAGGGTATTCGTTATCGGTGAAGAAGTTCCAGCAGCAATATATAGAGTGAGCAACCATTGGATAACAAATACTGCGAGAGGAGGTATAGCTGTTCCAGCTAAAGTAGATTCAACACTAGAGGAATTAGCATTAAAGGTGGCCAGATCAATAAATGCTGAAATAGTTGGTGTTGATGTATTCGAGGACCCTGAGAGAGGTTACATAGTTAATGAAGTTAATGCTATTCCGGAATTCAAGAATACCGTAAAGGCTACGGGATGCCCTATACACATGAAGATAATGGAGTATATAAAGAGTTTGGTGAAAAAATAATGTTGAAGTACTTAATGCTGTATGAGGATAGAGGTCTAGATATAGAGTATGCCGAAGCACAATACGTGTGGGATAAGGATAGAAGAAGATATCTAGACATGTATACAGGTCATGGAGTAGCCTTCCTAGGACATAGACATCCACGTGTAGTTGAAGCATTAATTGATCAGATTAACAACATAACGACTCTACCAACATCATTCAGGATAAGAGTAAGAGATGAAATGCTTGAAGTTCTCTCGAAAATTATTCCAAAGAGATATGAATATGTTTATCTACTTAATAGTGGTAGTGAAGCTGTTGATTTTGCTCTAAAGATCTGTAGAAGGATTATGGGACGTAGAAAGATTATCTATTTTACAGGCTCGTTCCATGGAAGAACATATGGAGCATTATCAGTTACATCTAATCCTAAATATAGAGAGGGATTCGAACCACTTTTACCAGAAACCGTTCAGATAAAATTCAATAGTATAGATGATGTGGATAGATATGTTGATGATGCTACAGCCTGTGTTATTTTAGAACTTATACAAGGTGAAGGAGGTATCAACATAGCTGATGAAGAATTCGTAAGATTTGTAAGAAAGAAAACAGAAGAAGTGGGAGCATTAATGATTATAGACGAGATACAGACTGGTTTCGGTAGAACCGGATCTGTATGGCTCTTCGAGCAATACAGTATTGAACCTGACATGTTTCTAGCTGGAAAGGCAATTGGTGGAGGATTTCCTGTTAGCGCTATATTTCTACCTAGAGATATAGGTGAGAAAATGGAGATTGGGAGTCATGGATCTACCTATGGCGGTAACCCGCTAGCATGTGCAGCTGTAAAAGCATCTACAGAGGTTCTTGTAGAAGAGAAGGTAGCTTTACAAGCAGGAGCAAAAGGGAGAATGCTCATAGATATGCTTAAGAATAAGTTGAAGGATTACAGAATAGTTAAGGAAGTTAGAGGTAGAGGACTTATGATAGGTGTTGATCTTAGACTAAGACCTGGGGAAATCATTAAGTGTATGCAGCAGAACGGAGTGATAGCCCTTAAAGCCGGTAACACCATCGTGAGATTTTTAGCTCCGTACATGATCACCAATAACGATATAGAGCAATCGGTGGAGGTTCTTGATAAATGCATCAACCAAGAACTTAGCAGTAGACATGCTTCTGGATTTACTCAAGATCTACAGCCCCCCACGTAGAGAAAGACAGGCAATAGAAGTCCTGAAAAAGTATGCAGAGGAACTAGGATATGAATATATTGAGGTAGATGGTGCTGGAAACCTTATAGCAGGTTACGGTGAAGGTAACACAATTCTGGCATCTGTAGGACACATAGATACTGTTCCCTGGGAAATACCTGTAAAATTTGATGGCTATACCGTATCTGGAAGAGGTGCTGTAGATGCTAAAGGACCACTTGTAGCTGCATTTATAGGATTTGCTTTAGCGAAAGATATGATAGATAGGAAAAGATTTAAGGTTTACGCTATAGCGGCTGTTGATGAGGAGGGAGATAGTTTAGGAGCTAAGCATCTCCTTAAATCAGGATTTAGAGCTGATGGACTAATAGTTTCTGAGCCTAGTAATGGTAATGGTGTTGTTGTTGGTTATCGCGGAAGCATGAGAATAAGAATTGTGTGCACAGGCTCTGGAGGACATTCCTCGTCGTATTCCGAAGACTCTGCATGTGAAAAACTCATATCTATATGGCAAAGACTTAGAAGTAACTATGGTGTCATTGATGTTAAGAGAAATACAGCATCATTATTGAAACTCTTCTGTGGTGAAGATGCGCCAATAAATCCGAGATATGGCGAGTCTATAATAAGTATAAGGATATCTATAGATGGAGATATATTGAATTTGAAGACAGATATAAATAACATTATCAACGATTTTAGTAGCTGTAACTGGTATATACTTGACTATACGAAACCTGTTAAAACATCTATGAATAATCCTATTGCAAGAGCTTTGACAAGAGCTATTATAAAGAATGGATTGAGGCCGCGAATACTCTATAAATATGGTACTAGCGATATGAATATATTCTATCCAGAGGTTTCTCAAAACATAGTTGCTTATGGTCCTGGACGATCTGAGCTAGCCCATACAGCAGTAGAAGAAATATCTGTTGATGAGCTTTTGCAAGGAATAGAGGTGTATAGAGCTGCTGCTGGTGAATTCTTTAACATAATCAGACTTTAACATAATCAGATCTTGATCTCTTTAGAGTCTATAGACCTAGATAAAGTTTCGCAAATTCTTCATTTTCTAGAAGATCCTTAGGAGAACCTTCATATCTAATCTTGCCAGAGACAAGGAGATAGGCTTTATCACTAATCTCTAGAGCTCTTTTAGCATACTGCTCCACCAGAACTATCGTAAGCTTCAATTTATCCCTTAACTCAACAATTATGTCAAGAACCTTCTTAACAATTATTGGTGCTAGATCTGTTGTTACCTCATCTAGGAGCATTATCTTAGGCTTCTTCATAAGCCCCATAGCTATTGCAAGCATCCTTCTTTCTCCACCACTAAGAGTACCTGCTTTCCTATTTAGAAATTCTTTAAGTCTTGGAAATGCATCTAAAACCCAACTAATTCTGTCTCTTAGCTCATTTCTATCCATCTGATAGCCAGCCAATAAAAGATTCTCATAAACCGTTAGTTCTGCAAATATGTTACCCATTTGAGGAACATAAGATATACCTAGATGAGCCCTCTTGTAAGGTTTGAGATAAGTTATGTCAATTCCATCAAATATGATCTTACCGTTATAGACATCGGCCAATCCATAAATGCTATTGAGCAACGTTGATTTACCTGCACCATTGGGACCTACAATAGCCGTAATACCATTCGGTACAGCTGCAATATTGATTCCGAACAGAACCTTGAGTTTTCCATATCCTGCAAAAAGATCTACCGTACATAGACTCAAAATCTATTCACCAACATATACCTCAACAACCTTAGGATCTTTATAGACTATGTCTGGCAAACCTTCAGCTATAATTTTTCCTCTATCCATTACATATACGTAGTCAGCAAAAGGTAACGCTATATCTATTCTATGCTCTACTACCACAAACGTAATATCCATTTCACTCTTAATTTTCCTGAGTTTCTCGAAAATAGTTTTAGCGTATCCAGGATCAGTACCACCTATAGGTTCATCAAGAGCTACGAGTCTAGCATTTGCTGCTAATGCTCTAGCCACCTCTAGCATTTTAAGCTGACCTGCACCAAGTTTGTAAGCCTCCACATCCCAATAATCATCAAGACCTACAAGCTTTAGTACCTTGAATGCTTTCTCTATATATTCTTCTTCAATTTTTCTCCACATAGATCTGAATATAGCGTATAGTGGATCTTCACCTCTACTGGTGAAAACAGCTAATACATTCTCTAGAACTGTCAACGATAAAAATGGTTGCGGAATTTGGAAAGATCTAACAAAACCAGATTTATATACTTCATGAGGGGGCCAGCCGGTTATATCAATTACACCATTGCCTGTAGGCGAAAATAAAACTTGACCTTTATCAGGTTTCAGTATTCCTACACAAGTATTTATGAGTGTTGATTTACCTGCACCATTAGGACCTATCAAGAGTGTCAACGAGTTTCTCTTGATGTTAAGGTTCACATTATCTAGTGCTATAAGACCTCCGAAACGTTTTGTTAACTCAATAGTTACTAGAACTACACCATCATGCTTCATGTTTCTATACCTCAAATATCTTTAAGTTTGATGATCTCGCTTTTACCTTATACTAAGGTTTAAAAAGTTAAAAATGTTTTAAATCTTTATGGTTATAAGAATACTAATACCATTGAACGTCATCTCTCTCTCCATCATATAGGCCTACAATCTTCCATTCGTACCTATCATCAACCTTGGCCACAGTCCAAATATCATAATAAGCTAATGCTCTATCACCATTTTCGTCAAGTGCTATTTTTCCTGAAGCACCTTCGTAGTCAGCAAGTACTTCAGGCAACTTGTTTTTAACAGCTACAGCATCGTATTCACCAACGTTATCTAGTGCTAAAGCTATTGTCCAAGCTATATCATATGCAAAGTACGTATAACCCATAGGATCTCTACCAAGTTTTTCTCTAATCACATTTCTTACAACTTCAGACTTAGGTGAGGCACCTGGAGAGGCCATAGTGTTCAAGAACTTTACCTCTACAACGATATCAGCTATACCTGGATCAAGTAACTGCACTATGTTTGCTGTACCATCAGAGCCTTGCCATACTACCTCGCTTAGTATTGCATAACCTTTTGCAGAAGCAAAAACACTCGCAGCTTCTTCAAATGATATCAGTAGTACACCAACCCTATCTCTTCCATATTTTCCTGTAGCATCGCTAACTAATGCAGCTAATTGTGAGACTTCTGCTGAAAATTCTTTAGCTGATGGATCGTACCTTATGCCAGGCTCTATAACACCACAACTTTCACCACTAGCTCTACATATCTCCTTAAACCTATCTATAGCAGCTCTTGCAAGACCATCACCCCATGTATCCCCCCTCCATATAGGTATAAGCCATCTAATTCCTCTATTCCACATAATCCTGGCTATAGCTTTTCCTTGATACTGATCCGACGGTGCATAACGTAGAGCCATATCTGGGAGAGATAGTGCAGGTGATGTTGATGATGGCGATATAATGAGTATATTGTTAGTATTACAGTAGCTTAATGCTTCAGAAAGTTCTGCACTAGAGATGCCACCTATAAATATCTTTACGCCTGCTGCATGTAGCGCCATAAGCTTCTCTAGATGTGTTCTAGGATCTCCAGCGGTATCCTCTACAACAAACTTTATTCTCCATGTTCTACCTTTGGAAGCTAGATAATCATTTATTTCTCTTTCAGCATACTCTATAGCTGTTTTGAGCTCTGCAGCGAATGACGAAAGCGGTCCAGAGAGTGGAAGAAGTGCACCTATCTTTACTTCCCCACTTAGTTTATATTGTGTAGGTGGTGATAACAACATTTGGTAGTACAGTATTCCTCCAGCTATTGCTACAATAACTATAGCTACAATTAACGCATAGAGAACAGTTTTGCTCACCATGTTGTCACCAGATTCGTGTTTATACTTATTGAAACTTATTTAAAGGGTATATAAGGTTTTGATATTTTAACGAAGTCTATCAAACTTTTTAACCGTACTATAGCTTAATAAGCTGGTGTTATTGTTATTTGCTAAAACCAACTTGGTGTATACAATGTTAGATGTGACGCTGATAGCAAAGGCTATAGTGTATTCAATAAGTATAGCTCTAGGTGCTGCAGGTATAACCTTGATCTATACTGCCACAAAAACATTTAATTTTGCTCATGCATCAATGGTTGGATGGGGTGTATATATAGTATTCACATTCCTATATTTCTACGGTGGAATACCCCATGTGTATCTACCTATAGCTTTTCTGTTCTCTGGAGCTCTAGGCATTATAACATACCTATTGGTGAACAGACGTTTAATCATGGTTAAAGCTTCCGACATAAACCTCATGATGTCCACCTTAGGTGTAGACCTGATCTATTTTGCCTTCCTTAACATATTCGCCGATTACCTCATGTATACACATAAAATTGGTATCGCAAAGAACTTTGTTTTAGAGGCACGCGATATTGAACTAAATGTATATGGAGCTAATATAAAGTTAACCTGGATTATATCGCCAATAGTATTGGTAACCGTATTTGTATGGCTATATACGCTATTCACAAGAACTAGACTAGGAATCGCTATGAGAGCAACTATAGAAAATCCTGAACTCGCTCAACTCCAGGGAATTAATCCAGATATAGTCTATCTCTTGTCATGGTTTATAGGCGGAGGTATGGCTGGATTAGCTGGCAGTATACTAGCAATGATTTTCACAGGCAGACCAAGTATAGGAATGGAGACTGTAGTAACATTTTTTGCAGGTTCAATTGTTGGAGGACTATATACAGTATACGGAAGCTTTATTGGAGGATTTCTTGTAGGTCTAAGTGAATACCTTATACCGTCTCTATTGGCACCAGTTATAGGTAGCTGGATATATTCTTTCAAGATGGTTATACCATTGATTATAATGGTTGTAACCCTGCTTCTTCAGCCATCAGGTCTAGGGATGCTAATAGAAAAGGTGATAAAACGATGATAGAGTTAAACCCAATCATAGAGCTCATAATCCTCAATTTCTCGATAGGGTTGATAGTGACTATAAGCTTGAATATAGAGGTAGGTTTCTTAAGAATTCCACAATTTGGAAGACTTCTAGCCGTTATTGCTGGAGCTATAAATGTTGCAGCTATACCTGGTAGAATTCTTGCATTATATCTAGGGCTACCTGCAGGTATTGAATATTCTGATCATATGTACAATGCCAGGATAGTTCTCCAAATCGATAACTGGTTATCTCAAAATCCTCTACTGTCTGTATGCATTTTCTTATTCTCACTAATTTTAGCAGCAATTATTGGAGGCATTATCGGATATCTATGTGCCTATCCTGCTATTCGATTAAAAGGTGCTTACCTAGGTATAACATTGCTAACCTTTGGAGAAATACTAGCTAGTATTGCATGGAATTATCCGCATCTTGTAGGAGGTACAACAGGCATATTCGTCATAAATCCATTCAAGTTCATAGGAAAAGGTGTTTCTTCCTTAATAACGTTAACCATCTTAGCTATAGCTATACTCCTCTTTATATACTCAGAACTGCTCGCAAGATCACCATTTGGTAGAATGCTTAAAGCTATCAGAGATTCTGAAGTAGCAGCAGAAGTATATGGTAAAGATGCTGTTAAAGCTCGATCACAAACGTTAATTATAGGTGGAGCTATAGCTGCTGTAGCTGGTGCTTTATGGACTCTCTATACAGGTAGTATGAAAGCTGCAACATATACTCGACTAACATGGACTTTCTGGCCTTGGGCTTTCATGATGCTTGGAGGTGTTGGTAATAATCTTGGGATATTTGTGGGGGTGTTACTGTTTACATTTACGAGAATAGGCATAATTCTCTATAAACATCAGCTAGGAAACATATTACCTATAGCTACAGAATGGCTTGAGTATATACTGGTTGGCCTAGCTATAATTGTCATAATACTATTTAGACCTCAAGGCCTTATACCAGAGAGACCTACATTAACGCTTCCACGCCAGGATATCGAGATAATAAAGAGAAAAGCTATCGAATCCTCAGATACTGAGACTAGTCAGGTTAGATGAGCTATTGTTACTGCATCTTAAAGATCTATTATTTAATGACTATCTATACTACGTGTTATTTATCTGGGTTAGTTACCGAGTGTTGGTTTATGGTTAATAGTTTCTTAGATATGTCGATATGTTTTGAGAGAACTTGGAATGCTTTAATTAGATCTTCTCTCGATACAACTATTATTGTGTCTGTATAGCATGATTCTATATGGACTATGTTTATGTTATTGAGTGCAAGTATGTTGGTTATGTAGGAGAGTACACCAGGGGTATACATAATCTCTATCGGACTCACAATGACTATTGCTGAATAATCTCTCTGGATACTCATGATATCGTCTTTGTTAAGTCTAGATATAATTTCTTCGGATGATTCATCATCTAGAATTAATGTTGTTACAAGTATGCTTTGCATTATTGCTAGAAATCTAGATCTTGTGGAGAGAAGCGGTATGTATTGAGCTATTCTAGAAAAAGCTGCATTTCTTATAGTCACTATGGTTATTCCTGTTCTAATTTCAATGCTAGATCTAGCCAACACCTGGGCTACGTCTCTTTTCAGTATATTGAATTCTTTGAATATTTTTTCAGCAAACCTTATTAAAGCCATCTTAATAGTATCTACTGATACCTCATGACCAATGGCTTCACTTACCAATGGCTTCAATTTTTTCGATAATTTTGTATAATTTACTATGTCGTTAAGTATGCACTGAAGAGTAGATGGATCTGAAGATACTATCTCTTTAACTATATGGGATATCGAGCTCATTGTTCTAGCCAGAACATATTATGGTCTAGATGGTTATATATGTATCGCCAAATAGAAAAGTCCGTTACCCACAACAAATAGTAGTAAGGATGTAGTTTAATTCAGTGAGTGATTGCAATGAGAGTTGTACTAGCTTATTCAGGTGGATTAGATACTTCAACAATACTTGTCCTACTTAGGAAAAAGTACAAAGCTGATGTTATTACAGCAACAGTTGATGTAGGTCAAGAAGAAGAGCTAAAGAGTATTGAAGAAAGGGCATATAGTCTTGGAGCAATAAAGCATTACACAATAGATGCAAAGAAAGAGTTTGTTGAAAATTATGTATTTGAAGCTATAAAAGCAAACGCTCTTTATGAAGGTAAGTACCCTCTTGGAACTGCACTAGCTAGACCGCTTATAGCAGAGAAAATCGCTGAAATAGCCATTAAGGAGAATGCGGATGCTGTTGCCCATGGCTGTACAGGTAAGGGAAATGATCAAATCAGATTCGACTTAACATTGAAGGCCTATCTAAAGCACGATATAAAGATTATCGCACTTGTAAGAGAGCTTAGATTAACCAGAAGCGAGAACATAAAGATACTCAGCGAGTATGGATATGAGGTATCCACATCTCATAAAAAGTACAGTATTGATGAAAACCTATGGACAAGAAGTATAGAAGGGGGGATTCTAGATGATCCTTATACAGAACCTCCTGAAGAAGTTTTTGAATGGACTGTAGATCCTGAAAAAGCACCAAATGAACCTTTATACCTTATGATAGAGTTTGATAAAGGGATTCCATATAAAATCAATGGCGAGAAAATAGATCGTGTTGAACTAATTAGATTTCTAAATAAGACGTTGGGTATGCATGGCTATGGAAGAATAGATATGATTGAAAGCAGAGTTATAGGACTGAAGAGCAGAGAAGTATATGAGGCACCTGCTGCTCTAGCCTTAATAGAAGCTCATCAAGATCTTGAGAGAATGGTCTTAACACCTAAAGAGCTTAGATTCAAGCATTCAGTAGATGAAATGTGGAGCGATCTTGTGTATCAAGGACTTTGGATAGATCCTATGAGAATTCATCTAGATAGGGTTATAGACTCTATCAACAATTATGTTTCAGGTGAGGTTAAAATCAAAGTCTATAAAGGAACGCTAAGAATTGTTGGAAGAAGAAGTCCATACTCACTATATTCACAAGAACTCATAGACTATAACACAGGTTGGTATCCTTCTGATGCAGAAGCAAGAGGATTTATATCAATCCACGGATTCTATGCACTTTCAGCCTCTAGAATCAGAGGTTTACCAAAAGATGAAAAGATATAAGGTTTTCGTTGGAGGTGTATCTAAAGATTCTATCGATAGTTATGTATCGAGCATAGATTTCGATAGAAAATTAGCTAAATACGTAGCTATGGTTATGTTGGCTCACTTAAAGAATCTGGTAAATAGTCATCTAATAACTATAGAAACAGCCAAGAAGATTTCTTACGAACTTATAAAAATTATTGAAACCGAAGGAAGGAGACTATATGAGTGGATAGAAAAAAGGGAAGAAAAGTTTGAAGATGTTTTTGAAGCTCTTGAAATCTATCTATTTAGTGTTGTGGGTGAGGATGCGGGCAGAATTGCTATAGGTAGAAGTAGAAACGATCATATATCTGCTGTACTAAGGCTGTCTATAAGAGACCACATGATTAAGCTATTGCTCAAGCTTCTAGATTTAAGAGAAGCCTTTATCGATAAAAGTAACAAATATAGAGAAACCTTATTCCCATTTTTTACACATGCACAGTTAGCTCAATGTGGTAGCGCTACACTCTACTTCTTGACTTATGAATATGCATTTAGTAATGTATGGAAAATACTTCTAGAATTACTAGAGCTCGTTAATCAAAATCCTCTTGGTTCTGGAGCTTCTGCTGGTACCTCAGTTCCACTCAATAAAGATGTTTTTGCAAAACTCTTGTGTTTTGATTCAACACCTCTACCACCTTATTATGCCACAGGATCAAGACTGTTCATGTTGTCTGTAGCCTCTATATTCACAATTCTTATGGCCGAGATAGGGAGATTTGTGGAGGATATGATGATAATGAACAACATTGTTCCTCATGGTCTAGAAGTTCCTAGAGAACATATATCGACAAGTAGTATAATGCCACATAAAAGGAATCTAGTTACACTTGAGATTGCGAGAGCTAAGGTCTCTAGAGCTATAGGGCTCTTAACAGCTCTTTTATCGAGCTACAAGTCTGTTCCCTATGGATACAACCTAGATTTCCAGGAGATGAATATCTATTTCTACGAACTAGTTAAAGATCTAGATAGCACACTAGAAATAATTACTGATTTTATAAAAGGTTTAGAGATCAATAGCGATGCTATTAATAACTACCTTAGCGATAAACCTTGCTGGAGTAGTGATATAATAGAGTATATATCCATTAACACAAACATACCTGTAAGAAACCTATACGCTAGACTAGCTGAAGCTCTTCAAGAATATTGGAGGAATAATACAGATCCATTAAAATCGTTCCTCAAATCCTATGGACTTGAACTTGCTGATGTGTGGAAAATAGTAAAACAGAAACCTATAGAAAAAGAGCTCGATGTATTAATGAATTTAGCTCGAGAGCGTATTGCTAGAGATTATGAAAGAGTCAAGCAGATCAATACAGTTTTAATGCAATGTAGCGAAGAGCTTATAAAGATCTAAATGAAAGAGTAGGTGAGGGTTTTTGATTTACACATCTATAGCCAAGATATGGTGTAGAGAAACAGGACTTAGAGCGAGACTACTACTAGAGGATGGTACAGCAGTAGAGGGTTGTGGCTTTGGATACGCTGATACAAGAGTTGGTGAAATTGTTTTCTCGACAGGTATGACAGGTTATACAGAAGCTTTAACTGATCCTAGTTTTGCAGGTCAAATACTTGTGTGGACACATCCCATGGTTGGCTGTTATGGGGTTCCAACTACAAAGCACTCAATAGCTGATGTGCCAATAAATTTTGAATCAGATAGAATCCAAGTTGAAGGATTTATAGTAACATTTCTACCACCTCCAAATCATTATCTAAGTGTAGCATCATTAAATGAATGGTTAAGAAATTCACAAGTTCCAGGTATGTATGAAGTCGATACTAGGGCTCTTGTCAAGAAGCTACGAGAATACGGAGTTATGATGGGTGTACTATCTGTTTTTCCCGAGAATGAAGTTATCGAATGGACGGAACTTGAAAAGAAGTTGAAAATAGCTGAAAGATACGATTTGAAAGATTTCACATACCTAGTATCACCAAGAACTACAATAGTTCACGAACCCCCATCAAGACCCGAAGCAACTATAGCTGTACTTGATTGTGGTATAAAGTACGGTATAATTAGGTGGCTTCTGAGTCTAGGTTTTAGAGTAGTTAGATTCCCATGCTGGTCATCAGCTAGCGAATTACTTGAAGCCGGAGATGGTATAGTTATCAGCAATGGTCCTGGAAACCCCGTGGTACTCAAAAAACAAATCGATACAGTAAAAGAGATAGTCTATTCTGGAAAACCTGTACTAGGTATATGTCTAGGTATGCAACTAATTTCACTAGCTCTAGGTGCTGAAACCTACAAGCTCAAGTATGGCCATAGAGGTCCAAATAAAGGCGTAATAGATGTGCTAACTAAGAAGGGATATATAACTACACAAAATCATGGTTATGCCGTGAAAGAAGATTTGCTTGACAATGCCGAACTTGTAGCATGGTTTAAGAACATAGATGATGAATCGATTGAGGGTGTAGTACATAAAAAGTTGCCAGTAATAGCTACACAATTCCATCCAGAAGGTGGACCAGGACCTCATGATACCGTATGGGTTTTTGAAAAATTCAAGAAGATGGTTATGAACCATGGAAACACCTAGAAAGGTTCTTATAATAGGTTCGGGATCTATTAAAATTGCTGAAGCTGCCGAATTTGATTATAGCGGTAATCAGGCACTCAAAGCGGTGAAGGAAGAGGGTATAGAGGTTATTTTAATTAACCCCAACATAGCTACTATACAGACTAGCTACAAGTTTGCTGATAAGGTATACCTACTGCCACTAAAGCCCGATTTTGTGTCTAAGGTTATTGAAAAAGAGCTCCCGGACGGAATCATGGTTGGATTTGGTGGACAAACGGCTCTCAGCTTAGGTGTAAGACTTTATGATGATGGTGTACTAAATAAATATGGTGTTAAAGTTCTCGGTACACCTATTGAAGGTATAAGAAGAGCTCTATCCAGAGACCTTTTCCGAAAAACAACAAAAAAATTTGGTATCCCTATACCACCAAGTAGAGCTGTATATAGTGTTGAGGAAGCTCTAGAGATTGCCGAAGAATTTGAATACCCCGTTATGATCAGGGTAAGTTTTAATCTTGGTGGAGCTGGAAGCTTTGTTGCATGGGATAAGAATGATCTTCAGAAGAGGATTATCGCTGCATTTGCTCAGTCTGAGATAGGTGAAATACTTGTTGAAAAATATCTTCATCACTGGAAAGAGATAGAATTCGAGGTTGTTAGAGATGCTTATGATAATGTTGCAGCAGTAGCGTGTATGGAGAATCTGGATCCAATGGGGATACACACAGGTGAGTCGATAGTCATAGCTCCTTGTCAAACACTCACAGATTACGAATATCAACTCTCTAGAAACCTGTCTATAGCTACTGAAAGAGCCATCATGCTTGTCGGTGAAGGAAATGTACAGGTAGCTTTAAATCCATGGAATAGCGAGGAAGCATATGTGATAGAAACTAATCCGAGAATGTCTAGAAGTAGTGCATTGGCTAGTAAAGCTACAGGTTATCCTTTAGCCTACATAGCTGCTAAACTGGCTCTAGGCTATAAACTCTATGAGATCATTAACAAGGTGACGGGAAAAACTTCTGCATGTTTCGAGCCCAGCCTAGACTATGTCGTTATAAAGGTTCCGAGATGGAATCTAGACAAATTCGAGTATGTTAATAAATCTATAGGGACGGAAATGAAAAGTGTTGGAGAGGTTATGGCTATTGGTAGAACATTCCAAGAAGCTTTACAAAAAGCTTTACGCATGCTCGACATTGGTGAACCAGGTGTTGTTGGAGGTCCTGTCTACGAGGATGACGGTATATCACTTGATTACGTAATGGATAAGCTTAGGAAAAGAGAGCCCTACTGGCCTATATGGGTAGCAAAAGCCTTTAAACATGGAGTAGATGTTGACACAATTTATGAGATAACAGGTATAGATAAACATTTCCTTAAACAGGTTAAAGAGATAGTTGATTTTTATGAGGAATTGAAGAAAAGCTCTAAGAACATATATCCATCACCATTAATTATAGCTGAAGCTAAAAGAATGGGGTTTAGCGACGAACAGATATCTAGAGCATTAGGTGTATTGGCTGACGATATCAGAGCATTTAGGAAGAAGTATGGTATGGAGCCTGTTGTTAAGCAGATAGATACACTAGCTGCTGAATGGCCTGCCCAGACTAATTACCTATATCTAACGTATAATGGTTGGGAACATGATATATCATTCAATAGTATGAAGCCAAAAGTGATGGTTCTAGGTGCTGGAGGATTTAGGATAGGTGTAAGTGTGGAATTTGATTGGAGTATAGTTACATTTACAGATGAAGCTAAATCCCTTGGATACGAGGTGGTAGTCGTAAACTATAACCCCGAAACTGTTTCTACAGATTGGGATATAAGCGATAAACTCTATTTCGATGAGATAACAGTTGAACGTGTTTTAGACATATATGAGCTCGAGAACCCTGAAGGTGTTGTAGCTTTCTTGGGTGGACAAATATCGAATAATATAGCGTGGGCTTTAGAGAAAAGAAAAGTAGTACTTTTGGGTACACCAGGTATAAGTGTTCATAGAGCCGAAAACAGAGCTCTATTTAGTGAACTACTAGATAAGCTAGGAGTCAAACAACCTAGGTGGGTAGTAGCTACAAATATTATAGAAGTGATAAGGTTTGTTGAAGATGAAGGGTTTCCAGTACTTGTTAGACCTAGCTATGTTCTTAGCGGATCCTCTATGGCTATAGCAAACAGTCTCGATGAAGTACTGGAGTTTATATCTAGAGCCGCAAAAATATCTCCTGAGTATCCCGTAGTTATCTCGAAATTTATTGATAATGCTATTGAATTCGAGTTCGATGGTGTTGGTCTTAAGGATACTGTTGTTGGTGCATTTATAGAGCATATAGAGCCTGCAGGTGTTCATAGCGGTGATGCTACAATGGTTCTACCACCTCGATACCTGCCGGAAAAAGCATTAAAGAAGGCTGCAGATATCGTTATGAAGCTTAGTGCTGAACTGAATATAAAAGGACCTTTCAATCTACAGATGCTCTATAAAGATGGTGAAGTCTATGTGATAGAACTTAACTTGAGGGCTAGTAGGTCTATGCCCTTTACAAGCAAAGTTACAGGATATAATCTGATGAAAGCTGCAGCAGAAGTGTCTCTAAAAGGTAGCCTAAACAATAGTATTGAGTCTCACAAACTTAATGTACTTAAACCTAAATGGTATGGTGTTAAATCACCGCAGTTCTCATGGTCTAGGTTAAGAGGCTCTTACCCCTTCTTAGGGCCTGAAATGAGAAGTGTTGGAGAAGTAGCGTGCATTGCTGATACCTATGAAGAGGCATTGATCATGAGTTGGCTCAGTGTTCAAGGAAGTAGGTTACCAGAAAAAAAGGAGAAGATACTGATATATACACCTTTAGGTCATGTGGATATACTTAATGAAGCAGCAAAAATATTGCTAGACATAGGATACAGAATTGCTACAGTAGAGAATATGACTATAAACTATGGCGAAATTCTAAGTATAAAGCAGATAGAGAAGGATTTTATAAGCAGATCAATAGGGCTAGTCATGACCACTGGATACAAGCCCGAAAAGGATTATGCTGTAAGGAGAATGGCTGCGGAAATGGTTGTACCGCTTATACTTAATCATAAACTTGCATACGAATTTTCTAAATCACTAAAGTATGTAAGGGATAAGGAACCTATAATAAAAGACATGAAGGAGTATTGGAAAGACGTAAAGGAAATCATAGAAGTGTATGGCTAACCATATGTTTCACTGTGTATAGGTGAAACAGCTGGTGAGTTCTAGAGTACGTCCTCTATATGCAATAACTGCTGTAGGAGCTGTTGTATTACGCAACAATAATGTTCTGATAGTGAAGAGAGGTTTCAATCCTGGTAAAGGGTTGTGGTCTATTCCTGGAGGTGTTGTTGAAGCTGGTGAAAACATATATGAAGCTGCTAGAAGAGAACTTAACGAGGAAACAGGTATAGATGCTAAACCATTGGGAGTTTTGCTCATAATAAACAACATAGTTAGAGACAGTACATCGAGAATCGTATATCACTATCTTATACTGGATGTATTGTTTGATGAAAAATCAGTCAAGGGTAGTCCAAGACCAGGAGGAGACGCTATTGACGTAGCTTTCATACCTATCGATGAAGTTGTTAAGAGAAGTGATGTAACTAGGTCAACAAAATACCTAGTTAACCTACTAGCCAAAGAGAATGGTAATAGGTTACAATTACTAGATGTATATGAGCTTGATGTTTTTGACTAGACAGTATAGATATGTGTAGTTGTTCATGATGGTTAAATAGATTTTCTTCTACTATAATTTAGTTGCTTAACGGTTAACCAAATAGGTGTAGATATGTCAGATACCGATATATATGATGTTATAGTAATAGGTGGTGGTATTGCAGGCCTTTCTGCCGCACTATACACCTCTAGACAGGGGCTTAGGACCTTAGTTGTATCTATAGATATTGGAGGTCAATTATCTTATGCAAGTGTTATTGAGAACTATCCTGGAATAGAATCTGTTTCAGGGCTAAATCTTGTGCTAAAGATCCAGAAACAAGCAACTTCATTTGGAGCAGAAATAGTTATAGATGAGGTTACGTCATTAAGTAGAGAAAATGGTTTATTTGTTGTTAGAACCAGAAAAGGAAGTACATATAGAGCTATAGCTGTTATTGCTGCATGCGGTAAAGCACCTAAACGACTTGGTTTAGTTAACGAAGATAGCCTTATTGGTAAAGGTGTTAGCTATTGTGTTACATGTGATGCTCCTCTCTATAGAGGTAAAGAGGTTGCTCTTGTTAGTTTTGGTGAGAAAGGAATAGAATCTCTAGAAATACTATCTTCTTTAGCTAGTAAGGTGTACTATATAGTGTCTAACAACAATGATTCAAGTATACAGATAGCTAAACAACTACCAAACGTCGTTATTTATCCAGGATACCAAGTTAAAGGTTTAGTTGGATATGATCATATCAAAGAAGCAGTCATAGGCAATAGAGAGGGTAATGAGGCTAGATTAAAGGTTGACGGAATTTTCGTAGAGCTTGGTTTTGAAATAAGTGCCCATTTCTTAAAGGATTTTGTAGATTTCAATGATAAAGGTGAGGTTATCGCAGACGCGTTTGGTAAAACTAAGACTGAAGGTCTTTTTGTTGCTGGAGATATTGTAGACATACCATATAAGCAGGCTGTAATAGCTGCTGCCTCTGGCGTTATTTCAGCTCTTTCAGCTATTAATTACGTGTATAGATATAAGGGTATGGAAAAGTCTATAACAAGCGATTGGAAGAAAAACCTAAAGATACCAAAAAGATCCTTAAGACTCTAAATAAACCTTCAGCGCAATTCTCTTCTATCATCAACACCACTCAAATGCGGTGGAGGCTCATCATCTAGTCTAAGTCTCTTGAATTCAGCTAATATTTGTTTAATTTCATCACACTTAGGTTGACCTGATGCTGTTGGTGTAGATATGTAACAGTACAGGAGTTTAGAGCCAAGTAAAGCAAAAGCAATCCTCTCAATAGGACTTGAACCTATAGGCATGACAGCTACATTATTACTCAATTCGAGAAGCTCCATCAGGAAGGTTCTATAGCCGGGAAAAGGTTTCGTAGCTACTTTAACTACAAATGCTTTATCTATAAAGCTTTCAACGTCTTTCTTAACAGATTTAAGGTCAATGCTGTATGGATTCAATATATGTATAGATACTATTTTGTTCCTATAGTCAACACCATATTTCTTAACAAACCTCATTTCAACATCATACATTATCCCAAGCTCTACAAGTTTGTTAAGTAGAGATAATTTAATTTCATCGCTATGCTTCTTAACACCACCCTCCTGAACATCTCTAAGTGTCACAATGATTTTTGAATTCTTGATTAATGAATAGTTTATTGATAGAGGATCATCGCTATAGTCAACCCTAAGTTCGATAAAATCTACATCAGTACAACAGCTATATACCTTCAGTACATCATCAGCATATCTCACAGGAATAGAAGCCACAAGCTGTAGCCTCAGTATGGATCACCTAAATAATCTCTATTTTTCCTCCTAGTTTCACTATATCGTTCCAAAAGTTTGGATTACTCTTCTCAACGCATTCAGCTCTATCTATTACTCCACCAACTCTTAATGCTATTGGTGTTGCCATCATAGCTATCCTGTGATCATTAGGACACACTACTTTACCACTTACAGGTTTACTTCCATGTATTCTTATTCTCTTGTAATCAGTATACACCTCTATACCAAAACTTTTAAGGACCTTAACAATCTCAGTTACTCTATCGCTTTCTTTTATCCGTAGTCTCGAAACATTCTCTATGTTTGTGATTCCATCAGCTATGGAAGCTAAAGGAACTATGGATAGAGCCATGTCCGGTGAATCCTCTACATCTATATCAATACCTCTATAACCTTTATGACTTTCAGAAGCCTCAGCAATCCACACACCATCTATGTATATGCTTTGAGCTCCCATTGCCTCATATACATCAACTATAGTATGGTCTCCCACATACTCTTCCGGTTGTGGAAGATTCCTTACCTCTATACGTCCATTAGTAAGAAGTGCTGAAGATACGTAAAATGATGCTAACAGATAGTCTCCAGGTACCTTACCTGTATATCCAGATACTCTATCCTTTACATCAATCTCTATCCTATTGCTATACACATTTACATCTACACCAATCTTCTTGAGTATTGATGCTGTTAGATTTATGTAGCTCTTAGAGACTATGGGAGGTGTTATCTTTATTGTACCCCCACCAGCTATAGCAAAAGCTATCATGAATCCAGACACATATTGACTACTTTCGTATCCAGGTATCTCAATGTATGTATCTCTTAACTTTCCCTCTATAGTTAGCGGTAGACTTCTTGACGAGAATTTAATTCCTTTATCCTCTAAACTTTCTATAATTGCTTTTAAAGGTCTCCTACGTAGAGACTCATCACCATCAATCGTTATCTTACCACCCACAATCAATGCAATAGGTATGAACATCCTCAAGGTTGTGGCTGATCCACGTAAATATAGATAGTCTTTAACTATTTTAAGCTCCTCACCCTTCTTTACAAACTTGCCACCAGTATACTCTATACCTAATACCTTAACAGCTTCTATAGCATCTTCAACATCATTCGATAAAGCAAGATCGTAGAGTTCTATAGGTGCTATCGTTGAGCAAAATATGTATCTAATTGCATAACTCTTCGATTGAGGAGCATCTATGGTGCCAGAGATTCTCGAAGGTGATACTATTACCTTCATGTACCTCCTACACCAACTATGTCAACGACCTTGATCGTATCTACATAACGTTTGAATAAATCGATAAAATATTGTTCATCACCCTTTCTACAGAGAGCAAACATAGATGGTCCATTACCGCTAATACCTGCAGCAAGTGCTCCCCTCCCAATAGCTTCTCTTATTGGCTCTTCATCATATCCAAGGATTCTTGCTACAGCGATACCATTGAGCTTTATCGCCTCTAGAATATTTCCTTCAAAAGCTTTATCAAATATTTCATAGAATACATGAGAATATCTACGCATAATATTCGCATCAATTCTCTTCTCTCTATACCCCTTAATGGCTAGTACAACAGATAGATCAAGTTTTGGATCAAATACTCTAAGTATCTTCATATTCAGATTATCTGTCAGTACAGCTCCACCATAATAAGCTGCTGCAGCATCATCAAGTGCACCTGTTATAGAGGCTCCAGCTTGAATAGATAATTCAGCGGCTAATCTTGGTATTGATTTCTCATATATTCCATATTTTTCTGTAATAGCTCTTATAATTGAAACAGCTACAGCACTACTACTCTTTAGACCACTCATTGGGGGAATTTCTGAAGATATCTCTACTTCGAATAATGGTAGAGAGTACTTTCTAACGAAATATTGAACTATTGTTTCAACGAGTTTTGAAGTGTATCTACAAGGCTCTTTACATGTCTTTATAGCGCTATGCACCCTCAGGTTTACAGCCATGGTTCCTCCAAACCAAGAAGGAATTGCATTAATTATTGATATTCCTCCGAAGGCCTGCATAGAGATTTGTACCTCTCCCATCTCTCTTGTATAGTTTCTACATCTCTATCTGAAAGCCTTACAGCAGGTATAACATTAGCTCTAATACTATGATCTACTAACGTTATTGCCACCATTGCCTCAACAACAGCTACACCCCTAATGGCTATACATGGATCATGTCTACCACGAATAGAAACTGTTTTCTCTTCAAAAGATCTTATATCCACAGTTTTCTGTGGAAACCTTATAGATGATGTTGGTTTGAAAGCACATCTAATAACTATCTCTTCACCAGTTGTTATACCCCCTAGTATACCGCCAGCATAATTGTATCTCCACCGAATACTGCCATTCTCTACGAATACCTCGTCTGCTACCTCGCTACCTCTCTTCTTTGCATAGTTAAATCCAAGACCATATTCGAAACCAGTAACACCAGGTATAGACATTACAGATTTCGCTAAATCAGCTTTAATCTTATCGAAAACCGGTTCACCTAAACCCGCAGGTGGATTAAACACATGCACCTCTACGACTCCGCCATAGCTATCACCATCATTAATTGCATTGCGTAATATTTCAGCAAACTTAGATTCGGTTTCGGGTTTACATGCTCTTAACGGACTACATCTAGCGTAAACAAGGTCTCTGAAACTTATTTTGTCTTCGACAGAGATAGTGCCTATCGACTTAATGCATCCTAGAACTAGCGTATTGCTCGACATGAGGAGTTTCTTGGCCAATGCTCCAGCTATTACACGAGCAACTGTTTCCCTACCACTAGCTCTTCCACCACCTCTGTAATCCCAATTCTCATAACCATACTTAATGATATAGGGGATATCAGCGTGATTAGGTCTTGGGGTGTACTTGATCTCTTCGTAGTAACTCGAGTCTACATCTATATTCCTCACAATAACAGTTATTGGTGCACCCGTAGTCTTGCCATTGAATATACCACTAATGATCTCTACCCGATCTAGTTCCCTTCTAGGTGATGTAAACGCTTTCCCTGGTCTCCTCAATCTAAGCTCGATTTCTATATCATCTGTACTGATAGGTAATCCAGCTGGAACACCATCAATTACAACCCCTACAGTAGGTCCATGACTTTCCCCAAATGTTGTTACCTTGAAGAATCTACCAAACGAGTTTCCTGGCATACAGATAACCTATAACCTCTTCATATGGTATCCTTACTTCACCGAACCATATCTCTTGAGCTTCCAATGCTTGTTTAACTAGGATCTCGAGCCCATTTATCACCTTAATTCCTCTCATTTTAGCTTTAACAACGAGCTGTGTTTCAACAGGTCTATACACAAACTCTATAACAACATCTGTATTGAGACATACCTCCGGTACTATTTCCGGATTAGGTGTAGCATTCGCAACAACTCTTGATCTATTCTCACATGATTCACCTATTTCAGCATCTACGCCGTATTCCGCGAGGTCTTTAACCAGTTTTTCAGCTCTCGATCTACTTCTATTAATTATCACAATCCTACAGCCCAGTTTTCCTAAAGCGAAAGCTGCTGCTCTCGCTGCTCCACCAGCACCATAGATATAACATAAATCTCCATCCAGATTGTTCAAATTCTCTTTAACAAGCACCTCTATTGCTATATAGTCGGTATTGTATCCAACACCCTTGTGTACGGTATTTACAGCTCCGATAGCTTTAGCTATAGGATCTAAGTCCTCTAGAAACCCTATAACCTTCTCTTTATACGGAATCGTTATGTTCAGACCTTCGCATAACTCCATCAAAGCTGGAAATAGATATTGAAAACGTTCTTCCGGAATATCGAAAGCTAGATACACAGCATTATGTCCCGTCTTTCTAAACACGTAATTGTGTATAGGTGGTGAGAGAGAGTACTGTATGTTTCTGCCTATGACGCCGAATAGTTTGGTGGAGGCATTTATTATCCAATCCATTTAGTTATACCCTCCTCAATTCTATCTATGGTTATCTCACGTTTAACCCATGTACCTATATCAACTAAAATAGGCATAGATATGCTGTTACCCCTTCTCTTCTTATCTCTAGCTATAGACTTTATTACCTCACTTATATCAATAGCGATTGATAGATCCTTTATTGAGATTGGTAAAGAGTATTCTCTCAACACATTTTCTACAAGCTTGACACAGCTATTATTTGTTATTCCTAATTCAGTCCCAAGTACTGTCTCAATAACCATGCCTATTGCTACAGCTCTACCATGAGATACAGCAAATCCCGATGCAGCTTCAATAGCATGACCAACGGTATGACCGAAATTCAGCACTATTCTTACACCCTTCAATTCATAGGGATCCTCCTTGACCACATTAAGCTTGTTCAGAATTGCTCTATACACTATGTACTCTACTGCATCATCTCTCCGACTGATAATACCGTCTACATTATCCTTTAAATAACTGAATAACGTTTTATCTAGTACAACACCATATTTTATGACTTCGGCTAATCCATTCAAATACTCGTTTTTTGGAAGCGTATCTAGAAAACCTATATCAGCTATAACTACATATGGTTGATAGAAGGTCCCTATAACGTTTTTGATTTTCCTGAAGTTAACAGCATTTTTACCTCCGATTGCTGCATCGACCATACCGAGTAGTGTTGTAGGTATGTTTATAAGCTTCATTCCCCTCATGTATATCGATGTAGCAAAATCTACAACATCAGTAAGGGTTCCTCCACCAACAGCTATAACATAATCGTTTCTCTGAAAACCTTCTCTATATAGATAATCAATTATATTGATTACTGTATCCAGATCTTTATCTTGTTCACCTCCCTCGAGGACAAACTCATGTATTTCGTCTCCTAAAACCTCAACAATTCTATCTATACTTATGGACTTCTGTCTGACTATCAGTACCTTACCATTCTTGACTACTTCTCTTAGATATTTAATTGCATTCCTACCTACAAAAATCTTTGTATCAACACAACATATTCTTTCCTCGATTATCTTCAAATCGATCTACCTATTGCTTGAGCCACAGCCTTAATTCCCTCCATAAGATTTTCGAACTCTTTCACAGTCAATTGTTGTTCAGAATCGCTTAACGCCTTACTGGGCTCTGGATGCACTTCTACCATAACTACATCAGCTCCTGCTGCTACAGCTGCTAATGTCAGCGCCTCTACGTATTCTCTTTTTCCTGATGGATGACTTGGATCAGCTGCTACTGGCAAGTGTGACGTCTTTTTTGCTACAACCATACCAGCTATATCGAAAGTGAACCTAGTTGTACTCTCAAAAGTTCTTATACCTCTTTCACAAAGCACAACTTGTCCATTTCCTTCTAACAAAATGTATTCAGCCGATAGTAACCATTCTTCGACAGTCATACCGAAACCTCTCTTAAGCAGTACTGGTTTACGGCTTTTACCAACTTCTTTCAATAATGGATAGTTCTGAGCATTTCTCGCCCCTATCTGAAGCACATCAACATATTCGCTAACCGTATACACATCTCTTGGATCCATAACCTCAGAAACTATCGGTATACCAACAACATCCTTGACCTTCTTTAGTATATTTAACCCCTCTAAACCCAATCCCTGAAACGTATATGGACTTGTTCGAGGCTTAAACGCCCCACCCCTAATTAGTGAGGCTCCAGCTCTCTTAACGGCTCTAGCCACTTCAATCATTTGCTCCTCATTCTCTACAGCACAAGGACCAGCTATGATAACTATCTTTCTGCTACCAATCTCGATGCCATCGATATTAAAGATCGTTTTCTCTCTCCACTCATTAGATGTTAGAGGAAACTTATATCTAGACCTTATTTTTAGTTCAACATCTTCATCAATGACATCTTCAACAAGTTTATCAGGCCAAGCGATCACGATTCTTCTACCATAGAGATCTACAACTCTATATGACGCAGATCTTGATCTGATGCTCTCTACAATTTTTGACTCATCTCTATTCGGTTTCAATATGAACATCATATCCTACCACCTAATCTTTCGACAATTTTTCGAAAAAGCACAAAGATTTTTTCATGAACAAGAGGAGAAAAACTGTTATTCTTCTGAATCTCGTAGACAACGTCCTTTATTTCATTAAGCCTTATGCTTATGGCAGTAAGTTCCCTAAATGTTGGTGTTGAAAGCTTTAGCGGATCTATACCAAGTTCTTTCGATAGTTCTTCTACACCTAATTGAAACAATAGTATAAGCATATGAGTTAAAACTTGAACTACTGCCATGGCCTTCTCGTGCTCTTCGTAGCTCACTACAACAGGGTCTAGACCTACACACCTCCAGAAATCAACAACATCTTCTAGAACATCTTTCCCTGATCCTGATGGTATTACTGCTATCTTCTGACCATATGCTGATGTAGATGGACCGAAAAGCGGATGTGTAGACACATATGCAAATCCATATACATGTGAGAGCTTCTCGACATATTCGTATACCAAGTTTTTTGATGAGAGTATATCCATTACGATTTTACCAGACATATGCCTGGCGATAATGTCTACAAAACCATCTAGATAAGCTTGTAGTGAAAGTGCTAAAATTATGTGATTACATGTTGTTAATGCTTTCTCGAGCTCTATAGCGCTACAGCCCAACTCTCTCGCTACAGTCTTGGCTTTATCAATATCTCTCCCAGTGATAACGACCTCGAATCCTCTACGTATAATCTGTGAACCAAGTGCCTTCCCCATCTTACCGTAACCAACAATAGCTACACGAGCTCCATAAACGCTTCTACATCCATCAATAGATTTAATCACATCTAATTGCAATTTCTTCGAATGCTTCAAGATCTCCTCAAGTATTTGTTCCACAAGGTCCGGTGGAACTCCATATGTTGCTGCAAGTTTTCTCCACTTTATTGATAGATCTATTTCCCTTGCTTCATCATTGATGCTCAAACCATAGCTACGTTTATGCTCAGCTATACTCTTAACTAATTCCAGTCTCCTAGACAGCAACTCGATTATCTGTCTATCTATATCATCTATCTTCTTCCTAATTTCGGCTATGTCCATGATTAAGAACCTCACGGCATTTCTCAATAATTGCTCTCGAACTAAGGTGGAAGTACTCCCACAGCTCTTTCACACTTCTACCTGATCTTCCATAACTTTTTGCACCCACAATTCTCATAGGGACTGGATATTTTTGAACAAGAACTTCGGCAATAGCACTTCCGAGACCACCATACACCATATGCTCTTCAACTACAACTATACGCCCCGTCCTACGCGCATATCTTTCTATAAGCTCGATATCAAGAGGTTTAACCGAGATCATGTTTATAACAGCTACATTAATACCTTCACGCATCAATTCTTCTGCTGCTATAAGAGCTTCATAAAGTATGGGACCTGCACCAACTATCGTTACATCATGTCCTTCTTTAAGTATGTATCCTTTACCAAGCTCAAAAACATAGTCATGATCAGCTGATACCGGTGGCGAGTAATCTCTGCCAACCCTGTAGTATAAGGGTCCATAAACATTTTTGATTACATGAGGAAGACTTCTCTCAACATCATACGTATCTGCAGGTACAACTATCTTCATGTTAGGTAATACCCTCATCAAAGCCACATCCTCTAGTGATTGATGACTAGAGCCATCAGCATGATCACTATATCCTGCATGTGTTCCTATGATCTTAATATTGAGATTCATCCTATCTACACTATTTCTTATTTGTTCCCAAGCTCGCATCAAGAACATCGAGAAAGCTATAACTACTGGTTTAGCACCTGCGGAAGCGAGTCCTGCTGCAAACGATAACATATGTTGTTCAGATATACCCACATTGAAGTATCTATCCGGAAATCTTTTACCGAATAGGTGAGCTCTGGTTGGTTTTCCTACATCTGCTGTGACAACCACTAGATCCTCTAATTCTTCACCTAATGTCTCTAGAATGTAACCTACAGTATCCCTGAAGGATTTCAATTCCTGCATATCTTTGAAACCCTTTTTGATCAGCTTTTGTTCATCTCTTTTGCTACATCACCATTGTTTGTATTGTTTCTACAGTTTTCTTTAATTGTTTTTGCAAATATTACTGTAGGTCTATCTGATTCTAGTGCCTCTTCTACAGCTAATATGATGCTTGATATGCTATGACCATCACACCATAGAACCTTCCAGCCTACCATCCTCCATATGAAGGGCATGTAGCTTTTGGGTTTGACATCCTCTGTGTTCCCATCAAGTTGACATTCATTGAAATCAACTATAACTATCAGGTTGTTAAGCTTCAGCAGAGGTGCATTCGTAATAGCCTCCCATACTTGACCTTCATCTTGTTCGCCATCACCTAGGATTACAAACACTCTTCCTTTTCCTCCACACCGCTTAATCCATGCTGCTACACCTATACCGAAACTGATTCCCTGTCCTAAACTACCTGTAGACATATCTACTCCAGGTATCGATATATCTGGATGGTTTTGGAGAATAGAGTTAACGCTATTTATTTTGAATAACTCATTTCTATCTATTACACCAATTTCTGAAAGTATTGCATAGAGAGCTGGTGCTGCATGACCCTTACTCAGAATTAGCCAATCCTTATCAAGCTTGATTGGACTATTCCTAAGGAATCTTGTGGCTATTGTAGCTATTATGTCGAGTGAACTCAATGAAGATTCTAGATGAATGTGTTTTTCCTGTTGGCTTACCAGAAGAAGGGTTTTTCGAGCATTCTCTGCTATTTCCTTTATCTGGTTTATGCTATTGGATATGTTCTCTAATATTGGAGCTGCATCTCCCTTCACCCACAAAATTCCATCTAGCCCACCATATTGTAACAGGATTCAGCTGACCATACATCTATTCTAGAGGGTATATATAAAGTTTGTGTTTACATGGTACATACAAATTTATTCAGCTTAGAATGATTTAAATTTCCTGTACCCTAACAAAATGAATGCTTTGGTGTTGAAATATATGCAAACCTTGATGGAGAAGATAGTTAGTAGAGCTGCTGGAAAGTCTATAGCTCCTGGAGATATTGTTGAAGTAGGAGTAGATATCGTAGCTTTTCATGATCTGACAGGATACCACGTAATAGAGGTTATGGAGAGCGCGGGTCTCAAGAAGATACACAAGCTTGAGAGTATTGTTGTGGCTTTCGATCATCTGGTACCACCGCCAGATACTAGAAGCGCTGAGATTCAGCAAACTATAAGGAGATTTGTTAGAGAAATGAATGTTACTAAATTTCATGATGTCGGTTACGGAATATTGCATCAAGTTCTCGTAGAAAGGTATGTTCTTCCCGGCCAGGTTGTTGTTGCAGCTGATAGCCATACAACAACATCTGGTGCTTTAGGTGCTTTTGCTCAAGGTATGGGTGCCAGTGATATAGCTGCAGCAATTATAACGGGCAAGACGTGGCTCACCGTACCCCAACCCTTTAAAATAATTCTAGAAGGTAAGCTTAAGAATGAGTTTGTTACGGGAAAAGAGGTTGCTCTCGAGATTTTGAGAGTATTTAAAGCAGATTACTTCGTAGGTATGTCTATAGAGGTATTTGTCAAAGAACCTTCAGCCTTTCCCATGGACTACAGGATAACCGTTGCTAATATGGGCATAGAGATGAATGCTGATGCCCTCATGTTTATACCAGATATTGTTACAGAAAAATATCTAATGGATATGAGAGGTATTGAGGTAAAACCTGTGCAACCAGATCCGGGAGCTAAATACATTGATGAGTATACAGTTGAACTTGATAAGGTAGGCTTCTTAGTAGCTGCACCCCATAGCGTTGATAACGTTAAATATGTCGAAGAAGTAGACGGAGAAGAAGTGGATATGGTTTTCATAGGCTCTTGTACTAATGGTAGACTTAGCGATTTCGAGATAGCGGCAAAAATCATGAAAGGCAGAAAGGCAAAAACAAGGTGTATAGTTATACCGGCCTCTTGGAATGTGTTTAGAAAGGCTATGGAGTTAGGCTATATACAGACACTAGTTGAAGCTGGCTGTATAGTTACATACGGTACATGTGGACCATGTATAGGTGGTCACTTCGGCATAGCTGGGCCCAATGAAGTAGTTGTATCTACATCGAATAGAAACTTCATAGGGAGGATGGGTAGTCCACAAGCAAAAATATATCTCTCAGGACCAGCTATAGCTGCAGCTACAGCTATACTCGGAAGAATAGCCGAACCAGGTGATGTAATATGATTATCGAGGGAAAGGTCATAAAGTTAGGAGATAAAATAGATACAGATGTAATTATACCTGCTAAACACTTAAGATTCACAGACCCACAGTACCTCGCACAACATGTCTTTGAACCCATTGATCCAGAATTTCATAAGAAGGCCCGAGGAGCAGTGATAGTAGCTGGAAAAGTATTTGGCATGGGCTCATCTAGAGAACAAGCAGCTATAGCAATAAAAGCTGCAGGTGTTAAAGCAGTTATAGCGGAATCGTTTGCAAGAATATTCTATAGAAACGCTATAAACAATGGTTTACCTGCAATAGTATGTCCTGGGATATCTAAAGAAGTTAACGAGGGAGACATAATTGTAGTAGATATAGAGACTGGAGAAGTTAGAGTAAGAGGTAACAAAACTGTAAAATGTAGAGGTATAACAGGCATGGCACTAGAAATCCTAAAGAGTGGAGGACTCATTGAGTATCTGAGAAATCTAGATAAAGAAAACATAAAATAACTGAATGACATGAACATAATATAGTAAAAACACGTATTTTACTGTCCTCTATCCTAGCGTTGATGTTTATAAATGATACATAGGTTTGGATTACACTACTGATTTACCTTTGTTTTAACTATTTTTCCTATCCAATAATACGATCAGTCAGCTATATATATATCCTTAACCTCGCTATGTAGGAATTCAGTAGGTGGGATTTTGATTTCCAGAAAGAACCTGCTTGCATCAATAGCTATAGTTGTATTACTATACTTATCAATAGTAAGCCACTTCGTGATGCAGAGCTACAGAAATTATAATAATACTAGTGATGTTCAAGCTGGTTGGAACCCTAACTTTCAACTACCTAAAATTAAGATCAGTAGTGATGAAGATATTCTAAATCTGGGTGAAGATATTGAAGGTCTTAATGAAGGAGAAACCTTGAGTGTAACACTTATAACAGGAGACTCTGTAACTATACTGAAGAAAGACGGTAAGATATCTGTGGCTATAGATGCTGTTGATATTAGGAAGAACTTCTATGTATTTCCAAAGGGTAACACAATATATGTTGTCCCTGAAGATGTGGATTTGAAAAAGTTTGATATAGAGCTCTTTAACATTAGGCTTCTTGCTGACCATATAAATATGACTAGAGGCAGAATTCCGCTAATAATCAAGGTTCGCAATAATGTTCCTTTAGAACATGTAGTGAAACGCGTAGAAAAAACTACTGAAGAACTAAAGGAACTAAAACACAGGAATCTGGAGATAATTAGTTCTGTAGCACTTAGAGTACCAATACAAGAAAGAGAGAAAGTTCTTAAGACACTCTATAAGGTTTTAGCAAACGATTCATCCATAGATAAGATTGTATTGGACAGAATCCACAGAGTAAGTAGTAAAGGAGAGGATATAGGCATTCAGCTATACGAAAGTATCCCACTTATGAGTATACCAGATCTCTGGAACATAGACATAAATGGTAGTGGCTACACTATAGCTGTTCTTGATACAGGTATTGATCCGAACCATCCAGATTTCTATATAGATGGTGAGACCAAGATTGTTGCTATGGAAAGCTTTGTTGATTTTGATTTTGATGATGAAGCAGATGAATCCCCGATTGATGGTCATGGACATGGAACTCACTGCGCAGGTACTGCTGCTGGTGTTGGAGGTTATCTTGATATTGTCAGAGGTGTAGCTCCAGGAGCTAATCTAATAATAGGTAAAGTTCTGTCTAATCTAGGTTATGGTCATGATTCATGGATTATTGAAGGTATTGAATGGGCTGTTGAAAATGGTGCAGACGTTATATCTATGAGCTTAGGTGGATCAGCAACCCTTTCCTACGATCCTCTAGTAGCTGCTGTCAATTGGGCTGTAGAACAAGGTGTTGTAGTTGTTGTGGCTGCAGGTAATAGTGGCCCGAGCTACTTTACTATAGCAAGTCCTGGTGTAGCATCCAAGGCTATAACTGTTGGAGCAGTAGACAAGGAGCTAAATATAGCAGAATTCTCTAGTAGAGGTCCAACACCAAATGCTACACTAAAACCAGATGTAGTTGCACCAGGTGTGTATATTGCTTCTTCAAGAGCTTGGAAAACATATATGGATGAACCTGCATCAATATATCATGTCTATGCATCTGGTACATCAATGGCAACACCACATGTAGCAGGTTATGCAACACTAGTGTTACAGTTACTGGGGGAGTATGGAATTTTAAACAAAATTGTTGAGAGTCTTGGTGTCAATAGAGCTGAAGTAGTTAAGGATATTATAATTTCGACAGCACTAGATCTGGATCTAGATCCATTTACACAAGGTGCGGGATTCGTTGAAGCTTCAAAACTTCTGGAACTACTATTAAATGAAAAACTTGTTATTGTGCATCCTGCACGTATAGATGTTGTTGCATTTGAAAATACTATAGAAGTCATTAACTTAACTCTATACAATCCATTTAATGAAGATGTAAGTATTACAGTGGATCTAGAGTTTAAGCCTTGGATTAGCTTGATGTATGATCCAGTAGGTGATGATATTGTTGTAGTAGATCCACAAGAAGTCACAATTCCTGCAAACAGTTCCATAAACGTTAGCTTAAGTATAGATTTCTCACAAATTCCTACAGGATATCATGCTTTAATTCTAAAAATCATCAGTAGTGACACGGAAATAGGAAAGGCATTGGTGGGGATCTCTAAACCACAAATACTAGCGGTATCAGCATCATTTGAAGGCACTCCTGAACCAATATTTGTCTACGCCACCGGTTTCTCACCCGCTCTAGGCCAAAGTCTATCTCTCTACGGGTATGATTGGGGCTGGATAGGTTACAGCTATGAGGGTGAGGTTATACTCTATCCTCTATATCCAGACACCATATACCTTATCGAGATCGCATCGCTTATCAATCCATATATAGTGTATACAGTAATCTCAACCGATAATGTAACGAATATTTATAGCCTAGAAATAGACTTTGCTGAAGTAGAACCTACATATATCACTACAGCTAACGAGCTCCAAGGGTATGCTTTCGTATCCTACGGAATCAATATGATGATTAGAGATCCTGCTAACAATATTATTGAAAACATCACATATAGCGATGGAACTCTAATCTATCTATATCCTTCAGAGAGTGCTGAGATAAGATATGGAATCATAGATGGATTCTCTACACCCAACTACATAATTGAACTGAATTCAGGATACTTTGGTATTAAAGCAGAAACATATACTGATAGGCCAGAACTCGTATGGGTATTCTATAGAGTTTATACAAGTGTTCCAATAAACGAGTATATCGTTGTAGAGCCTAAGACCGTAAATGTCACACTATACCATGTCCATAGCGCTATATCGGATGATGAAGTAATCGGTAAAGGTGCTCTATTTCTCTTTGGAGGAGTTGTAGATTTAGATAGTAGCATATATAGGGATACTCCCTATCCATCATATACAGTATATCTTGTTGATACAAATGTAACACTATCATTAGGTCGAGCTCTTGATAAACATGCAATACAATCAGAAGATGGTGATACTCTAAATGTATTAGCATATCAATTCCACGGTCTTAATATTGATGGTGGTTACCTCTATGCACCTCTCGCATCACCTTTAGCAGGTACAACTATTTGGAGTTACTCAATGTTGTTAGAAGGGCTTGATTCACACAACTTTACGTATGGCTTTGGACGAGGCCATACATTTAGATCTACATTTACTAAAAGCTATAGCATATACTCGCAAATATATCCCATATCTTATGCTCTGTTGACAATTAATAATGAATCCATCATTGAGATGTTTGATACTTATGCACTTACATACTATCTCGAAGGATTCAATTGGAATAATACTGAGCTAGCTAAAGTTCGTTACGACTTTACCCTAGATTTATCAAGATATCCCTTAATTAAGGTGTCCAATCATGTAAGGTCGTCATCTGTATCACAATTTAATGAACCTAACTATACAGCATATGAAAAAATAAATGCTTTCGGTTATGGTGTTGGCGTAAGAGATATACTCATAGTGGGAGAATTTGATTATCTATATAACTATCTACCAGAAAATGCGTCTACATACATGTACCTATTCATAAATAGACCGGTAGATGGAAACTTTGCATTGACTAAACATAGATTAACACTTATTGGATATACTGATGGATCTTCACAAGAAATCGAGTTACCACTTAACATTGTATCAACAGGACCATCGTATTATATAGGCTTAGTAGAAATTAATTCTCAAGAAATACTTTTGCAAGCATCTCCAGGACCCTTTGATCTAGTCGTCAATCTTTTGTACAATAATAGCTTAACTGGAGATACAATAAATTATGAACTGTATATAGATAACGCTATCTATATAGGAACATCTGTGTATACCCCGGTAACGCCTACTCCAACAGTACCAACAACAACAACAGTAACAGTACCAACAACAACAACAGTAACAGTACCAACAACAACAACAGTAACAGTACCAACAACAACAACAGTAACAGTACCAACAACAACAACAGTAACAGTACCAACAACAACAACAGTAACAGTACCAACAACAACAACAGTAACAGTACCAACAACAACAACAGTAACAGTACCAACAACAACAACAGTAACAGTA
>JAWBKZ010000006.1 GCA_038831005.1 Ignisphaera sp.
TGCTTAATCTCTCTACCGGTTAGTAGGAGATTAAGCAAGCTTAATTACAGTCTCTTGCTTAATCTCTCTACCGGTTAGTAGGAGATTAAGCAAGCTTAATTACAGTCTCTTGCTTAATCTCTCTACCGGTTAGTAGGAGATTAAGCAAGCTTAATTACAGTCTCTTGCTTAATCTCTCTACCAGTCTTATAAGTTAAGAAGTTAATTAATAAATTTTTATGACCATCAAAGCTTAGATAAATTGTTAAGCTTGAGAATATTAAATAAATTGACAAATGCTTAAGGGTATTTCTGCATATCAAGCAAATGAATTAGGTAAATATAAAGTTAAATAATTTAAGAATTCGGTTGTACATCCAAACGTTTTAATCAACTATTTAATCAACTATTAAGTGGAACTGCTTACCTAATCTTACTTTATCGCATGATGTTATATCATATTATTTTATGAATTAGGCCTATAACGTTCTCCTCTTTATTAATATCTAGAACACGAATAAGTGAACCAATATCATTACAATTATAGAATCATATCCCTAAGCTTCTAGTGAAATTCTGGACTGTTTTTATAGTGAAAGCTCACAGGCTCGTTTAGTCATCTTAAATATATGAAAAACAGTTTCTTAAAAAAGTTAATCTTCTGTCTAGGTCACAGTTCGGTGCCTACTAGAGACCGATGAAATACTACTCTAATTGCTGTCTATTCATTTTTCTAGCAAGCACGACTGCATGAATTATGTACTGGTAGAGGATAATGAATTAGTAAGAGATAATGAAACGCTCGGGTAGTTGAAAAGCGGTTCTCAAGGCTGGGGTTAGGACTGCTAGCTACTCCATTTATTTCTAATATGATTTCATACCTAAGAAGGTGTTTTGAATGTAAGGATGTACTGACCTTACTTTCTTTCCAGAAGGTTAGGAAGGTTAAAGGCAGGTACCTATCCCTACTACAAGGCAGATATATCGGTTTTGTAAAGAGAATTGTTAGAGTTCACGAAGAATATATGAAGTGGCGCCGGGGGCAGGATTCGAACCCGCGTGCGGATATCCCGCACCGGCTCTCAAGGCTTGTGTATAGTCGTGCTGATGTTTCATGTGTTTATGTGGTTTGTGAAACATGGCATATTTCATGATAATACTGTTGGTTTTTTGTTGTGTATGTTTATTGTTCCGTACTTGAAAATTTTAAAAATACTTTTCACCCCAACGAAGCGGTGATTCGATGTCCGCATCGGAGTACTTAATGATGTTGAAGAGGGTTTTGGTTAGGGGGAGGTCGGTAATAGAGGAGTGTCCAGAACACTACAAGGTTTACCTACCTACGGAGTACAACGACCTGTGGGAGGAGGTCAGGAGCCGCAGGATACCCGTAGACATCGTCGTGTTTCTTCCGAAACAGCACCAGGAGTATGGGATAAGCAAGATCCTCATGAAGGATAGGTATATTGTTAGGGAGAGCGGGAGGTACAAGGTATACCTAAGCAAGGCGTACCTCGACATATGGAGGGAGATATCACAGCAGAACCAGAGTATAGATCTCTTAATAGTGTTTAATGTTTAGTTTTTGCCTAGGGGGGTGGGGAGGAGGAAGCTAAAGGGCTGGGCTAAGAGCTCTGCCAACCGAATTACTAGTGTTAGTAGCGGAAATTTAAGTTTTAGTAAAAGTTTTGATAACAGTTGTGTTAGTACTAGTAATGTTATTGTTAGTAATTTAGGTGAAAGGTATAGTCGAGAATTGCGGAATCTTGTGTATTTTGAGGTGTATGGTTCTGGACGGGAGATAAGGACTAGGAGAGGTATCTACTATAGGTATCCGGGCGTTATTCTCAGTAGTTTTAGGCTTGTGGATGTTCTTGTTTCTAAGGATCTGATAAAGTATCTCCGTAAGGATGAGAGGAAGAGGAAATTCATAGTAGTTAGGAAGTGTGGAGGGAATACTAGGGTTGTTATAAAATCTAAAGATGTTGATAAGATATCGTATATTTACGATGCAGAGAATCTTAAAAGGTTGACGGGTAAAAGTGGAACAATACCTGAAAGGTTGTTGATGAGATTGAGGACATTGAAGAATGGATGGGTTACAGTTAGATCTCTTGAAAATATTCTTCAGTCCATGAACTTTAGTGTATGTGGGGTTCTCATACTCCAGGTTGTTGGTAATCAGGTCGGGATGAAGCTTTACGAAGTTACTAGACATGAGGTTCTTCATTTTCCTTGGAGTCAGTTATCTGATAGATTTATTGTGCGGTGTGATAGGGATGGGAGGATTACCGTGGTTACTGTTTCCAATATTCCCTTCATCACGATGAGGGATATGTTCAGTTCTCTCAATAGCTATGTTCCTCATCAGAGGTACGGTTTTCTCGGGGATGAAGTTATGGAGGGTGATGTAGTATCTCATCGCTAGGGTCTCACAACGGCATGTCAATGGTTCATCAGTAGGGTCTCATAAGTGGATGACAATAGGTCTCATAAGGGCATGTCAGTATTCGCTAAATATTGTTATTGTATATATATCTATGGGGTCTCATAACGGCATGGTACTGTCTACTTTTGATTATCTTCTGATCGATTCTCGTTGTGAGCCGAAGTGGAAAAACTGTGGGTGTCATAACGGTGTACCACACATATACTATTTGACAGTATTAATAATGTGTATATGGACCGCAAGGCGGCGGGTGATGTGGGTCTCATAACGGTATGACAGGGGGTCTCATAACGGTATGTCAGTAGTTGTCGGTGTTTATAGGGTCGGTGTAGGTGGTTGTAATGGTTGGGGAGGTTAGAGGGGTGTGGTTTCCGTATGTGTACCGTGGCTATGGTGGCTTTCTGTCTACCTATGTAATTCTTTACCGTCTTATTAGGGGGTGGGAGGTGGTGTATGTTCCGTCTAAGTTTTTCCTTTCTTTGGATGGGATTAGGATTCTTCGCCAGTTTCCAAGGTGTAGTTTCTGTTCTTATGTCTCTCCTAAGAGAATTGCTGTTGAGAAGATTCCTGAGGTTGTGGTCAGAGGGGTGAGAGAGGTTGGTAGGGTTGAGGACGTGTTGGAGTACGGATACCTTGCTGGTGTTGTAAAGAATGTTGTGTGGAAGTATACCGTGAATGACCTTATCTCGTTTGGTAGAAGGTTGGATACTAGGGTGGATACGGGGGTGCTTCGCTGGGCTATTCCATGGTTTCCGGGTAACCTCTGTGGGTTGGTGTATTTCATGGAGGAGGGTGTATTCACTTCTCTGGACATGTATATTCTCCAACCTCTATTGGATCTTCAGTTAAGGGATAAGACTCGTGTCAGTATTTTTCTTATCGAGAGAATGGGAGAGATTAAGAGTTTTCTTTTAGTGGTTGTGAGGGGGTCTATCCATGATCTGTATTAATGATAGTCCACCGTTTTTGCTCGAGATTATGGACTTGTAAGTTCGTCGATCATAGCTTGTGGGATTTATTTATGTTTTTATGAGTGAATCCAGTGATGACTGATACGGCTGAGCTCTGGGCTCTATCTGACACTCAGGGCTGAACTCCTAGCAACATACTAGTAAATAAAAACACGATAGGCAAAAGCATCACGAGCATAAACTTTTACAACATTTTATAGGGTGAAAGCAAAATTAGTTGGTTGAAGCTATATTTATGAGGTGGCGACTCTGATTATTAGATGCATTACAACCTTAATCCAAAGGTTAATGGACTTCTCATTCGTACCTAGTAACTATGATGTTAAAGCAGCAACGGGATTAGCTGAAAGGCTCAAAGATTCGGACAAATATAAGGCTCTCGTTAATGTAATGGAGTGGATAGACAAAAATATAACATACTGGTATGAAAGAGCATATCTTGACTCAATTACTAGACCGTTCCTAATGGTCGGCACATCTATCGTAGCAATCATAATTTTCTTAGTCTTATTTGTATTTCTTCTTGCAGTATTCTCTGCTCTATTAAATCTTCCTCCGATTCTCTCCTTTATCGGTTCACTGACAATAAATCTCATTCTATGCTTCTACTTCATATTTGGGATGTCTCCCGTTAAAAAGTTTCTACTCGTTATTTTAGGTTCAACTGTTTTTTACATGTTTACAATGGAGATGTTGAAGCTCCAGCCTTTAGAACTACTCACGGGCATACGGCACCTAAGTTTTATTTATTGGGTAACGGCGGGTGGTTCACTAATCGTCATGCTGTATCTCATAGCCATATATCTACCACTTACAAGACATTATGAGAGCAAGTTAGCTGCAATCATCCGGTTAATTAACTTAACATTTACTGCTGAGCTTTCAGTTGAGGACATGTTGAAACTTAGGAGAGGAGTCTGTAGAGATTATGCCAGGCTCATAGCGTCGGTATTAGTCAACTTGTTCCCAAAAAAAAAAACAGAATCTACTTTTTCATTATACCGGGACATGTAGCAACAGGTATAGAGATAAATGGAAAGATCTATGTGCTTGATCAAAAGCTTCCTATACTCACTATCAATGCTTGGCTCAACCTATGGAATACCGATTGCACAACAAGAATCCTAGTTCTAGAGAAGGAAAACCATAGCTTTTCAGTTAAAAATGTAGAGAGACGAATATGCAGGAATCAAAAAGTACGAATTAACTTAAACAAAGAGCTTGAAGAACTTGTAGAAAAAGTTCACAAAGCCCTCACAAATCAGGAACTCTTAGTACAACATATCCTCGAAAAGTACGCAGAAGTGCTCGACATAGAAGATAAAGCAGTCTACGAATCCATCATAAGAAAAATCAAAATCACACTCGAAAAAGAACTCGTAAACCAAGCATCACTAATAAGAAACATAAACCTGTCAAAAGAAGGAGATAACATCATGGTAGACATACAGCTAACACATCAGAAACCTAATTAATCATCATAATTTCCTTAGTCACGAAACACTTCATGGTAACTTAGATAGAACGCAGAAGGGTAAATATTTCTCTCTTGCTGAGTTTAGCTTGTTTGTGATGTTTAATTTTGATTATCATTGATCATCATGTAACCATGAAAATTGCTTTTAACGCTTAGGTCATATCTGTGTTTTGTGTTCACATGTACGTGTCTGAGTAAGCGGATGTCCGGAACATCGTTGGGCACGAAGAGACTGAGGGAGAGGGACTCACACATCATAAGGACGGTGATCTCCGCTGAGTCACTCAACCATTAAATAATCATATCTTTTTTAACGAAAAGACTGATACCCCTCCAACAAACGCTTGAATATCAAGTTCTTTCCTAATCATTATAACGAAGCACTATTAACAAACCATAGGTAGACTCTTTCCCAAGCTACGTGAGCCCCTAGGGAGTTCATAGAGCTAGTAGAGAAAAGCTTCAATACCTAGGAGTAAATAACCTAAGTAAATTTTATGTTTTTACCAATGGTGGCAATACTTTTAAATTCTAGACCAGCTGGAGACAACTACTGGACCAAGTTAAAACTCCTCCGATTAGGATACTTATCGCAAAACAGGAGATTACATTGGCGTAGCTAGTATATGCGAAAGCCTTTAAAGATATAAACGAGATACTTAAATCCTACAATCCAGAAAATGGTTACAAAAAAGCAATAGTGAGTTCACTTCTTCGCAACGAAGAGTTCGTGAGACATTCTACAAGCACTACCAAGGTTAGTTCCTTCCTTATAAAAAGCCGGGTGAATTCTCATGAAATGTATAATATTGACGCAGTACTCGCTCTTTTTGGGGTGTTTAGTGAAAGTGATTGGACATCGGGCCTTGAAGCTTCATACTGGGGCAACATTCCCTTTTCGAGATCGAAGTTGCTTAAATATCTGGGCAAGAGCTGTTTGTTCTCATTCTCGCAGTAAATAGCTAGTTTCCATCGTTGCGTGTTCTATGGAAACTATTGTATGAGCTCATGAGATCTCAATGCGAATAGGTAACTTGGGTAGTGTTTATCTGCTTCTGTTAGTAGGTCTTCGTACCTCGCCTCACTTATCCTTAGTTCTCCGAATCTTGACTGTATGAATCTTGCTACCTCCCTAGGCATAGTCTGAACCATTATCCTCCATGAGACTTTTTTAAACATCTTCGGTAGGGTTAGATTGCGTCTCTTAGCGTACTTAGTAACAGCTTCTCTACTTATCTTTCTAGGTGCTACTGCTTTCAGTAGCTCTGCTGTTTCCCTGGACATGTATATCCATTCGCAGGGCTTCTGGTGACCCCTCAGCCCTAGGTAGTATCTATAGAATCTATTGAAGTAGACCAGCCTCTTTGTCTCTAGGTCTATAGACTCTATAACAACTACTTCATCGGGTCACCATGTTCTGATCATATCTCCGGTACGCGTTCGAACCTTGTGCCAGATTCTAACATTATTCTGTATACTGTATAGTATGTTCTGTGGTTCTCCTTTAGAAAGCCTACGATCTTCCTAACATCTTCCAAGGGATCTGGTAGGGTCTAACATCCAATTTGTAGGCTCTGCTTGCTACAGCCTCCATTATCGAGCCAAACGTTTCCGGAGAGATCTTTCTTTTGTGATCAGATACCTCGCCAGAGCCTCAGGTTCATATTATCACCTTAACCCTTGGTTTCCTCTTCTTCGCCTCGGGGGCTCTGGAGCTCCAGAGCTCCCTTCTCAGTAGTTCCCTCAAGGCTATTTCATAACTCAACCTTAGATCGAGTACTATGGTGTAGCAAGGTTTATATATGAGTATTGCATCTATTTCATGAGGCGATAGTACATATGAAGGGTTTAATCGTTTGTGTTTGTCAAGGCACGTGTCCATCGTTTCATAAGATGAATGTGTTTGAAGTAGTTAACCATTTCAGAAGGAATAAGAAAGTTGACTTCGTAGTGATTCACCCGCAACTCTGCGCAACCGACGGCGATAACTTCTGGAGGGCGTTGTTGAGTGGTAAATGGGATGGAGGGATTGTGGTGGCTGGCTGCGATCCAACAATGCAGCGGAAGATGTTTGGATGGGTTTTCCGAGAGTTGGGTTTCGATGAGTCTAAGTTTAGAGGTGTTGAAATAAGGAATATGAGTACTGAGGAAGCCATCAAGGCTATTGAGGAGGCTCTGAGTGTGTGAGGTGTTTAGGTTTGACTAGGAACTGGTATCCAGTAATAAACTACGAGAAGTGCAGTGGGTGCCTAACATGCTATAACTTCTGCCCGCACGGGGTGTACGGCCTAGGCGCTGACGGGAAGCCGGTGGTGGTTAAACCGGATAACTGCGTTGAGCTGTGCAGGGGTTGCCAGAAAATCTGCCCCTCATCAGCGATCAAGTATTATGGAGATGAGCAGTAAGGAATTCCAACCCTTTAATTCTTTCGTAGCCTCTTTAAGCCTGGTTAGGTGTGGTAGGTGGATAGATATCCCTCAGATTGCCGAATACGTTCAGGGAGCTCCTTCCTGGATGTAGTGTAGAGCTCTCCCGAGCATGAACCCTGCCTTAAATCCACTGCCTTTCCTAAGATGATATAGGGATAGGTTGAAGTAGTACTCTATGAGGGTTTTAGAGGGCTGTGGTGCTTTGCATAACCAGTATAAACTCTGACACAGCCTCTCGCTGTTCAACTTAGATTTTCTGTTTAAGAGTCTCCACATAGTGGTTCTACTTACCTTAAGAACCTCCTACACCCTATCCTTACCATGTTTATCCACGGTGTACTGGAGGATCTTAGCTCTATCCTCTTGGCTTAAAGCTTTTAGGTTCAGAGTATTGTACTAGGTTTTCACAGCCATATCCGTTGTCTCCTAGATAGATAGTATTATCGTGTAGCAATATTAGTTAATCGTTTCACGGTGTATGTGCGGGTCTGAAACAATGTTTCTGTATCTGTGGAAAGAGTTGAGTTTGTTTATTTGTTTGGCGCCGGGGGCGGGATTTGAACCCGCGTGCGGATATCCCGCACCGGCTCTCAAGGCCGGCCCCTTAGACCGCTCGGGCACCCCGGCTTTCTGTAGTTCTTATTGGTTGATTAATTAAAAGCTTTAGTTCTGCTTTCTAGCTAAATATACTTTGTATCCTTTTTTCGAGACTAGCTTTTCTGCTGTTCCGAATGTTTCTATAAGTAGTTTATATACTTTTTCTGCTCCCTTTCTTGCTACTATTTGTAGTGTTCCTCTTTCTTGAAGATGATTCATAGACTCATTAATTATCTTATCGATGACATTCATACCTGCAGAAAAGGGAGGGTTTGTATATATAGCGTTAAATTTTAGGTGTTTTACAGGTTCGTACAGGTTTCCATGTAAAACCTTAATTCTGTTTAAATCTAGTTTGTTTCTTATGATGTTTCTCTTGGTAATTTCTACAGCATCCTTGTTTATATCAACCATATATATCTCTAGGTTGGGATTTATTTTAGCTAGAGTAATACCTATAACACCATATCCACATCCAAGATCTAAAACAACACCTTTTTCAGGTATTTCTGCATATTCTATTAGTAATCTTGTTCCTTCATCTATGTGTTTATATGAGAATAATCCTGGAACAACTTCTAGCTCTACACTAACACCTCTTACATAATCGGATATAAGTTGGTATACCCCTTTTCTTGTCCGTTCTTTATAGTAATGGCTTTCTACATATACTAACATTTCAATCACGATTTACATTTAATTAGATTTGATCAACTCTTTGTTTTGTCGCCATGTTTTCGGATATATATTTGGATCTATAATCACTCTCTCTATTTTCACAACTATACCTTTTTCTATTGATAGAATTTCTTTGCTGTTCATCAATGCTCTACCTATAGCTACGAGCTCACCCTTTAGAGTCATTACAGCAACACGATCCCCTTTACCTATTTTATTAGAAAGTATGGCTACGCCAGGAGCAGCAAGTTGTGCCCCATGTGCTATAGCATCTACAGCACTATCTTTAATTAATATCTTTGGTAGAAATGCTACTATATGTTCCATAGGCAATAGATATTTTCTAATTAGAGTCTCATCTTTATAGTTGTTCCATAAGTAAAGTGCTTCAGAAAGTTCATGCAGTGTCACAAGATCTCTATCCTCAGTAAGATGTGCTACAGCAGTTCTTCTTAACTCTCTCATATGTGCTTCAACACCCAGGACTAAACCTATATCATGACATAGCTTCCTAACATATGTACCAGATTCACATTTAACTCTAAACAATACATGCCTATTCTCTATTTCAATTACATCTATACTGTAAATTTCCTTCATCCTCAATGATCTCTTGACGGAGGACCGTAATGGTGGTCTTTGATATATTTTGCCTATGAACATATTTATCACAGATAGTATTTTCTCTTTCTCGACATAATCGTGAAGCTCCATAAGTGCTACATACTCTTTATATGAGTGCATGAGCACTCCTATGATCTTAGTAGCCTTCTCTAAAGATATTGGTAGTACTCCTGTTACCTTTGGATTTCCCCGCTCAGCCCAACATCATGGGCTGAGCTCTAGGGTTCCCCCATGACCAGCTTTTTCAAGATTAAACATCTTCTTAATCCATGCCACAACCTCATGACTTGTTGGTCCAGGAGGTTTATCTAAAACTATTAAGCTACTATGTATGTGATCCTGTATTGATCTTGCGTATGGTAGAGAGCCGTGTTTTTCATCAGTATCTTCATCATATTTGACTACATACTCGTGGTCAATATTTGCGGCTCTGTCTAATAATTTAATAAATTCTATTCCTTTTTCCCTCATATATGTCACCTTACCGAATTCACTACTTCTACTACAAATACATATACATAGAAGAACTGGTTAAAACTCAACATCTTCTCTCTAAGAAAAACGAGGTAAGAATTCACTGGATCATAAGTTATTTTATCTTCTTAGGAGTATCGGGGTTAGTTTGACTCTTATACGCTCCTTCATGAAATCTATTAGATTCATCTGTTCAAGAGCTTTCATGATTTCTTCATCTGATGCACCCTTCTTTATGTCGATTTTCTTGTCCAACACCTCTATATGGTTGATATTACATCTCCTTCTTTTAACACCAGTTAAGGTCTTGGGTCCAGTTATGTTTACGTAGTTTTCGTCTATTATTTCAACTATAACGCATTTGCGGCCACTCTCACGACCCGCTATTTTAACACATATTCTACCAATCTCAATAGCAGGCATAACTCTATACCTCCCGACTTTTCTAGTTCATACTTAATAGACTTAGTTTATAGGCTTTAATCGTGTCATAAATATCATATGCGATACACAGAGTGATAGTAGTATCTCTATATCTAGGTCTAAGCAATTAATGTTCGTGTAGATACCTAGTAACCTAAACTTATTTGGAAATTTCACAAAAAATATCTACCATAACTTTATCAACACGGCTTCTCCTCCTTTTCTCGAAATCAGTTAAAATTCTAAGTGGTATTAACTGGTACTCACCATTAGGTAGCTCTCTCTTAATGAGTATGGGAAGCACACCTATATTAAGTTCATGTTCAGCTATTATCACACTATCTTTGGGATTAAGCTTTGATACGTCAATAAGCGGAGGCGCTCCCATGGTCAACTGCATTGCTCTCGCTGCTACTACTCTAGCCTTTTCATACTTCGTGAGACGAGGGGGACCTATGACTATTTCACTGACATCTCTTACCAACCTTACTGGAACACCCTTCTCGCTACTCATAAACTCTCCTCACCAATAATATGTATGTTGTACAAACATTTATAGAAGCTAAGGAAAAAAGTGTTAATGAGTATCAAATCTTCACATCTATGTAGGTAACGTTTTACTATAATACCTAATCAAGTGGGAGTCTAGCTCCTTCTTCCTCTTCTTCTCTACCTTTCTTACCCGGCTTCTCCTCCTTCTTTGGTGAAGCTGCTATTACATCATCTATCTTCATAATTGTTGTAGCTGTTTCTGTAGCGCTTTTGATTATTTGCTTCTTTACTATAACAGGCTCTACTATATTCAGGTTAATCATATCGTCATTTACTTTCCCATTAATAACATCGATACCTGATGACTTTCTTCCTTCAGCATGTGTTTTCCTAAGTTCCATAACTGTTTCAAGTACATCCATACCGGCTGTTTGTGCGAGTACTGAGGGTATTTCATCTAATGCATCGGCAAAAGCTAATACCGCAAGCTGTTCTCTACCAGCTATTGACTCAGCCCATTTCCTTAACCTCATAGCTACTTCAATTTCTGTAGCTCCTCCTCCAGGCACAATCTTTGGGTCTCTCAGTATGTTTCTAACAGCATGAAGAGCATCATTAATGCTTCTCTCGACTTCATCTAGGAGCATATCATTAGCTCCCCTGAGCAATATTGTTGCTGCTTTAGGATTCTTACATTTTTCAACGAACATCATTTTATCGTTTCCAATCCTTCTTTCCTCAACTAGGCTACATTCACCTAGATCTCTTTCTGTTAGATCTCTGATGCTCGTCACTATTCTTCCGCCGGTAGCTTTTTCCAGTTTCTCCATATCGCTTCTCTTGACTCTTCTAACAGCCATAATACCTTTCTTAGCTAGATAATGCTGAGCAACATCATCAATACCCTTCTGGCAGATAACAACATTAGCACCAACAGAAGCAATCTTCTCGACATAATCTCTCAATATCTTTGCTTCTTCCTCTAGGAAAGCTCTTATCTGATCAGGTGATGTTATATTGATTTTCGCTGTTATATCTGGTTTTTCTATCTCTAGAGGTGTATCGAGTAAAGCTATTCTTGCTTTTTCTACTCTTCTAGGCATAGCTGGATGAACAACCTCCTTATCTAGAACAACACCATATATTAGCATGCTATCTCCTAAGCTACCACCACGTTTTTTCTCTATTTTAACCATATCCAGCTTAATATCATAATTACCTTCAGCTCTTTTTTCAGCGGCCGTAAAGGCTGCCTCCATAACCATATCCATAATCTTGTCCAATACATCTGATGTAGCTATATATTTGCTTGCCAATGTTGTGTATAGAGTTTTCTTTAACTCGGCTTTTGCCTTCTCTCTTTCTTCAACTACCTCGATATTGCTTATTGGTACCTTTATAGCTATTTCATCTAATATTTCTAGAGCCTTATTCATTGCCTTCTTATATCCTTCTATAATTATTGTTGGATGAATACCTTGATCAAGAAGCTTTTCTGCTCTCTCTAAGAGAGCTCCCGCAAGAACTACAACTGATGTCGTTCCATCACCCACTTCAGCATCAACAGCTTTAGCAGCTTCAACCAATAGTTTAGCAGCTGGATGTTGAACTTCCATCTCTTTAACGATAGCAGCTCCATCGTTTGTGACAGTTATATCACCAAAACTATCAACAAGCATTTTATCTAAACCACGAGGACCTAGGCTTGATCTCAGTATTTCAGCAAGTACTTTTGTAGCCATTATGTTAGCTTTAAGAGCTTCTTTACCATGAGCTCTCGAGGTTCCTTCCTTCAGTATTAGTACAGGTACTCCATATAGAGCCATATATCTACACCGAATAACGTTCATCTACAGAGGTTCTATATAAGCTTTAATGAAAATGACCTTGATGTTATTACATCATTCAATACTATCAATATACTTATGAAATCTCTCACAAGCATTACAGATATCGTTTAAGGTATAAGCTCCACAATATCTGCACCTTTTTGACGAGTTAAAAGCGTACCTCTGAAACAATTCAATAACTTTTGTGCTTGAGTACATAAGCTCTAAAGATGAGTATAGCATAGATTTTGCTTTACGTATATAATCTTCACATTCAAATTCTACACCTGGTTCTATATTCACATGGTCTAAGATTTTCATGAGAACCACATCAACAAACATTACGTAGTAGAACGGTCTCACAATCTTAATACCATCAACAATTTTTATAGGCAGACCTTCACTAAATACTGTTCCCAAAGTTGTCAATATTCCTGCGAGTAGAAATAATGCTAATTCATCTCTAAACAAAGGTGAGGCAACAAATTCTATATCGAATTTTCTAGCAATCCTTACGGCTACAGCCTCTATAAATTTGATCATTTCTACTTTGTTTGAAGGAACGTAACCTATATTAACTTTTAAATACCTATCGACCTTTACATTAAAAAATGTTTCAATATCTCGACATCTTGTTATACCATCTACACATAAAACATAGATTTTTGTCTTAAAATCTTTTATAGAATTACGGTATACAGTGAACCCTACAATAGATTCGCCAATAGCGTCTGGCCTAACAATATATAAAGATGATCCATTTCTACGAATCATCTGGTAGTAACTGACAGCTTTTCTGGTTTGCTTAACCAGACTACGAAAGAGGCACAATCTGCATAAAATTTCTCCAGAATTTCTACGTTTATACACTGCATACCTCCTTCTACAGGATGAGCATAGGGTATTCGTGCTACCCATAGATATTACCGTATTAAGGAGATGTGAACCTTATCTCTATTGAATAGGTTTTTAATGTTTCTTTTATTCCTCTTTTTAGCACGATTTCGTCATTTGTTCTCGAACCTAGCAATCCTTCTTGTTCGAATATACACGAACCATTAAGAAAAAGCTTTATTATAGCAGATTTTCGTGCTTGTTCTATCTCAAAAGATTCAAGTTCATCGCCTATTGACTGGTAATGAACTATGGCAAATGCTATTGAAGGTTTCGCCGATAGCTCAAGTTTATTGAGAATATCCTTAACATACTGCCATACACTTTCTCTATCCTTATTAGCTATAGCTATAACAGCTAGACGATTTTTAGAGATATGGTCTCTCAATTCGGAAGGAGTTGAGAGCTCATACACCATTTCTATGTTCTCCTTTGCCAGCTGTTAACATTAGCTTCAGAATTTCTTTTTCTTTTGTATTAAGTGCAACTTCTATATCCAGTTTATCTCTTTCATGTGTTGGAGGCTTTAATCCTAAGCTATTGATATATAGGTAACCATATACAATGGTTTTCTTCACATCTTCCTCGCTATACAGATTTATTAATTCCTTTAATATTTTCTCGAAATCTATACTTCTCTTCAGCTCTTCCTCACTAACTGTTGATCCACAGACGATGCAAGTCAAATCTGGCATTAATGAATTGAATTTGCATCTAGGGCATTCTACTGGAAGCATACTATATTTTTTCGAGATCCAATAAGCTCTCCATGAAGCCCTAACAATGTCTATTAGATCCTCTCTTCCATACTCCATAGCTTCTCTGTACAATCTAGGTGCGTAGCCTAGAACTAGTTCACCTATATTGTTAACTATAAATTCCAACTGTACTATTGATAAACTTTCACGAAGCTCAAGAACAGATTGAGCTATTATCTGGTACATGTTTTGAGCATATCTACTGAACCTTCTCTTTATGGTATCTTTATCAAGCGTCGATGATTCTCCTCTTAGAATGTCTACAAGCTTTATTGCTACGGCTTTAGCTTCTTCACGATCTAGTTCTAGCATGTTGAGATTAAAAATATCAATCAATTCATCTAGATGTTTCTCGACCCATGATTCAGTATCAACATACTTCTTGCTACTCGAAGACCTAGTTTTATGCACTATTATCTGTTGTTCCTTCTTCTGCTCAATATTGTGACTCTCTAGTTCCTTCTTAATGTTTTTCTCTGATTTCTTCTTACCATCTCTTGCCACTGAGAACCACCTAGCGCTTAATATGACGACCTTAAATTCTGGTTAACGCTTCTAACAGTTGTTTAATGATTTCGCAGCTTAAATGCGAATTATTTTTATCGAGTTTATTACAATTTCTTTTATGTTTTTGGTTATATCCGTTACGGTATTACCATAATGTTACTATTTTTCTAAATCAAAGTTTTGAGGTACTCTCTAGTCATACTTATTACCTTTACAACAAGAAGATCTATTACTACTAGAGCGTGGTGAAAGAACATGATCTCTGAAGATGCTAATTTTCTTCTAGGTCAAACGATACCAGAAATTATTGTTACAAAACGTAACGGGAGAACAGAGCCATTTAGTGTAGATAAGATTGTGACCAGCATACGTAAGGCATGTGCTGAAGAATGTTCTGAAAATGAGGTACAGGAACTAGTCAAGACATTGATTGAGGAGATAAGCAAACGAACTTCGATAACTTCTGCTGAAATAGCTGATAGAATTGTAAGGATAATGATTATGAGAGGTATACTGAACAATAAATGGTTTGAAATAGCTAAAAGATACGAGCTAGGTGATGTGTATAAAGATATATATAGAGCCAAAGAGTTTAGCTTTGATCCCAAAGACCTAAAGCTTAGTTTTGCTGCAGTCAAGATACTGAAAAGCAGGTACCTAATGAAAGACCCTGAATCGAGTAACTATATAGAAACCCCACAGATGATGTTTAGAAGAGTTGCAAAAGCTATAGCACGTATTGAATATAATTACTGCATAGACAAAGTTAAAGCTGAAGACAAGTGTATGGAGCTAGAAAAGCTATGGGAAGAAAAATTCTATACGCTTCTTAGTGAACTCAAGTTTCTGCCGAATTCTCCTACATTAATGAACACTGGAACACGTTTAGGAATACTTTCTGCTTGTTTCGTTTTACCTGTTAGAGATGCTATAACTACTTCAGATGGTGAAGGAATATATGACGCAGTAAGAGCTCAAGCAATAATATTTCAACAAGGTGGTGGAACAGGTTTCGATTTCTCTGAACTGAGACCAGAAGGAGATAGTGTAGCTACAACAGGTGGTGTAGCAAGTGGACCTCTATCCTTCATGAAAATGTTTGATGTGAATACTGATGTCATTAAGCAAGGTGGTAGAAGAAGGGGTGCTAATATGGGTGCACTCCATGTATGGCATCCAGATATAGAGAAGTTTGTAGACTTAAAGTCGGGAAAATCGAAAGACATTCTATTACAGAATTTCAACATAAGTGTAGGTGTCTATGATTATTTCATGTATGCTGTTGTTAATGGTGGCATGATCCCCCTTATCAATCCTAGAAAGACCAACCTAAGATGTGATCTAGGTGCTGACTCAAAGTTCTACGCTATTACAAGAGCTCGACACTATTTAACAGAGGAATGGGTACAAAACGAGATTATCAATGAACTTGAGGAAAAAGGTGGAAGTGTATGGCTCGATGAATCACTGATAATAACCATCGATGAGGCTATGGCAATAGCTGAAGATAGAAATACTATCGTTAGATATATAGATGCACAAAAACTTCTCGAGAAAATAGTTAGAAATGCGTGGGATTCTGGGGATCCCGGACTTATATTCATAGATACTGTGAATAGCCGACACCCAGTGTGGTACTTAGGTAAAATAAACGCTACTAACCCATGTGGAGAACAGCCTCTCTTGCCGTGGGAGAGCTGCAATCTCGGTAGCATTGATCTATCTAAATATGTGTATACAGATCCTGATGGAGAGCCAAGGATAGCTTGGGGAGCGCTTGCTGAAGATCTAAAGGTAATTGCTAGATTCATGGACGATGTTATAGATGCTGCTAAATGGCCTTTACCTCAACTTGAGTATGCTGCTAAAAGAACTAGAAAGATAGGTGTTGGTGTTATGGGTTGGCATCATATGCTAATAAAACTTGGAATACCGTATGATAGTGTTGATGCTCTGTATCTAGGATATAGATTAGCGGAATGGATTGAATATAACCTCGCTTTAGCAAGTATAGAGCTATCAAGAGAACGTGGAGCTTTTCCAGCTTATGACCCAAAACGGTATAGACCTACATGGACTACTGCTAGAGCATTTGAGGAATTATTGAAGATATCTAACATGAAGAGCATTCCTTCGGCTAAGGTCATGAGGTTAATCGAGGATAGACCTGCTGTGGATTGGAGTTATGTGGAAGAATCTAGAAAGAAGTATGGTATACGTAATGCTACTTTAACGAGTATCGCTCCTACAGGAACAATAAGCATTATAGCTAATACTTCATCAAGTATAGAGCCTATATTTGCTGTAGCTTTTGAGAAATATGTTAGTGTAGGAACATTTATAGAAATTGACAGGTTATTCCTTGAATACTTGAAACGTTATGAACTAGATGATCCAAAACTTATAGAGACAATAGCTGAAAGAGGTAGTATAGGCGACATGTACTTTCTACCAAAGAGTATAAAAGAATTATTTAAGACAGCTTACGATATAGATGTAAAGTACCATGTGTTACACCAAGCCGTATGGCAGCAATGGGTTTGCGCAGGTGTTTCAAAGACAGTAAATATGAGGTTTGAAGCATCTATCGATGATGTTAGAGAAGCCTATATACTTGCATGGATGCTCGGATGCAAGGGTATAACTGTTTATAGAGATAAATCTAAGACTCAACAAGTTATATACGTAGGTGTAAAGATGCAACAAAAGGAAGAGAAAGAAACATTAGAGCATAAAGCTAGTATTACAGCAAAATTTACTGATATAAGTGATGCTGTAGAGAGTTCCGTCAAAACGGGTTGTCAATTATGTGAATACTAATCTGAATAGAATCATATATTTTACATCAATTTTGATGCAACATAGATATGCTGTTCCCTTAGCAATAATTATTAAACTCTTAATCCACAAAAAGAAAATATATACCTATATCTACTCTAAAATCTAGAACTGATGGTGACGCTATACATCAAGTATTCATGGTGATTACTACTTGAAGAAAAGAGCTACTACATATATAGTTGATAAATTTATTGATATTCTGTTAAGTCCAAAAACAAGGATATTTCTAAACCCATTCATCGATATTACGTATAGGATCTACGAAAGATATCTTTTCAAGCAAATTACATCAAAACCTTTGCCAAAACATATAGCAATCATACCTGATGGAAATAGACGTTGGGCTAAAGAGAGAGGGCTAAATCCTGTTGAAGGTCATTATCACGGATATGAAAGAATGAAAGAAGTTATTAAATGGATTTATGACTTAGGTATAGATATAATAACGATATACGCAATGTCTCATGAAAACTGTCTCTACAGATCTGGAGAAGAGCTCAATAATCTATTCGACATAATAAAAAAGGGTTTAATAGAATTAAAAGATCAAGGAATCCTTGACAAATACAGAGTTAGATTAAAGGTATTCGGGAAACTAAGCATCGCTAGAAAAGATGTTATAGATCTTGCTAAAGAATTAGAAGCTCTTACAAATATGTATGACAATAAGTTTCTGAATATAGCTATATGTTATGGTGGTAGACAAGAGATACTCGATGCAGTTAAGGCCATTGCAAGAGATGTTATGGTTGGTAAAATAGATATAGATGGAATAACCGAAGACATTCTTAGAATTAATCTTTCAACATCCCACTTACCATCACCAGAACCCGATCTGGTAATCAGAACCTCAGGTGAATTAAGAGTTAGTAACTTCTTATTATGGCAAATAGCTTATAGCGAGTTGTATTTTTGTGATGTATATTGGCCGGATTTCAGGAAAATAGATCTATATAGAGCTATAAGATCTTACCAGTTTAGAGAAAGAAGGTACGGACGTTAGATAGTTACGTTGCTCATGTTAACATTGCTGGTTAAAGACTTTATTAACCTTGTAACTGCGTATGTATATAGTTCAGACCACTAACTGATAATGTAGCTAGTTGGGAAATAACATGACTGATGAATATACACTTTCCTATGACGAGAAAAGAGTCTATAGAGTTATAATGAACGAGACCATGGCATCAGGAGGTATTTCTCAGAAAGCACTAAAGTCTCACCCTGATCTAAAAGATTTCGAATCTAAAAGAATTACACAAATAGTTAAGAAACTAATGGAGCTGAACATGATTAAAAGGAGTGTTATCGAGAACAACGGTAAACGCACTTATGTCTTAAGAGTCAATAGCAATAAAACACTTGATGAAGCTACATCATTGCATAACGGTGTAGATACTTTATCTCTCCTTGAAATTCCCTGTATTAAATGTAGGTATCTGTTTTCATGCAGCATAGGGCATCCCTATGATCCTCTGAGATGTTCTGTTCTAACACAATTCATATTGGAAAAAACCGGTATTACAACGAACAAACTAGTAAACCTGGTTTAATATCAAGTTTTACAACACATTATTATGTCTGCTATAGGAGCATTAGTCACTACACCATCTGGATATATATAGCTTTTTACAGCTCTATAACCCAATCTCTCTATACATTCTATGACTCTATTTCTTGAGGATACATTAGTGCGTAAGTATCTAGCTATCTGTGGCAATCGCACAGTTATAGCGTCTATGGTTGCATGACTATGAAGTTCTTGTAATAGTTTTCTCGATGATTTCTGTATCCATACAACTTCATTGAGATCTCTCAAGACATCATCAATAATATTTTTATCTATGGTGCTACACATCCATATAGGATTCCACATAACTAGAGGAGTTCCGCATAATGGGCATTTAACATTAATCATGTGAATGTTGCTACCAGGTTCATCTACTTGGCTATATCCACAATAGGCACATATCCTTAAACTCTTTAGACACTCTTTAAGCTGATGATCTGCTTTTGAAGCGCCATTATATACTGCAATATACGTCCTTATATAGTGTTTATATGTATAGGAAAGAATGGGTTTGACATATCTATCGAGAGAATACGATATTCTAGCAATATATGATAGAAGTGCTCTAATGGCTATATCTCTAGAAATCGGTACTAATGCACCTGTAACTCCATATCTTCTATATAACTTGTTGGTATATTTGCCTGTTAGAACAGCTAAATCTGTTGCTGTAATTGCTACGATACCTCCATTACTTGCAGTCGATATAGATGAAAATAAAAATGGTATAGGGCTACCGAATGGATCTATATCAATATAATCCATCTTTGTTTTAGTTCTTTGTAGTTTGTATAGATATTCATTTGCATCAACTCTTTCTATATTAATGCATTCTTCAACACGATTGAGCCTCACATTAATTTTCATTATGTTAACAGCATATTCAGATATGTCTCCCATAAATACCTTTAGACTATTTACTTTATTAGTCTCGAGACAAAACCTTATACCTCTCACACCTGTAGCTGCTAATGGATCTACAATTACTACCTCTCTTCCTACTCCTAGTCTTCTAGTGACGTATCTCACAACACCTATAGCTATATCTCTATTCTCAACCATCTGAGGATTGTAGAATACAGGTGCCCAAGAAGGTTCGTATACATTATCATTTCTCATGTATAGTTCTAGCTTTGGTACACAAATACGTGTTAATCCCTCAAATAATAGGTCAAAACCCTCTGGACAAGGATTCATTTCTAAAAACCGTTATACTGGTGCCGACTAAGTTATGTTAACAGTTTCTGTGTTAATTCCATATGTATCTTATTTCTGTTGTCTTCTGTTACCACATAGGTCTTTGGATTCTTTTTATTAAGAACCTCAGCTATATCTCTATCATTTAGATTTCTATGTACGACAAGTAGAGCTTTTTCAGCCAATGATAGTGACTTGATTATTTCTGTCCTTAATTTGTCTACTGCTAGTTCCATTGGACCTATCTCATCTATACCTAGAATTGATTTATTGTTAGAGCTATAGAATCTCCTTAGAGCATTAACACCAATGCGTATTACATCATCCTCTAGAACAACATATCTCCCTATCCTTTTACTTAACAAGCTGTAGCCTAGTGCTACAGATTTCTCTATAGATAGAGCTAACCATCCAGATTCTCCCGTATGTATGTCTATAATTCGGAATCCTATTCTTGCACCTTTTTCACGAACCTCTGGACAATAGAAACCATAGATACTATATCCATGTTCCTTCAAACTTTTAATAATAGAGTTAAATACCGTGCTCTTACCTACTCCAGGTCTTCCAGTTATGACGATTATAACGTTTTCTCACCTTCTATCTCTTTTTTGAAAGTCTTTATATTGTTTATAATATCGTTATACTTATAGACAATACCACAACTCTCTACTCCTCTAATAATACTTCCTGGTACATCATCTTTAACAATGTTTACAGCTATACCATTTAAGACTTGGGATACATGTTTATTCTCATACGACTTAGATAGAGCTGTTGTGTTATCCATATCTCTATCTATTATCGAGATAAATACCTTTTTCTTATCGATACTCAATATTATGTCTGAAGGAATGTAATCAAAAAATTCTGCTTCAACGCCTTGTTTAACAAGTTTATCGACTAAAATAATCTTCTCTTGATTACCACGAAAATCATTCACAATTTCACGTCTTTTATCTATGTTCTCCACAATTCTATCCCTAAATATATCAACTTCTTTTATAACCTGTTCAAATTCATTATTGAATATCTCGATGAATCTATATGCCTTCTCAACACTCATATCGATCGCTTCATCCTCATATTTCTGAAGAGCTTTAACAGATATACCTACAGCATTGGCTAGTTCATGTAGTCCATAACCTTTCTTTATCCTTAACTCTCTAAGCTTCTTTCCATCTATCTTGACATAGTACATACCTTTGAACTCATAGATGTATACTTTATCACCTTTAACAAAGTCCTTAACAGTTTTAGGCTGAACAATACCTATTCTATCCCTTATATGTAATACACCTTCTTCAACTTCACGATCATTAATTCTATCTGCTATTAATACGGCATTGATCTTCAAGAATTCTGTTAATTTCTTAAGTTCTTTAAAAACAAAATGCTTTGTATAAGTTCTCTTTGATACTTTCATGAATACTATCTCATTGTCTTTCTTAATAATGCAATCTAGCGTTCTTTTCTCTGATAAGGGAAAGCCTAATTTATGAACTATTTGAGCATTAAACAACTGTAAGGATTTCTCGATATTCTCTACCGTAGTACGGCTTTCCTCCGGCATCATGTGTCACTAAGTATCTGGTTTAATATCATGTGCACATAATGAGTTCACGATCCCTATCTAACTAATAAGTAAAGAGTAAAATAAATCTTTAACTATATCAGGGTAAAATACAAGTGTTACCTTTTCCTATGGTATATCGCGTAGACCATCGCATGATCTTTATCGAAAGGTTCTAGATGTACTACATCCATTATCTCAAATCCTCTACTCCTTAGCGTTTCTATTTCTTTTCTGTAAATTTCACTTGGTTCAGCTGTGACATCAATACTTCGAGCTTTAATCGCTAACAACAACCAGCCCTCATCAACCAGAAACATATTGGCATTATCTGCAACTATTGAGGCTTGTTCTGGTTGTGCTACATCAGCGTAGAGTCCATCAACTCCTCCGATTAGATATCTATATCTTCTGGACATTCGAGCATCCTCCAAAATCGGTATAATGTTTTTCCTATCTTCGGCAACAACTATGAGTTCCCTCATAACTCTTGGAGCAAATTCTACTGCATAAACCGCTCCCTCATAACCAACAATATCCGAAATATGGCTGGGGGTTGTACCTGAACCTGCACCTAGATACAGTATCTTTTGACCTTTTCTTACAGGCATCTCCTTAAGTCCTTTGACTATTGCTGCAGCAAGTTTGCTTCTGTAGGTGTTCCACTCTCTATATTCCTCATCTTTCCATCTATAGAGATGTTCACTGTATACACGTTTACCTGGTACTAAATTCTTTGTTGCAAGTCTGCTAGTTCCATCATCAAGTTCAACTATATAAACATCCTTGAATCTTTCATGCTCATATAGATTCACAACTTCAGACATATATGAATACCCTACCGCTATATCTTATAACAATTAATAAGCTTATTTAATTATCTTCTTTTCCTTCTTTCTGTAGGGGGTTTACTTTCTTTCTTAGGTGGTTTTGGATATAGTTGTTTTATTTCATCAATTCTTTCATATAGTTTAGACCTGAGCTCATCTCCGATGTATCTACCGGTAAAGAAGTCTATCCTAGCAGCTATCGAAAGTTTTGTTGCAAGAGCTCTAGATATCTTACCTCTTTGCCATTTGGGTGCTTTTCTAATTTCGGGATATTGAAATATTACCCCATGTTTTGGTGGCTTACCTCCAGTTCTAAGAGCTCTAAACAGAGCTTTTTCAGCTCCAAGAACTTGTACAGTACTTGCTGGCACTCTCGCTAATTCTTCAAGACTACCGACAAGACTTAACAGTCTTGCACCTAGTAATGGTCCTACAAGAGCTGTTACATTTGGTGCTACTTCCTTCATTACCTGGCTTATGTATTCAGTTAATCTTTCACGTAGTTCGTATAACTCTAACCATATGTTTGCAAAGACCTTAATTATATTCATATCAATTTCTGAAAGTTCTGCGCCTATACTTTTTTGTGCAGCTTCTACAATTCTTTTAGCTTTTCCCTCAGATATGCCAAGCTTTATTAGTTTATTCACTTCCATTTGCTCTCTAAAACCTATTTCAGCTGCTATCTTTACATATTCTTCATGTTCTCTCGAGATGTCGTCGAGTTCTGGAAAATGAACGCTATACCATTCTCTTAATCTAACTGCAAAAAGGTTTAGTGTCTTATCTATATCGTCTATAGCCCTTATTGCTTGTACAGCAAGGAGGTCTCTTTTCTGTGCATATCGTCTAAGCTTTCTTCTAGTTAATTCAAGTGAAACCTCATGTAGATACTCTTTGAATACTTTATCGTCTGGAAACAGACCTAGCTCTACAGATAGCTTAGATACGTTTTTCCTTATGTTGATTATAGCCTCTGGTGCTATAGCTACATCACATTTTAATCCCTTTTGTATAATTTCTCTAGCTATATCTGGATCTTCAACAATTAATGTAATATCGCCCAAATCTTCTCTAGACCTAATACTCTCTATAATTTGTGAAAATGCGTTGTTCATTTTACCTTCTGAAACTGCTACAAGTTCTTCAACTACCTTGCCTATATCTTTTGGATACATTACTTTCTCTACAATATTGCCGTTCTCGTCTACGGCAAATACTCCTATACATGTGTCAGCTAGGTACAACTTTTTAGTCATCATGTATCACCAGACCTGCTAGTACAATGCAATAAGAAATATATAAACTATACTTTGCAATAGTCGATATATCTAACGATATAATTGAGGTTCATCACTAAAAACATTTACGATACTCGTATTGGTGTTTCTAGCAAACAGGAAACAGATATCGCTAATGAAGAATGTATTTGGGTAATAAGCTTAAAAAGGTACAAAGTTGTACGTAGTGAGGGGCGCGTAGATATGCCTTCCCATGGTTCACTAACTAAGGCAGGTAAAGTAAGAAGTCAAACACCAAAGATATCTGCGAAACCTAAGAGAAATCTTGTACCTAGAATTAGAAACAGACGTGAGTATTGGATTAGACAGCGGAAGCTCCAAGGTTTACCTGTACCAACAGTTGTTCCACCATCATCTGTTCCCAGAAAGACATCCGGTTGATGTATATCTCTTGATCCATATAGATACTATTTGTGGTCCGCATAAAGTATTGATGGACTGTAAATTGTAGTTCTCCATGGGTAACAGTCTTTAAGCCTTAAATTACGTTAATGTTATGTCATTAATCTAGAAGATTATTGACCAGAATACAGAGCTAAAGGTACTGGGTGGCGATCGGACTTTGAGATCAAGTATTAAGATACCTGATGATATAAATTATAGTAGTGTTGAACTTAAGGTAGGATTAGAAATACATCAACAGTTAGATACCAATTCAAAACTTTTTTGCAATTGTGGTACTCTGTTAGCTGATGAAAACGAATTAAATGTGGCTGACCAAGTAGTTAGATATCTCAGGGCCACAAGAAGTGAGCTAGGTGAAATAGATGCTGCAGCCTCTTTTGAAACTCAGCGGAAACGGAGATACATGTATTTGGCTCCCACATCTACAACATGTCTCGTGGAATTGGATGAAGAACCTCCCCATCCACTAAATAGAGAAGCATTGCTTATAGCAATAGCTGTAGCCAAGTCTTTGAACTCTATGGTTGTTGATGAAATACACGTCATGAGGAAAATAGTTGTAGATGGTTCAAATACCACAGGTTTTCAAAGAACAGCTATCATAGCTCTTGGTGGTTACATAGAGGATGAAGAAGGTCTAGTTCATATTCAGAGTATAGCTCTAGAAGAGGATGCTGCAAGAAAGGTATCTGAAGATTCTTCTTCTGTTAGTTATGCTCTTGATAGACTGGGTATACCCTTGATCGAAATATCAACAGCACCTGATATAAGGTCTCCTCAGCAAGCAAAGCATGTAGCTGAAAAGATAGGTCTTCTACTCAGACTTTCGGGTAAGGTTAAAAGAGGTATAGGCACAATAAGACAGGATCTGAATCTCTCAATAAAAGGGTCTTCAAAGATAGAGATCAAAGGTGTACAGAAGCTTGAACTCATACCTAAGGTCATACAAGAAGAAACAAGGCGGCTTGTAGGTTTACTTATGATAAAAGAAGAACTCGGCAAAAGAGGTGCTAAAGGTGAAGAGATTCTATCTCAAAAGCCTATTGATATAACGGAATATCTGAAGATGTGTAACAGTAGACTTATACAAGAGGGATTGAAGAAAGGCTACAAGGTGTATGCCATTAAGCTTCCATATTTTGGTGGACTTCTAGGCGTAGAGCTACAAACAGGTAGAAGATTTGGAACAGAACTTGCTGATTATGCTAGACAGTGGGCTGGAGTAAAAGGTATAATACATAGTGATGAGCTACCTGGATATGGAATAAATGAAGATGTTGTAAACAAGATATTCAAGCTACTAGAGGCTCACGAATATGATGCATTCGTTTTAGTAATTGATGAACCTGGTAGAGTTGTAAGAGCACTTGAAGTTGTTAGAGATAGAGCTTATCAGGCACTCCACGGTATTCCTAAAGAGACTCGTGGGGCAAATGAAGACGGTACCACTAGGTACCTTAGACCTCAGCCTGGTTCTGCCAGAATGTATCCTGAAACAGACGTTCCTCCTATACGTATCGATGAATCGATGCTTAAGGAAGCTGAAAAATTAATTCCACCACCAATTGATGTTAAATTAAAGCAAATGGTAGAAATGTATGGTCTTAGCATGGAGTTAGCTAACCAGCTACTTCATAGTGATTATTTGAACCTATTTGAAGACACTGTTAAACACTATCATATTGAACCAAAGCTTGTAGCCACAATATTTACAACACTAGTTGGTGAATTAAGGAAAGAGGGCGTAGACGTACAAAAAATAGGAACTACGGAGTTTCACATGCTTATGAGAGTCATAGAATCGTATAATATTAAAGATAAAGATACAATAAAACAGCTCATAGTTAAGATTGCTAAAGAACCTAGTATAGATTTAGAAACCCTTACTAATTTCGTACACTCTTTACGTATTACCGAAGATGACATTAGAAACATAGTTAGGGCTAAGATATACGAGAATCTTGAGGAAGTTAAAAACAAAGGAGTGAAGGCATTTCAGTACATCATGGGAAAGGTTATGAACGAACTTAGAGGACGCGTAGATGGTAAAACTGTTGCATCAATTGTTAAAGAAGAGCTGGATAAACTCTTAACTCATGGATGAAGCGACCTTGATGTCACAGCATGTTTCTTGCAGTATTTCTTTTAACGAATGGATTAAACAAAGGGATGAAGTTTACAGAAGGTTCTTAGAGGATATAGAAATAGGGTATGCTGATCGCGATGTAATAGACTTTATTAAACTTGTCTTTACAAAGAAGAAGATATATACAACTAGTTCGTGTAGCGGTAGAATAACTGTAATTGATGCTTCTTATCCTTGGCTTAGGGAAGAATCTTATGTGATATACAAAAAACATGAACCGATTACCGTTGATGATATAGAACAGATCATTTATAGTCATATCCCTAAGTACAGATTCTGGTTGGTGGCTAGTGGACCAATACTACATTTCGTAGTATTAGATCTACAGTCAGCTTCGCTACTTTTAAAGATTGTACATGGAGCAGGATTCAAGCATAGTGGTATAATTTCTCTAGGAGGATCAGGAATAGTGATAGAGGCTGTTAGCGGTACATGGACTTCGTTTTTGCTTAAAGAAGGAAGCGAATTGCTTGTTAGCGATCTTGCTAGAATCGTAAAAGTAGCTAACGAAGTACTTATTGAAGGTAAGAAAAGATTAGAAAAACTATTTAAGGTGATCAAAGAAACTGACATATAGCAAAGATGTAATATATAGCTAGGTGATTGTGATGGAAGATATATGGAGCATAATAAAACCATTGACCTCTGGTCAGGAAGAGATGTTCAATGCTTTAAATGATAAAAATTACGAAGTACTGGGATTCTTTGGACCTACAGGAACAGGTAAATCACTATTTAGTTTAGCCTACGGCGTTCACTGTTTATTAAACAATAAGTATATCAGATTCATAATCATAAGACCTGTTGTTGACATTATAACTGGCGAAGAAATAGTGATAGCCAAAATGCCTCAGGCTTTTGCAGAGGCTATGAAAAACTACATCAGAGATATATTAGGTTCATTTATCGAATGGAGTAAAATAGAGGCTTTAATCAATGATGGTAAGATCGTATTAGCGGATCCCAGATATTTGAGGGGACGTTCATTTGATAACTCTGTAGTATTTCTAGATGATATTCAGCTTATGAAACCCGAGAGCATTATCGAAGCTATAGTCAGGGTCGGTAAAAACAGTAGACTTATAGTAGCTGGAGATCCCGTTTTCCAAGCACTTAAAGAAGTAGGAGAAGACCCCTCAGCTCTCATCAGAGAGGTTCTACTAAGCGAAGAAAAATCGTATGTCGTAGATTTAGGTATAAAAGATATAGTTAGAGAAGGTGCAAAACGAGGACTTAGATTCCTTGTAGAATACAAACTTAGATCCAGAAAGTTAACAGATGAAGAGAAACGAATATATGATGTAGTTAAAGCTAAAGCACCAGATGCAGATATCATTACCGTTGTCGATTTGTCTGAACCTAAGAAAACATACGAAATTACTCAAGAACACGTTCCTGATGTACTCATAATAGTTAAACAAGGCCATATGGGAAGACTTGTAGGAAGAGGTGGTGAAAGAATAAACGTCGCTGAAAAAGAGCTAGACAAAAAATTAAGAGGCGCTGAATTAAATCTAGATTTCAAAGAGATGGTTCGATCTCTTCATCCTACATCATGGATATGGAAACATATAGAGGAAGTAGATTTTGCTGGACCCAATCTTCAGATAAATGTATATGAAGATGTTATCGGAGCTGCTGTTGGACAAAAAGGAGCTTATGTAAGGTTCTTAGACACAGTATTTAAGAAGTTATTAGGAGTTGGAGTAAAGGTTATAGCTATAGAAAGGAAAAGAGAGAAAAGAGAGAGAAGGAGTAAGTAAATCTAGGGAATCTTGTCGAAAATCAAGGATTAAGATATTCATAATCAGTACATAATGTGGGTATCATTGTGAAGCAGCAGATGAAATACAATTAAGTAAGCTTATGAATAAGTTAATTCTAATGTAGATCTTATGATGTGAAATACCTCTCATTTCATAATCTTGGGTGACATAATGAGAATACTGATAGAGAATGCTTCTATCTATTCTTTACCAAATAAGCAATTTATTGAAAAAGGATTTGTATACATAGATAAAGGAGTTATAACATCCGTAGGAACAGGGAATCCTCCACCTGAACTAGAATTTGCTGATTACGTTATAGATGGGCGGTATTCCGTCGCTATGCCTGGATTTGCAATAGGTATGGGCGATATACTTAGATATGTATTTAGATTCGAAAAGGGCTCTATAGACAACATTATAAGCACATTAAGCTCAAATGATATAGAGGCTCTGGTAGCAACGAATCTTGCTTCCTTTGCTTTAAATGGTGTCACATCCATTGTCACACGTGTAGATATTATTGATCAAAAAATACTTTCAGCAATTGTACGAGCGGCATCTGAATGTTGGATAAGAGTTCGAATACTTATCCCTATAAACAATATCGATGCAAATTCTGTTGAAGAAATCATTAAGTCGGCTCTAAAGAATGTACATGATCAAGAAGCTATAAACAAAAACATAATAACCTTTGGACTCTATATTGATGTTAAATCTGATAAGAATATAATATATGTTGCTAAAACATTTAATGCTAGACTCTATATAGATCAGGATGTTATAGAGACTATAGAGAGAAACAGTAATGTAATGAAAGATTGCACTCTAATTATTCGTAAATCCTTAAGCATAGAGTATATACCTATACAGAAAATTGTTTACCTAGACCCCAATCTATGGCATCCCGAAAAAGGGTTAATTTCATTAGATCCTCTACAGCTCAATCCCAAGTCCTTTATAATCACTATGGGTAGAGTTATTGAAAAACCACTAGAAATAATAAGTACTTTATGTCAATATAATCCATCAAACTTAGGCATAGGAACAGATATTATAGAGAATGGGAAACCAGCGGATATAATAGTACTGGATTTCTCTAAACCACCTACAGGACCTATACCTATAACTGAATACAATATCGCTAGAGAAATTACATCAACGAATTATACTGTCGACACAGTTGTGATAGGAGGTGAACTTGTTGTTGATCAAGGGCTTATACTTACAATTGGTGATAAACATATAAGGAAAGCTCGTTCAGTTATAGAAAGTATTGACAAAAGAGCACAAATACTGTGACGTATACTATGTTTTGACCTAGGGGCTTAGATAATATTAAAACTGGAATTATAGTGATGCATCATGTTTGTTACTTATGTAAGTAATTATTTGTCCACATATTATAGTGGTACAATGTATATGAAACCTTAATCATGGTGTTCTCCTCGAGGATTTATTCACGTATTATAATGTGGTAGTAGGGTCACAGAATATATTTGTTCAAAAACTATATCTAAGTATGGGATACTAATGAAAAAGAATGAAGAAATAGTGCTTTTCTGTGTAAGCACAGAATGTATTGATGATATGCTTAAGAAATTGATTGATTTATATAGAGTTGAACTATATAGCTATAACAATATAGCAAAACGCTACGGTATTTACTTGAAACCTGTACATATAGCTGTTAAGAAACACAAAAATGGTTCAAAAGTGTATCATTACTATGGTAGATATTGGTACAAGATAATGTATAGTGAAGGTAGGCTTGTTTGGACATACATCGGTAAAGAGAAACCACTTGATGAATTGCCTGATCCTCCACTAAATCCATTTATGGTTGTGAAAGTCTTGAGGTCTGAAGATAGGGAAAAAGCTTGTGTTTATGTAGATAACAGATATAGTCTACAGAATGTGTATAGATACTTTGTGTCAGCTCTTGAGAGTAGCACTCTATGTTCGAACCTCGATAAAAGAATCGTGCTAAGTAACCTAGTAGCTGAGTGATAATATGGATAAAGTACTAAACGTTATACTGAAGGTTAAATCATGTGAAAACTTGGTTAACATCATTACAGATCCTACTCATTACTCACAATTCGAATTTGATGCTTTAATGAAGAGATACGCAGATTATGACAAAATTCTTCATTCTGTCTTTCAAGGTGATGTAGAAGGTCATGATGCTGATAAGAACTTTATCACAGTAGCTTCTGATCCTGTGTACCTCTTGTTGGCCGCCATAGCCATAATCTTAGGAGATCCTTATATAGGTAGATTTTCTCTACAATTCTCAAAAACCTATAAACGAAAAGTTCTCGAAGCTCTAGACGATGAGAACATCATTCTTCGCTCAAGTGTATTAGGACTAAATATAGAATATCGTGAAACATGCTTTAAAGAGATACTTTATATTGTATCACATAGCAATACAATAACGAGTATATGTTACAAATATCGTATACCTGTACATATCTATCTAAATGTTGCACAGAAACTGTTAACAGAATCTTCATGGAAGTTATCTGCATTCCCTATACACAAAGGTTATATCTATATAGATGATAGAGAAAAAGTCTTGAGGCTGATTTCGGAAGGCATATATAATGTAGCAAGCTCTAGACTTAGAGAACTAAGATCCACATGCATTAATCTAGATGACTTCAGAGAAAATCTACTCAATTCGATAAAAACCATACACACAGATCTGGGCTCAGTTGTTAATGAGTTTCTAAACTCGATTACTACAAAAGTGGATAGAAATAGAAGAAGTGTCAACGAAGCAGATGTATTAACGTCCACAAGTATCACTTCTCTGGAGATCCATAATATTGATGAGCTCGTCTCTGTAGCTCAAACTCTCTTTCCTCCATGTATACGAAAACTTATTGAAGATATTACCAAAGGAGAAAATCTATCGCATCACCAACGTTTTGCATTAGCCACATTCTTAATAAACATGGGTATAAACATAGATACAATAGTGAGGTTGTTTAGCTATAGTCCAGATTTTAACGAGAGGATTACCCGGTATCAGATAGAGCATTTAGCTGGGCTTAAAGGATCTAAGAAGAAGTACCTTGTGTACAGTTGTGATACCATGAAGACCTTGGGAATGTGTAAAGCTGAATGCAATATTAAGAACCCTCTTATCTATGTAAGAAAATTGTCGAGTTTCAGTTCAAGAAAGAACGAGATAAGTAAAACGAAGCAGTAGATATGATTTATACTATATTGCATACCATCTCATCAACTAAGCTTTTGCAGCTAAATAATACATGATTTTTCCTCCGGCGAATTCTAGTGATATGTTTAGAGGTGCTTCTGAACCATACTTTAAATCCACAATGTTACTTAGACTGAGTATATCTATTACCTTAGCTAGGTATTCGCTATCATATGAAACTGTAGCACTCTTATTTACCTTTAGACTTATAATGTTCCCTGAATCTGTGGTCAATCTATATATACTTCTCCTTGTATCGTAGTCAAAGAACGTTAGAGATTCGCTATCAGATGATATACCTATTGTTGAAGCTATATCCGATAACTCAGTAATAGTTGTCTTAAGCGGTGATGTCAAAATCGATGCCTCTACATCGTATACCGGTTTAAGTTCCGGTACCTCTTCTGCTAACACACCTATATTTCTAAACTTGTATCTTCTCGGATTTGTTCCCTCAATAACTATCTCTACGTATTCTTCATTAGCTGTTACAATTATCTTATCGCTTTTTTTCAAGTTTTTGAGTATCTTTGCTAGATTCGATACAGCTAAACCTATAGATATACTATCATCTACCTTGAATTCATGGAATGTCTCAGGAGGTAAATCGATAATCAGCATAGCTATTCTGCTTGGATCTAGAGCCCTTATATGCACTCCTTCAGGATTCACCTGTATCGCCGTTTCATCGACAAGTTCTGCAACAGTCTTTAAAACCGCTATATAATCTCTCGCACTTGGATACAAGAATAATACCTTAGGCTCTATGGTTAACTGTATCGTGCTCAAGCTATCACCTATCTAATTAGATTTGCTGTAAAACAACTAATAAATAGTTTTACGCATGCTTAACGATCAACTACACTATAGACATAGTTATAGTAGTAGGATGGAAATGCATATAATCACAATAATCACAGCATAATGCGTTAGATGTTTTTAGATTCTGCTTAAATCTAATATGGGTTTGGAGTAAACATGTTGAAATTGCCCTCGAGCTACATACTCGTCATAGCCGAGAAACCAAGAGCAGCAGAAAAAATAGCACACGCGCTTGGCAAATCATCAAAAATTCCCGTAGATGGTGTACCTGTATGGATAACGTACAGAAATCATGAATACTATATTATAGCTCCTGTAGCTGGCCATATGTATACACTATCTACTAGTTCGAAAGGGTATCCTGTGTATACCTATAAATGGGTTCCACGATATTTCATTGATGAAAAAGCTAAACGTACAAAAAAGTTTCTAGATGTTATAGCTAAACTGTCTAGATACGCAAAGTTCTACATAAATGCTTGTGATTACGATGTTGAAGGATCGCTGATAGGATACATGGTTATAAAGAATCTTGGAGACGAAAGAAGAGCCTTTAGAGCAAAATTTTCGAGTCTTACAGCTTCAGATATAGTTAGAGCTTTTGAAAATCTTTCAAGTCTAGATTACAATATGATTGAAGCTGGTTACTGTAGGCATGTACTAGATTGGCTATGGGGGATAAATATATCACGTGCTCTAATGGATATATATATCCATGCATTTGGGTCTAGAAGAGTTTTGAGTGCAGGAAGGGTACAGACACCTACTCTAGCACATATCGTCGATATTGTGCTTAAGAAGAGACTCCATGTACCCGTACCTCTAGCTTATCCATCTATAAAAATAGCTATTGGTGGTAATGTGTATGCCCTAGAATCTCTAGATGAGCCATTCAATTCATATGAAGAAGCACAGAGGTATCTCAATAAAGTTAAAGATAATCCACGAGCATACGTAAAAAACATATCCGTTAAAAATGTTGATATTCCTTCACCACATCCATTCAATTTACCTGATCTACAGAGTGAAACACATAGGATACTAAAAGTCTCACCCTATCTTACACAAAAAATAGCTGAAGATCTATATCTAGAGGCTTTGATAAGTTATCCTAGAACAAATAGCCAAAAACTTCCCCAATCATTAAATAACAGAAGTATACTAGAGAAGCTATCCCTAATTCCTATATACAAACCTCTTGTAACAAAACTGCTTACTGAATGTAGAGGAATACTTAACCCCAATAATGGTCCTAAAGATGATCCAGCTCATCCAGCCATATATCCCACAGGAGAAGGAGATTTAACTAAACTTAGTAAACTTCATCTTAAGCTATACGATCTTATAGTTAGGAGGTATTTGGCGACTTTTGCAAACCCTATGAAGGTTCAGTACACAAATATATATTTTGATGTTCATGGTCGTCAATACGTTTTGCGTGGAGCTAAGATTGTTGAAAAAGGTTGGAGTCTTTACTATCCATTTATTGAAATTAATGAAAAAATAGTTCCTTATAATCTTTTGAAGGAGGAAATAAGCATACCTATAGAAGATTTACGCTTAAACATAAGGTATTCACGTCCCTTAAAATCGCCTACAAGGATCGAAATACTAAAATGGATGGAAAGTATTGAAATAGGTACAGAAGCCACTAGAGCAGAAATAGTTGAAACACTATTTAAGCGTGGTTATGTATACTCTAGATCTAAAGGAGTAGAGGTATCGGATCTAGCTGTAGCATTAGTACACATTCTTAAGGAGTATGTTAAGGATCTTGTAAGCGTAGATCTAACTAGAGATTTTGAGAAAATGCTTGATAACATTAAAACAGGGAAAATGCGCTGTAGAGATATTGAAGAGAGGGCTAGAACTGTTATTGACAGCTATCTGAGGAATATAAAGACTTACATTTCTGATATAGTTGAAGTAATTAAGGTTTATGTCAAGACGGATAAAAGCTTAGAGAATGCTTGTCATATATGTAGAAGAAGTACTTATAAAGAAAATCTATGTCTATTTCATTATGAAGCTTTAACAAGAATTAAAGAGAGGTATAAAGATTGGCAAAAGTTTAGGTATGGATGGCGAGAATATCTAGAAAGGATATGTAGGCTAAACTCTAGTGGGGCATATGTTAAAGAAGTATGTAGGTACGTACTCGAAAAGAGCATCTAATATCTAAAGGGGCGTAAGACCTGTTATTTTCACAACCATTGTTGAGATAGAAAGTGCTTTACCAGCTACTCTATCTATAGGTATTCCTCTAATTACATTTCCTTGCGTAACCGATTTAACATGTGATTCGTATCCCTTCAAAATCTTTATATCATCTATATGGCATTCTCTACTAGTTATATATGCAACACCGCTTAAGATATGGCTATCCACATATATATTATTATCTCCCTTAGTTATATAAACTATATCTCCATCACTACATGTAGCTATGGCTATAGTGCGATGTATCACGAATTCATTTCTATCATTTTTAAACACTATTACATCGCCTAAACTTATGTCTTTAGAAGGTACTATTATAACTATATCGTTCTCACGTAGAAGAGGATACATACTTATGCCTTTCACGACAGCTAAAACCACTTGATCATAAATGTAGTACATCACGTTGGCATAAATCAGAAACAGTATGACTGCTATCAGAAAAACATTTACAACTATGTCTACAATTTTTTTAAGCATCATTTACTATTCTTCCTCACTCTCTAGTTCTTCAAGATCCAGCTCTATAACGGGGGCAGGTCTACTAGATTTTGAGCTCTCCTTAGATAATTTAACACTCTTTTTAGCGCCTTCTATCTCAACATCTTCTCCAACTTTCATTTTAGTTACAACACCCCTCCATCTGTATCCACATGTAGGACACTCATAACTACCCATAACGGTTATCGTTATTCTACCTTGACTATCAGGTAAAGGTGAAACTAATTGCCATGTTTTAGATGGCTCTACAGTTGTACCACATTTGGGGCATATGTTTCCCCGCGAGTCCTTACCACCCTTTCCTCCTTTAGTCATAATTGTTACACCCAACATTTATGACAAATTTAAATATTTAAAGTTTTAGCATTAATACATAATTAAATATTTTGGTGTACATTATGGTAAACCTCTATTTGATAAAATATGTAGATGCCCTTCAGGTTATTGATTCTAGAGGAGACCCTACAGTTGAGGTGTATATTGAAACAATTGGTGGCGGTATAGGTAGAGCTATAGCTCCTGCTGGCGCGTCAAGAGGTAAGTTTGAAGCTGTTGAGATAAGGGATGGAGATGCGAATAGATATAAAGGCAGAGGAGTTCTCAGGGCTATAGGCAATGTTGTGAATTATATTGCTTCAGCTATACAGGGTATGGATTCTAGAAAACAGTTTGAAATAGACAGAGTACTCATAGAGCTTGACGGGACTCAGAATAAAGAGAAAATTGGTGGTAACGCTATGATAGCAACAAGTTTAGCTGTAGCAAAAGCTGCGGCTGATACTGCTAAACTACCGTTATTCCAGTATCTTGGAGGAACAAGAGCTAGAGTTCTTCCCGTACCTATGCTGAACATAATAAATGGTGGAGCACATGCAGGTAATGAGCTCGCTGTACAGGAGTTTATGATAGTTCCTATAGGATTTGATAGATTTTCAGAGGCACTCAGGGCGGCAGTAGAAATATATAAGGAATTGAAATCATTCCTTAAATCACAATACGGTGCTTCTGCCACTAATGTAGGTGATGAAGGGGGATTTGCACCACCTATGAAGCTTGTTAGCGAGGCCATATCTGCTCTAGCTAAATCTATAAGGAATTGTGGATATGATATAGAAAATCAAATTAGGATATCGCTTGATGCAGCAGCTTCACAATTCTATGTTGAGAATAAAGATGTATACAGGATTGATGGTCAAGAATTATCAAGGGATAAGCTCATAGAGTATTGGAAGAAGCTTACAGATGAGTATGCATTACTTAGCATAGAAGATCCATTTAATGAAGATGATTTCGAAGGATATGCCGATTTACGTAGAGCTCTCAAAGGCAAGACCATAATCGTAGGAGACGATTTAACGGTTACAAATGTCAATAGGCTATCAGAAGCCATAAAGAGAGATGCGGTAAGTGGTGTAATAGTTAAGCCTAATCAAGTGGGAACATTATCAGAAACTCTAGAGTTTATTGAGATGTCTAAACAAAATAGTATAGTAACGATAATTAGTCATAGAAGTGGGGAAAGTGAAGACACATCAATAGCCCATATAGCTACAGCCGTTGGAGGACCATTCATAAAAACAGGTGCACCTGCAAGAGGAGAAAGAACAGTTAAATATAATGAGTTATTAAGAATAGAAAAGATTCTCGGTTCCGAAGCAGTTTATGCAGGAAAATACGTTTTAAGATAAACAGTTTAGTCAGTCACGGGTTCAAACATCATATTTTCAGTAGCGCCTCAGCATCATCATCTAGATAAGAAGAGCCAAATTTATACAAAATATTCTGAAATAAAATAAACTTTTGAGTTAGTAAATACAAGCACTTATAGAGTTAGGGTAAAGAAAGTGGTTACCAATCTGCCCGCTGAAGCAAAGGCTAAATTCGCTAAATATATGGATGCTAAAACACCTGAGGAGAAATTAAGAGCATTAGAGGAGTTTCTTTCATCAGTTCCTAAACACAAAGGAACTGAAAACCTTGTTAGATGGGCAAGGCGAAGAATGGCTGAACTAAGGGAAGAAATAGATGAGAGAAAAAAGAAGAAATCAGGTGGTGGTATATCGTTTTTTGTTGAAAAGGAGGGTGCAGCTCAAGTAGTTATCATAGGGATGACGAAAGTTGGTAAGAGTTCTTTCCTAAAGGTGCTCACAAATGCAAATGTTCAAATATCGGATGTACCATATACAACAAAGTTTCCAGCGGTGGGCATGCTGCGTTACGAAGATATACAGTTTCAATTAGTTGAATCACCAGCAATAATACCTGAAGGAGGTGGGTGGAACACAAAGGTTGTGGGTTTGGCAAAGAATAGTGATGGAATAGTATTGATGTTGGATGCAACACGGGATATTGTTGATGATTTTCTCCTTATTAAAAACTTTCTCGAAGAGCACGGACTGTATATAGAAAAACCTAAAGGATACGTACATGTTGAACGCAGATATGGGGGAGGTATAAGGATCATAAATTACGGTAAACTCCTGTGTACTGAAGAAGATATATCAAAACTTCTAAATAGCTATAGAATATATCATGCTGTTGTAAAGGTATACGGGGAAATCGGTATCGATGATGTTGAGAGATCCATATACGAAACCACCATATATAAACCAACAATAGTTGTTGTAAATAAGGTAGATTTAGATAAATCTCTAAAAAGCATAGAAATACTTAGACCTATCTTACCAAGCGATATACCCGTGCTTGCAGTATCAGCATCATACAGAATTGGTCTCGAAAATATAGGGTCCACTATATTCAAGGTACTAGATCTGATAAGAATATACACTAAACCACCTCTAGGTAAACCATCAGAAAAACCACTTGTGGTGAAGAAAGGTACAACGGTTCTAGATGTAGCTAAAATTATACACAAAGAGCTCTATGAAAAATTTGCTTATGCACGCATATGGGGAGCTTCAGCAAAATATCCAGGACAAAGAGTTGGCGCAGATCATGTTCTAGAAGATAGAGATATTGTTGAAATCAATACAAAGAAGTGATTTTGAAAGCAAATCAGTTTATAACCTGGTATATGCCATACTCTGGTTGTGAGATGTATGGCTATAGAAAAGCTCATACTTGTAACAGCCACCCATATGCCTCAACATAAACATTTTAAAAAATTAGCCGAAGAACTATCAAAAGAGCTTAAAATAGATCTAGAGATACGTGAGGAAGATTATGTATTTGTAAGTACATATGGAGAAAAAGATGAATTTGGAATGTCCTGGCTCCCTCAACTATTTGTTGTAGTTGATGGCGAGATAAAACCTGCACTAACGAAGTTCCCAATAAATGAAAAAACCTTAGAGCTAGATTACGAAAAAGCGTTAAAAGAGGTCAAAGAAAAACTAGGTCTATAGAGTAGATTAAGTATATACAAAACATCATTCTTCTTCAATTTCTTCTTCAGCTTCTTCAGATGTAATGTTTTTAGCAAGTTCGAGAACCTTACTAGATGTAGCTTCATCAACGTATGGAGCAACTACAAAAACCTTAGAGTCTCTAATCTGATCTTCAACCCATTCGTTTTCAAAACTAATAATGTATATAGGAAGCTCGAATACAGCTCTATCTCCAAATCTCTTAAGATTGAATTGTGAGTAGAGCTCGTATTGTTCTTTTGTTATCGGTAAATTCACATTTACTTCATGTTTATGTTTAACGACAACGAGGTCAGACTTCTGAGGATTCCATAACTCAAGTGCTTTAATTACGGTATCTTTGAGAGATTTATCTAATGTTCCTTCAATTATCCGTTGTTCCTTTACTTCACCATCTTCTGAGCGTATTATGAGTATCTTCAAAGCCACCTACCTTCAAGATAATCGTGAATCTTGTTTTTCCTGAGACTTTATATAGATGAATAATAATAAGCTGTATATAAGTTTTGTTAGAGGAAAGTATTATGAATGCTTTGATTAGCTACACATTTTTAATAAACAGAAAGGTGTAGATAATAGTGGTGAACAGTGATGGGCTTTGAGGAAGTTGTTCAAATATTCAGCTCTATAGCTAATAAATTAAGTGGAATGACTACAGGTACAGCACATACACTAGCATGGATGGGTATAATACTCATAGTTATAGTGATAGTGTATTATTTAGTTGTGGGGCTTGTTAAAGTGGGTAAAGCGTTTCTGAATATGAGGGTTAAATATCTCGGAGTCTTTGTGTTGCTCTTAGGTTTAGCGTTGATAACTATTGCAATACTTATATAGAGGTATAGTGTTTGTTTTTAATATATTATGATTCTATCCTGTTAATAGAGTTAAAAATATTTGTTCTATAGTGTAAGTATAGTAGATATATTCAAGAGATGATGTTGGTTAAAAGCGCTGAGCATGTGATGAAGGGCCTGATTCTGACACTATTGTTCATGGTATCTTTAACTAAGTTTTGTAAAGGTTGTAAGTATGAGAAGAGTATAGACTATTAATGAAATGGTATTTTCGATATCTGTAGAGAATATGTATCCTTTTCCAATTTTAACTACTATGGGTTCTTTATCAATTGATACTAAAGTCCTGCAGTAGGGATATAGTGATTTATCTAGGTCTATGGTGCAGTATCTACACTTTCCGAATTCATTTATATATCTATTCAAAACAGATCTCATAAACAATGATGTCCAGTCATTAGTAATTTTAATTTCTAACCTGCATCTTGAATTAGTAATAGGCTTATTCTCTAGCTCAATAAAACCACCATTAATTATTTTAGTTGCAGTTTCTCTATTGATGTAACTACTATCTATACATAGGTAGGGTATACCAATTCTGTCATCTCTTTTAATAACGGCATCAAGACCGATGGTCTTAGCTGTTCCACATAGATCATTACGAGAGTAAGGAAATACCTCTACTGTTTCTAACCATATAGGTTCGGCAATACTATATCCAAAATCTATGAAGTTTTCTTTCTTGGTATTGCAGATCACAGCCGATAGAGGTTCAATAGTTATTGATCTCTTTACGTTACCTACTTTTATTGGTATGGTACTGGGCTCTACAACTATGTATGTCCGAGCTCTGTGTGAAAACGTGAATATCTTCTTTAAGTATTCGAGAATATATCCGCCAAGATATTCATTTATCCAATTCAAGAAAATAATTACTCTGCAGTTTTCGTTTAACCACATATTTTTAACCTCAATATTTGCTATACAGTAAAAGTTTTTGAACTAAATAAACTGAATAGTTTACAGCAGGTGTGCAGTATGAGTAGGGGTGTCAAGACGTTCAAAGCTTGTTTAAGATGTAAAGCTCTTGTTAAACCTGATGAAGAGATATGCCCTATATGTGGATCAAATGAATTCACACATGAGTGGAGTGGCATAGTTATCGTAGTAGATCCTCAGAAATCTGAAGTAGCGAAGATCTTAAACATAAAAACACCTGGTAGATACGCTTTAAAAGTTGGTGCATAACTTATCTCTAAGGTCTACATAACGATAGGTGTGTATTGATGGATCTAGAGAAAAAATTGGGTAAGAAGGGTAAAACAGTTAAATTAGACGAAAAAACATCGATAATGATAACGAATGAAAATGTAAATAGATTATTGAAAAGGATAGAGCTAGATCTGTACATAGATCACGTATTTAGTGGAACTCCATCAAAAAGTTTGCTAAAAAATGTTATAGCCAACCTGTATAACGTACCCGAAGAAAATGTTATTGTTAAAAACATAGAGAGCAGATATGGTTTAGGCACATCAATAGCTCATATACATGTATATAGTGATACAGACTATATGAAGAGAGTTGAACTAAAGCATATATTGAGGAGAAATAATGTACAGATATAGAGTATCGGTGGTTCTAGATGTCTAAGGACACAAAATCGACATACAGATCAAGCCTCTATGAGTATGACTATAATATAGGAGAGATAAAGTTGAAGAATAGGCTCTGTCCACGTTGTGGCTCAGTAATGGCACTCCATAAAGTCGGTAGAGTTCGTTGGCATTGTGGCAAATGCAACTACACATTATTTGTTGAGGAAAAAGCGAAGTGATTGTACTAGGGATAGAATCTACAGCACATACTTTTGGTATAGGGATTGTAACAGATAAGGATGTGGATTTTGTTCTTGCAGATGAAAGAATTAGGTATATACCAAAAGAAGGAGGTATACATCCTAGAGAAGCATCAAGATATTTTGCTGAAAATGGTCCGAAAGCTATTGAAAAAGCACTAGCTAAAGTAGATATAAATCCAAGATCTATAGACGCTATAGCGGTTGCATTAGGGCCGGGATTAGGACCATGTCTTAGAGTTGGAGCAACAATAGCTAGAGCATTAGCTGTATATCTAGGTAAAGCACTTGTTCCTGTAAATCATGCTGTTGCTCATATAGAGATAGGGCTGAAGACCACGGGTTTAAAAGACCCAGTTATTGTGTATCTCTCTGGTGGGAATACAGCTATAGTAGCTCTTGTAGAGAAAAGGTATAGAGTTTTCGGGGAAACAATAGATATTGCTTTAGGAAATCTTCTAGATTCGCTGGCTCGCGATATAGGATTAGCGCCACCATATATAGTTAATGGACTTCATGTTATTGATGTATGTGCTGAGAAAGGTAAAAATATAATTGAAGAACTACCATATGTTGTGAGAGGACAGGATGTATCTTTTTCAGGTTTATATACTGCTGCTCTTAAAGCCTATAAACGTGGTGTAGATATAAACGATCTATGTTTAACTGTTAGAGAGATAGCCTACAACAGTATTATCGAAGTATCTGCAAGGGCTCTTATGCATACAAAGAAGAAAGAGATCATGATTGTAGGCGGAGTTGCCGCAAGCCCTATTTTGAGAAATAAGTTTGAAGCATTAGCACATATATATGGAGCAAACCTGGGGATTGTACCTCCTCAGTATGCTGTAGATAATGGTGTCATGATTGCTTGGACAGGACTATTAGAATACAAATCCGGTATAATTGTAGAGCCACAAAAGGCTATAGTCAACCAGAGATGGAGAGTCGATGAGGTTGATATTATTTGGAGATAGATTTGAAGAAAGCTTTATCAAGTCTTTTAGATGAACGTGTACTTCTGTTTCTACCAAATGGTGAAGAAATTAAGGATATGCTTAAGGATGTGAAGATAATAGCTATGGGTGCTGAAGCTGTTATAGCTAAAGCAGTATTCCTCGATATCGATGTAATTATAAAGTGGAGATTTCCCAAACCATATATGCCTCAGCATCTCGATACCGAGTTTAGAAGGATTAGAACTTCTACAGAAGCTAAAGCATTATTCAAGTCTATAGTCATCGGTATTAAGGTGCCTATACCGCTCTATATAGATGATGATACTGGACTGCTCATAATGAGCTTCATAGATGGGGTTTCACTGCGAGACACAATGGATAGTTTCTCTATCGAGAATGTATGTGAGATATGTAGAAAGATAGGGATATGCGTAGCAAAATTGCATGAGAACTCTATAGCTCATGGAGATATAACGACAAGTAATATATTGATCGAGAAAGGCAGTAAAGATGTTTATATAATAGATTTTGGATTAACAAATTTCACTAGCAGATTGGAGGATCAGGCTATTGATGTACATATATTCTTTCGATCAATAGAAAGTACTCACCACAATTTCGAAGATCTGGCAAAAAAATGTTTTATCGAGGGATATAGACAGATCAGGGGAAACTATACAAAAAAAGTTCTAGAGACAGTCAATAATATAAGGAAGATGGGTAGATATGTAGCTGAAAGAAAGATAAAGAGTATATGGAAATCACAATGATTAAGCTATACTTTGTTACAAACAACATGGGTAAGTTTAATGAAGCTAAGGAAATACTAAATAGCTATGGAGTTTCTCTAGAACGTATAGATACTGAAAAAATAGAGATTCAGAGTACATCTTTAGAAGATATAGCTAGATACTCAGCTATACATGTATACAAGCAGGTAAGGAAACCCATTATTGTGGAGGATTCTGGACTGTTTATAGATGCTCTAAACGGTTTCCCGGGTCCTTACAGCAGTTATGTCTATAAAACCATAGGGTTAAAAGGGATATTAAAACTTCTACAAGGTGAAAACAATCGTAAAGCGGTATTTGAAGCTGTTGTTGCTTTAGCTTTAAGAGAAGATATGGTTCTAACCTTTAAAGGTGTTGTAGAAGGATACATAGCTCTTGAGATTAGAGGTTCAAAAGGGTTTGGCTATGACCCTATATTTGTGCCAAAAGAAGGTGAAGGTAAAACTTTTGCCGAAATGGATATACATGAGAAGAACATGTATTCGCATAGAGGAAAGGCTTTTAGATCGTTGGGGATGTGGATAAATATGAATATAGATAAGCTTAAATACATAGTACTCTAAATAAATGGTTATTGGTATAGGGTTGTTAATCTATGGCCGGTAAAAAGAGGGATAAAGGTCAATCACACTCTATAAGGCCTGTTAGAGTAGGGCCCCCAAAATGGGTTAGATATAGCATAGAAGAAATAGGGGCGCTTGCAGCAGAATTAGCTAGAATGGGCTATACACCATCTATGATAGGTGCTATACTGAGGGATCAGTATGGTATACCGTTGACAAAAAGTGTAACAGGTATGAAGTTGACAAAACTTCTAGAGAAATTTGGTGTTAAATATCCGATACCTGAAGATCTATTGAGACTTATGGCTAAAGCAGTAAATCTTAGGAGACATATATCTGAACATCCTAAAGATACTGTTAGTTTGCGTGGATTAATAGAAACGGAATCGAAGATAAAATCTATGATAAAGTATTACAAGAGTGTTGGAAAGTTGCCGCAAGATTTTGAGTATTCTCCAGAAAAAGCAGAGATATGGGTATCTCAATATATGGGTCTAGGTGTGCAAGCGTTGCAAGAATCTCAATCAGCTACTCAAGGAGCTTAGGATTGGTAATCAAGCTTAGGATAAGGCAATGTCATCTCTAAGTCTTATACAGCATATAAAGAGCTTTAAACGTATATACGTAATTTATTCTATAGATCTTGACTCCATAATAACCTCATCTATGTTGTTACGGATCGCTAAAGATGAGGAAATAGAAATATATCTAGCGCCGTTCTATGCAGCATCAAAGCCATATGATTCCGAAGCTCTGGTAGTACTTGTAAAGGTTTTCCAAAAAACACCTGTATCTGGATTAAAGGTTTATCAAATCGATGATATTCTGGGCAAAGATCCTAAGATAATGGCTTCAACTACATTATATATGTTAAAAGAATTTAAGAAATCACTCATTCTACCTAGGTACATCGAACTCTTATCTCTAGTAGCAATGTTGTCCATAAGTAGAGGTACAGTATACGACGAGAATCTAATTGATTTACATAAGAATATCGTAGAAGAAGCAGTAGATAAGAATCTCTATACCCTCATAGACACTATAAGATTGTTTGGATATCCAAAAAGAGATGTAGTTGAAGCACTTACAAAGACAATAGATCCATATATAGCAGGAATATCGCTGAACTACGAAGGTAGCAAAAAGCTGTTGGAGAGTATAGGAGGATCTCTTTCAACTGAAGAAGCTAAAACAAAACTTGTGAATGCATTAAATAATATACTAGCTCAATACAATAAATCAGGAGTCTCTATCATAGGTCCCAGGATTATTCTAAAGGAGACAGATGTAGTTGATGATATTTATGAAGCAGTATACATGTTGTACAATTACTTCGATTTAGTGGGCTCGGACCCCCTACTTTATCTATGTATAGATAACAGAATTCTAGATATAATCAAGGGGGCTTATGATTATGTTTCAGAAAGCCTAAGGGAGATTATCGATATATCTATAGATGGTAATATTAAGAAAATGATAGTTAAAGGTGTTAAACTTAGTTTGATAGATATTTCTTCATCGTCCATCACTCCCCCACTCTATACCTCGTATAGGATTCTGAGAGCTTTAGGATTAGTAGAAGATGTCACTGTCTTCACCAATGGCAAAGAATTCCTATTACCTTTACCGTTTGTTGCATCTAGATGGCCTTACGATAAAGAGCTAAATATAGAGAAAAGCTATGCTGTATTTAGTTCTCTACAAGCATTGGGAGATGTATTTAAATGAATATGTATGTAGAAATCAATATACATACAGGCAGTAACGAGAAATGCCTGAGCGTATTGTCAGCTATAGAACCTGATAACTATTCTGCCCCATATGGAGTATCTATACAGATGGAGTGTATTAAAGATACCTTAGTAGTACGAACAGGGTTTTTGGGCTCTAAATTGTTAACCTTTAGAAATACCGTAGACGATATACTGGAACATGTATCAATATCAATAAAAACAGTAAAAATGCTATCAGAGTACAGCCAAAGTAAATGATGCTAAGAAAGGCTTTTAAGCTATACTCAAATTGTGGTAGGACTGTAAAAGGTAGTACAGTATGTCCAGTACAATGAAGTTTAGATTGACTGGTAGAGAGAGATGGAGGCTTAAGAAATGGTATACGGTTATATCGCCACAAGTATTTGGCTCTCTACCAGTTACTTCAACACCTAGTGATGAGCCCTGGAAACTACTTGGACGAGTTATCGAGATAACTCTATATGACTTAACTGGAGATATAACACAGGTACATGTTCATCTATATCTGCAGATATATAAAGTTGATCTAGAGAAAGAAGAGGCCTATACGATATTTAAAGGACATGAACTTGCTAGGGACTATGTCAGAAGTTTGACAAGGAGAAAAAGTAGCAAAATTGTGGCAATATTTAATGTTACAACCAAGGATGGGTATATAATTAGGCCTACTGTTGCAACATGGACTACATATAGATGTAACGCCAGTCAAAAACATAGTATAAGGAAAATAATGATGGAGCTTGTAACAAAGATAGCATCTGAAAAAACTTTTGATGAATTTATAAACGGTATGATTTTTGGAGATTTTGCTCAAGCAATATTCAATGAGGTTAAGAAGATATATCCAGTAAGAAAGGTTGAATTCGTTAAATCCAAGCTTTTAGCAGTAGCTACAGCCGAAGGTCCAAGGAAGGCCGTCATAATTCCTAAACCAAATGTTTTAGAAGCAGCATTTCTTTAAAAGGATCTACCATCACGCTTAGATAAAGTTAAGATGAGAATAAATTATTTTACTGCATTCTTTCTTTGTTAGTTATGGTATTAGTCATCTAGAACATATGTTTCCCAATACATTGATACAATTAGTAACTGTTTAGAGTTATCCTTCAGCATAATGATGGATATCTAAGGTAATTGTAAAGGTGTGTATGATTACAGTTTGAATTCTACCTATATCCGCAAGTCACACGATTTAGGTAAAATAACGTATCCTAGATCAATTGAAGTGATAGATCCTTGCTAGGGAGAATATGTTTTTAAACTTTTCATATAAGCTATTGTTTTCAGAATTTAATAGGAGGTTGTATGGATTGTTAATATTGGGTGAAGGTTTTGATAGGTATTGTATTGGCTGCTGGGAAGGGTAAGAGATTATGTCCACTGACAGAAACACGTCCCAAGATTCTCCTTCCCATTCTTGGACAACCAGTTATATATAGGCATATTGATTTATTGAAGAAACTAGGTATTGATAAGGTAGTTGTTGTAGTATCTCATTTTAGAGAAAAGGTTGTGGAGGTTGTTAAGGATATAGCTAATGATATTGGTGTAGAAGTGGATTTTGTTGATCAGAAGGAGGAACTTGGTACAGGTCATGCAGTTAAGGTCGTTTTAAGGAAATATGAAGACGATGCTGTCATAAGTTATGGAGATATATACATTCAGCATACAAAGCTTCTTCCGAGTCTTATTGATGTTGTTAGACGTAAAGATAACTATATCGTAGGCGTGGAAGTCGGTGATATTTCTCGATATGGTAAGCTTATAGTTGATGGTGATAGAGTATTAGGTGTGATTGAGAAACCTTCTGAAGGTGGTAGAGGTTTAATTAATGCAGGTATATATGTTGTTAAGGGTAGTGTTCTTAAGCTTGTAGAAGAGATAGGATTATCTCCTAGGAGAGAATATGAATTAACAGACCTAATATCTATAGCTAATGAAAAAGGGTATACGTTCAAGTTTATTAAAATTGAGAGTGAATGGTGGCAAGACATAGGATATCCATGGGATTTCTTGAAGTCTGTTAAACTTGAGCTTTCAGACATCAGATCAAGAGTTATTAAGGGCGAGATAGATCATAGTGTAACTATTAAAGGAGCTGTAGTAGTAGACGAGGGAGCAGTTGTTAAAGGATCTACCTATATAGAGGGACCCGTATACATAGGCAAAGATACTGTGATAGGACCTAATAGCTATCTAAGACCATATACTTCAATAGAAAGAGGAAGCCATATAGGATTCTCTGTAGAGGTAAAAGAAAGTATAGTACTTGAGAAATCACATGCAGCTCATCTAACATACATAGGTGATAGCATTATAGGAGAAAACGTGAATCTTGGAGCAGGAACACTAATTGCAAACCTAAGATTTGACGAAAAAACAGTTAAGGTATCTATCGATGGAATAAGAATAGATACAGGTAGAAGGAAAATGGGTGCAATAATAGGGGGATACGTAAGAACAGGCGTAAACGTATCAATAATGCCGGGAGTAAAGATAGGCTCATACTCAATAATATATCCAGGCGTAACAGTATATAGAGATATTCCTCCAAACGCAATCGTAGATAGAGACTGGATATAGCTTAAAACCATGATAGCTTATTTAGTTAGACAAAATGAGTTATCCTTATGGCGGCGGTCGTCTAGCCTGGTCTAGGACGCCGGCCTGCCAAGCCGGAGATCCCGGGTTCAAATCCCGGCCGCCGCACCAAATAATTAGTTCTCAACTCATTTAAATAGCGTCTGAAGATACATCGAATACAATGTCTATAGACCATATACTTGTGTTCACAATATATCGGAGTCTATATGGCTTAAACTAGTTCTATCAATAAGGAGAAGCCGACACCAATATAACTACTACATCTGGATATATAGTACGTTAAAACATAAAGGTATATATGTCTATGCTAGAGTAGTTTTTAGAGCTGGTATAAAGAATGATGAGAGGAAGACATTTGTCAGAAAGCCTATTGTCTACTAATTTTCGAATATAGAGCATATAGGTTATGTTAATCTTCTCAATAGACGTCATTAGCTTTAGCTTAATCTCTTTATCTCTACGTATCTTCAGGATAAACATTCTATTCTCAAGGAAGTCTATAATTGTGCTGATCTATCGCTACAACGTAGACTTAGCTTTATAGAGGTATAATTCCTAATATTACTGATAATGAAATATGTATGTAGTTTATGAAGTCTTTCAGCAGTAGATGTGAAAGAATGTATATGGTTGAAAACATCTAAGAAATTCGAGAGTACAGCAAGTTTCCTATATAGAGATAGAAATACCTCGTATAGAGACATTTTAATTGACGCTACTGACGATAGTAACATGTATGCATAACAAATCATAAATAGTAACAATACCGAACAACAAAAGTGTATGTATTCAAAATAAATAAGGAGTCAACTAGAAACAAATCATTATGTTGTTATTTATATGATGATATATACTTTTTGATAATTCATATACCGTTGTCGATTAATATTACAGTACAGTATAGAATATAGATTGCCGAGATCTTCCACTAATCCACATTCATATCATTTTATACAGGTACAATATAATCTACATAGTTGTGCTATTCACAATCTTTATTCAAGTATAGTAGTAGAGGATCTTTAGTTTAAGGTGTCACCTCACAGCTACTATGAATATTCCAAGAATGTATAAATGGTTTGATAATTATAAGTATTGAATTAATTATATCTATCATTTCAGTACATTCTACCTGTTAGTATTCTCGATAGTAGGGACATGAGTTTCTTGATGGCCTCTGGCGAGAGGCCTTCGCTTTCCAGATGCTCTCTCAGATCTATCGTTTTAGCGTACAGATCTTCTGTATTGGACGTAGCTGTCTTTGTCTTTTCTGTGAATTCTGTTATAATTTTCTGTGCATCCGTTATTGTTAGATTTTTGTACAGATCCTTGACTATCATGGATGCCATCTTAACTAGGTTGACTTCGCGGTAGATAGTTGCATCTATAGCTGGTTCAGAGGTTGTTTGGTTCGATAGGCATGGAATGGATAGAGTTATTGGCGGTAATTCTCTATGTTCTGAATCTATATCTGTATACTCTATGGATATGGTTGCCAAATAAATGTTGCCAGACCTTTGTGGAGGGACGACTACTTCTCCAGCTATATCTATACGATCATATGTATAGATATCTCCAACAGATATTTCTAACCCGTTTTCTGTAGGTTTCAATGACCTGTTGTATATATAGATGGAGCTTGTAGGTGTACTCTTTACATACATTTTGACGTTTTTTGCACATATATTTCTGTATCTGTGTGCAAGTTTCTCTACAACTGGAATAAGCTTATCGGCATCATCTAGAACCTCTAGAACACCTTTAGTAGATGTTGCGATATCCATTAGCAGCTTATCGTTGCAGTCATCACCAACACATACGATAACAGATGCAGAAACATGTTCCCCCAATCTTCTAGCTATATCTATTATCTTCGAGCTACTTCTTGTACCAGTCGTCGGAATACCATCTGTTATAACTATAAGCTTATGCGAATTTATACCTTCACTCCTCATGTTCAAGTAGTTGCTGTATACATGTTTGAGAAGACCATAGATATTGGTTCCGCCACCGAGCCTTATATCTAATACAGATGACAAAGCCTTGTTGTATTCAGATACTCTTCCACTATAAACAAGTTTTGTTCTATCATTGAAACTGTATATATTTATGTAGTCGGTTGATGGTAGATTCTTGAGCATCTTTAAGACAGCCTCTTTGGCTCTGAATATCTTTGCTCCATCCATAGACCAGCTAGCATCTATAGCAACACTATAGAGAGAAGATGTTGAAGCAAACTTTTCGCTACATCTAAACCTAATGAGAAACGGTACAGCTTCACTCTTATCCTCAACTATATAGTGTCTACCTAATCTAGACTCAACAGATACAGGCACACAAACACCAGTAATACTCTGGTACCCAGAAGGTTAATAAATGTGTCACAAACAGTAAAAATAATTCATACAATATATAGAATACAGAAATCTTTTCGAATCCTTTCATTCAACAGGAGTATATTAATCATGAAGTCATCGAGCGCTACATCAACAAACATTACAGATATACACCGGGGTAGTAGCTTGATAAACTCTTTAATGTAACCCCTTTCAATGATTGTAGCTACTACTGAGGCTGATGTTGTTAGAGAAGGTGGATTTGATCACCTACATCAGCATCGGGACGATTAAGAATCCGTTGATGAGCCTTAGGACTGACAAGTTCTTCGAGAAATGTAGCTACAATGTGAAGCTAGTGGAGTAATTCTGTCATACTCTGCTATCTCTTTATTTTCTTCTAACTCTTTATATAGATTATTACACCAAAGGTAATAGAGATACGTTTTCCATAACATAGTTCTATAGTTCTCTAATTAAATAGTGCTAAACTATGTATTGATAATAAGACATATCGTGTTTATTTATCTACACCTCGTTTTTTCTACCCATATTGTTTTCCTGAAGAGAGCTACTCTATGTTTAGTGTGTTTCTGAACCATACATCTATTTGTGGAAACGGTATCTCTATACCAGCATCACTTAACGCTTTTTTCATTCTCCACAAAAGATCCTTCATAGTATCGTAAGCTACTTGTGGTGGCGTCCAAACTCTTACGGTTATCTCTATACCGCTTTGATCGAGATTTGAGACAAAGATATCTGGAGCTGGGTTTACAAGTACATATGGATGTTCATCTAATACGTTCTTTATTATTCTGTACGCTTTTTCAGCATCATCTTTGTACGATATCGAGAGCTTGAACTCTATTCTTCTAGCTACAGCTTTGCTAAAATTCTTTGTAACACCGCTAATTATTTGTGTATTAGCTACACTGATGATGATGCCATCGAAAGTTCTTATACGTGTAAAGATAGGAGATACTTCTGTTACCTCACCTGCATTATTTGCTACTTCAACAATTTCACCAACATTTATCGTCTTTTCAATCATTAGATAGAGTCCTGCAAAAAGGTTCGATAAAAGTGGTTGAAGAGCTACACCAATAACTATACCAGCAAAACCTCCAGCCAATGCAAATCCCGTAACATCTATACCGGTAATTCCGAGAGCTACTACAACAACTGTAAACAACAATACATAGTATATAGCCCTACTTACATTAGAGGCAATAGCTTTTGATGTTCTAGCTGAAAGAAACTTTAAGAATGTTCTTCTGATTATGATACTAATCACTACTCCAACAACTACTATAGATACAAATACAATAACTCTGTATACAACTTCACTATTCAAAAGCGATATATTCTTGGCAACGTCCTCCAAGCTCATCAATATCCCCACAACATATCGCTTCTAAAACTAATTAAAGGTGATTTAACTTCTTCTGGCTCATCTATAGCTCTATACCCAGATTCTATAGGTTCTTTCTCATACTCTACAATAGCTGTTGAAGAGCTACTGATAGTTACTATAACACGTTGGGTACAGCATCTCCAGCTACCATATTCATAAAATATGGATAGAGGTGAGGAATCTAGAAGAAGTTTGGATAAGATAGCAAATCTATCTAATTTATTCCTTACCTCTAGATATGATAAACAAAAACCCAAGTCTGTTTCTCTAGGTTTCTCTAGAAAAACATCCGTTTTACAGTACCTAGCAATAAGCCCGCTCATGTCTCCGTACCTAGATGGTGGACCATAGAGAGTATATTTATAGAGTTTATGTAGAGGAACTATATCTATAATTACAAAAGAGCTACCACTATAGCTATAGACAGCCACATCAATTGGTAAATAGAAGTAGAGAGACAGGTTATCCATTGGTGGAACATAGATAGGTCTAAAGAATTCACATAAGATATGCCTTGTGATAAATCTTGGATAGTAGATGGGATACATAGGTAATAGCTTTAATACACCTTTTGTTATCACCTCTTTCTCAATCACCTCATTTCTATATCTTCTATACAGCACATTATCTCCTAGAACATCAACATTAACCCTATACATACCCACTATAATAGGGGGCGCTATCTCTCTTCCAAACATCTATAGATCACTAAAAGCACTCAAAGCTACACCTATTAAAAATGGTTGACATCAATGCATTTATCTAAGGTTTGCGATAACAGCTCAATTTCATTAACATCATGCGTTTCGATAAAGAGATCCCAAATATTTTCCATAACATTAGTTATTGTTCAAGAACTTAAGTATACTTTGATTACGCTAGCTATTGTCTTCTAGTAGTTTAGGATTTCTAGGTATTCCGTTTTATCCGGTATTCCAGCTTCTTTAAATGCTTTCCTTCTATTGATGCAGCTTTCGCATGTGCCACAATGTTTTTCAAGTCCTTTATAACAGCTCCATGTCCTATAAACTAGGTCACCAACAATATTGTGGCATAATTTCAAGAGCTTACTTTTCTTTAACAGAGCTATACTTGGTGTCCATACCTCAATACTCCTTCTATCTCTGAAGTGGCATATCTTTAATGCTGATTCTATTGAGAGGAAGCATTCTGGTGAGCAATCAGGATATTTTGGCTCGCCAGTATCTTTTCGTGGCTCTACATCGCTATACTGGCTACCCAAAACCACCACAGCTTTATCGCATACCTCCTGCTCCAGTAATGTATAGGCATAAGCTGCAGCCATTGTAAGCATAACGATATTCCTGATCGGCACAACTACGGTTCTCTCATATTCACTCTCTACATCTATAGCTTCATCCACTAGCTGAGTACCTTTCCAAATCTTTTTCATAAACGATATATCCAGAACCAATAAATCTACAACCCTTCCCCACCTTCTATCAACAGCAATACTATTCAATTCATTAACAATTTCTTTAACAGTATCTAGCTCTCTTCTAGAAGCCTTGTGACCATAATCAAAAAACACAACAGATGCATCATAACCTTTACTAAGCCAGTAAACCAGCGAACATGTGCTATCTATTCCACCACTAACTATAGCAACAACTCTTGTTCTAACCATATATCACCACCTCATTATCCATATCACCGCACTATCTATGCTAGAGGTTTTCAGCAAATATGAAACTATAAAACATCTAGTGGTTTAAATAAATAAGCCTTTTACCTTATTCCTATAACTTTATGAAGCTGGGGTAACACTCTATATGGAAGACCATGTTTAAGTACATAGTCGACAAGCTCTGTATAGCTTATTGTGTAACTATTTGGTTGTACAGATAATCTATCTAATGGAACGTATCTTGGTACATATTTTATCAATTCATGAAAATCTCTCTCAGGATCTGTGATCACGAATTTAATCCATAGTCTATCTACAGATATTTTCTTCAACTTCATACCTGGATAGTCTGGATTAAACGATGGTAGTTTTGGTGATGCTATAACCAGGTCAACTATTTCCCTAATAACATTGGAGAGCTCTATAGAGGCGTTGGTCTCTATCGCCACTCTAAATCCAAGGCTCTTTAGTTCAATTACTAACTTATCGAGTTCCGATAATTGTAGTAGAGGCTCTCCACCAGTTATTGTAACCCATCTAGCTTCAGATTCTATAGCTTCTTTCACGATACTATCGATACTTATCTCTTCTCCCTCATTCCATGCATACTTGGTATCGCAATACCTGCAACGTAAATTACAGCCAGAAAGCCTTATAAAAAAGCATGGAACACCTATCAGCATACCCTCGCCTTGGATAGACTTAAACATCTCAGCTATCCTTATGGATACTCCACCTCAACCCAGCTAGTTGGAGTCTCATAAATTCTAACCTTTATACCTAGGAACTTGATCCCAAGAGCTTTTAATGATGTACAGATATGTTCAAGTATATATACAGCTATAAGCTCAGAGGTCACATTCTTATCTTTAAATACCTCATTGAGATAGGTGTGATCTAGTACTTCAATTACATCTCTAACAATTTTTCTAAGCACAATAATGTCTACAACCATATTCATTTCATTCAATGAATTCGATTCAACTTCAACATCAACTATGTAGGTATGTCCATGCAGATTCCTACAAGGTCCCTGATGATCCTCTATTCTATGAGCAGCTGATAAATACTCTCTAATACCAACTCTATATCTCATAAACCATTACCTCGTAAATGTTTACATAGTTTTAACCAGATCTTATGGCTCAGATATTATACTCATGACTTCAATATCTCTAGCACCAATAATAGGTATTCCTAAACCTAGAAACAAAATAAAAATTCGATAATAAACCAATAAGCAAATAGTTTATAAATCATAGACCTTACACTCTTGGTAAACCTAGTGCATTGGTATCAGTAGACCAGATAATTAAAAATAATTAACTAGAGTCTAAGGTGTTTATGATTAGAGTTAGCTTAGTTATTCCTCATATAACATTATTTATCGAGTTACAGGCAGTAATACTATATCTATATCTATGCTTATCTCTTCAATATTTTAACCTTAAAATTTATCTTGATAGTTATAGCTAATTAATTGTGCATAAACATTTAAACAACGTTTTGATTTACCTTTCTTAATCGTTAAACCCATTACATAGTGATGGTTACTAAGATAATTTCCGAGTTGATACATTTAATTCATTTTTCTAGGTAACACACTTCAGTAACATTATTATTTCAACAAGTAGAAGTTTGGCGAAAAATAAAGAATGATTGTATCTTACTCGATATTTAGAGCTATGTTAGAGTAGACATAGACATATGGATCTCAAGACTGGAGTCTATAGTTATATCTAGTAATCAAGGTCTATTAATTGTAAATTACAATTTAAATTATTCGTTGCTATAGGTCATGAGAAGACAGGCTTAAGCCTAGACCAAACATAATATAAATATATAAAAATAAAAAATAGATAATGCATTCATAATGTTACCAAAGTACTCTTATTGGTGGTGCTGATAACCCTTCTATATCTGTTGTTTTTGTATCACTACTTATTGTTATACCTATGTATAGTTGTTGATTTGGTGAAGCTGTTAGTTTCGGTATTACTATTGGATTGCTATTAGCTTCCTCTAGATGTGCTACACCGTTATATGTTACATTTGTCCATCCGCTGCCCCATAATGTTGCCTTAAGTTCAGATTTAATTGATGAGAGATCTATTCTGAAGCTACTACCAGTTATCACAGCATTTTCAACTACTTTTTGGTTATTAACATATATAGCTGAGATACCTACTTCAGACATAGAAGTCCAACCATCTCTAGGTATCACTATTCTGCCTCCAACACTATTGAATTCTATCTTAACAGTATCTCCTTCTGCTACATTTACTGTACCTTTATTTGTTGTTATCTGGCCACCATATCCAACTTTGAATTCCATATATCCTGATAGATTAGCAGGTCTAGCGGCATTGATCTTCACAGGACAAACATCTCCACCACAGCTTCCCAGTACAACTTCTTGTGGTTGATATTCTCCGGTAATTTGTACTGGTAGATATAATCCTTTTGATAACCAGTAGTTCCTTATACTCCATTTCAGATATGCCCATGGAACCTTGATGCCGCCAAACTCTGTTCCAAGCTCTGATACAGTAAAGTATAGGTTCTCCCAACCACTTAGATAGGTATATCTTCCCGCAATCCTCACAAAATCATTCCAACACCATACTAAGTATCTTCCAGATGCCCTTGGCACAGTTGTTCTAAATGCAAAATACTCCCAACCCATATTTCCATGCCAAACCTCAAATCTCTGATTAACCTTTAACTGATCAACATATATCGTTATAGGCACTACATCAGCCACATCACCAGCACCCTGAAGTCCATGGTACGAGAACCACACCATAAGCTCCACTTCATTATCGTTTACACCTCTACCTCTGCTAGTATCTCTCATTAGCCATGTCTCAAATGCAAAATTATACAGAATCCTCTTATCAGTATGTGTTATAGAGTAACTATCTACATAAACACATAGCTTCACATTATCATTAACTAAATCACGTACTCCTATAGGCAAATCAACACGTTCGCTAGTGATGAACCCTTCAGGAGCAGGTCCATAATCATTCCAAGGCTTTCCACCAACCCAAATCTCTGGATACCCATGTACCCAACCACCAGTACCTGAATAATTAGCGTCTACCACTACATCTAACTGATAGTCCTTAGGCCCATAAACCTTAGCAACAAGCTGAACATTACCTCGAGTAATTCCAGGACAATTCCATAAATTACCCTCTAATATAAATTCACAAACACCATTACCATCAGTATCCAAACAAGTCCATGGAAACACATTATTACTATCTGCAATCAAAGTGACAACAGTTCTAGTTGTTGTTGGTGTAGGCGTTGGTGTGGTTCCAGGCGTTGTTGGTGTTGGAGTAGTTCTCGGTGTTGTAGGAGTTGTAGTTGTTGGTGTTACAATAGTTGTTGTAATAGGAGAAGTAGTTGTTCTTGTCACCGTTATTGTTCTAATTATTGTTACTGGTACTGTTGTTGTATGTGTAACTGGCACAACAGTTGTTATAGGTGATGTAACTGTAAATGTTACAGCAACTGTTACAGGAACATTAACAACAGTCGATAGAGTAACAGGAACAACAGTAACAGTAGTACCAGTAGGTGTTGGAGTAGGTGTTGTAGGAGTAGTTCTAGGCGTTGTGGGCGTTGGAGTAGGCGTTGGTGTGGTTATGGGAGTTGTTGGTGTTGTCGTTGTTGGAGTAGGTGTCGAAGTAGGTGTAGTAGTTGTCATTGTTACTTCGTACCATAATGTTTGGTATGAGCTACCTATGGATATGACTTGGTTTCCTCCTGATGTAGTTACAGATAGTGATGATTTCCTCTTACCTATATTATCTAGTGCGTATGCTGTTGCCCTATTGCTTGTTTTAATAGTTATTGTTGCCTCTATCCCTTCGGTAATTGTTGGCGCTCTACCCATATCTCTATATGTTGTCAGTTTTAGTCCGTGAAGGTTTGGTACTGATGCTAGATCTGTTGTGGCTGTAAATAGTAGTTGTTTATTATCGTAATTGTAGATCTTCGTCTCTGTATTAGTTGTTAATCCTACTGCTACTACCAGTACTCTTTTAGCGTCTCTAAAGCTCGATCCCTCTATTACATGTATAGCTATTGTTGCCCAACCATTTAGTAGCGCATTCTTAACCTCTATGACAATTTCCCCTAGGTCGAATCTTTTACCACCAATAAATCCTGTCAGAACTTTGCTTCTAGATGTATTAACTATGAACACGCATCTACCAGATTCTCTGCAATCCCATATTAATTCACCAGTATCGCTAACATACACAGATTGACTAGGTGCAGGAACATCTCTTGGTAGTAATGTATTTGGAGGTCTAGAGCGATTTGACGGTACAACTACTACACCATGGAGTAGTGCTGTATGCGCAGGATTGCCAGCCATTCTACCATTTGGAAGATTCCATACGCCAGCTGTTCTAGACCTGATAAACTCTATTTCTTGATCTCTAGAAAGTTCAACAGCAACCCATTGCCTAGCTACCTGGACGTCGCCTCTGACAAACAACATATGTGCTGTAATCATCATAGCCCATCTTTGGGGATCTTGACCGAAATCTAGTGTAGCCATAATACGTCTCGTATCGAAATTCCATCCATAATCTGGGTCTCCATAACAGTACGGTAGTATTCCATCCCAGTCATGGAATGCTCCATAAGCTGACAGGAATACCCATCCTTCTGCTCTATACATGTTTGGAAATGGATGATTGTATTCGCTTATAGTATGAGGTTTACCAGCTATTTTTTGATTAGCCATTCCAACAATTGTACTTGATGTGGGATTATTCACCATAGCGGTATTCAGTACATAATAATCACCGGACCAGAAATCGCCAGCAGGATAGTTCCAGTAGCCATGTGAATCTGCTAAATCCATATGTTGCATTATGTTGGGGGTTCCTCCCCATGTCATCTGCGTACCTATTACAAGTGCTTTTACTTTTAGTTCATTCTTTAGATAGTTGTACATATCTCTAAAGTAGTCGTAGTCTAGATACCACAGAAATTGCGCCCAATCTCTTTGTGCTGCTGTAGGTCTGTTACTGTATTCACTTAGTGCAAAAATCCTTACAGTTCCTGCTTCAAGATTCTCATCACTGTATAAACTTCCCCACGCATTCCTTAAGTTTGTTGTTGAACCATATTTCTGTCTCAAATACTCATTCCATTTTTTCTGAAGCTCAGATTTAAACACGTCTGGAAGTCTGTCTACTGCTCCATCAAACCATCCAAATACCATACCGTACTCATTTAAGATCTCTATAAACGCTATGGCAGGATCTTCAGCATAGGATAGCCCTGTGTATGGATTTACATGGGTTAGTAGTTTTCTTGCGAACTCCTTTTGAAGATCTCTAACAGGTTTGTAGAAGAAACCTAGAATGTGCTTATCCTTGATATTCATTGAATCTACTTCTCTCGGTAGACCATCTGATGACGAAAAGCTTCTGTAACAAAGCAGATTGATGTTCACATAGATACCGTTCTCTTTAAGTTTAGCAACCAGGTAGTCAAGCCTATCAAGTCTTGTTGGATCAAGTTCCCTTGTACCAGGAGCTCTAAATATGTTATCTGAAGTCCAGTGAGCATCTAGTGCATGTAATCTAACAAGATTTATGCCATATTTAGCGAATCTTTTAGCTAAAGCTTCTGCTACACTTTGTGGAGCAAATATTGCTGGAGATACAAGATTTATGCCTAAAAATCTTATCCTTTGGCTTCCTACATACAGACGTCCATCACTTCCCACATAGACGTGACCATATTTACCAGCTGGTTTATGTAGATAAACAGACAGATCTATTGAGGTAGCTTCACCGTCATTCCATGGAAAGTAGAACTGAAATAGAGTCTGCTGACTATTTGCTGATACAGGTTGACTTATGTATGGTAGTATTGACGAAACAGTCAAAACACATAAAATGGTCATCGATAATACACGTATTGATCTTCCTATCTTCATAAAGATCTCCCCTATCTATACGTGACACACGTATTGTATAAGATTTTTAAACATTTATCAAAATACTTAAAGAATTTGATGACTACAAAATAGTTTTAATACATCTCTTAAACTCTTAATGTATCAATTAAGGATAATAGTTCACAGTACAAAACATTAAATAATCCACTATGATCAGAATCAAGTTATCTTTTTAGAGAAATAATCTTTTCATCAAATTCTGCCAGAATTGATATCATATATCTCTTTTTAGGGAAAGAGTTCTAGAACACAGTATTCAGTATTATAGTTATTACTTTTGCTTTACTATTTAGATGACCTACTTTCATGATTTCTATAGATTTCCACTACTTGATTAAGTCATACTTATATCAATGTTGTTACAGTTCGTTTCTATTCAAATAATGTATGAGAATTATCAACTTTGATAGATCTTTCACTTTTGCAAGTCTGATTATTATCATACAATATACCTTAAAAAGACACTTAAATGAGTTGAGTATGTTCAATTACTTGGTGCCGCGGCCGGGATTTGAACCCGGGTCACGGGCTCGAAAGGCCCGCATACTTGACCGAGCTATACTACCGCGGCGCTGATTTAATAGTATTTGTTGTTGTTGTGGTAATTAAGCTTTACTCAGGCGCTATTGCTCATTATCATGTATTAGATGAATTTATATAGTATGGGTGTTAGCTGTATATTTGAGCTAGGTATATAATGATACGGGGTGTGAATTCGGTTGAGTTTGTATGGAAGAGGTAATGTTAAAACTATAGTTCTGGGTAGAAAGCCTTTAAGAGATTATCTTATTGAAGCAGTTGTAAGTCTAAATAGAGATGCTGATGTCGTTGAGATTGTTGGTCGCGGTAGAAATATTCATAGAGCTGTTAATTTGTATAATGCCCTTGTTTCAAGAGTTGGTGAGAGGATTGTCATTAAGAATGTAGAGATTGGTAGTATATTGGTAAAGAACCGTAGAGTGTCGTATATCAAGATAGTTGTCCAGAGGATAAGTTAAATATTGATTGTGTATAGGTATTAGATAGGACTGATGAATAATTTGGCAAAGCATCTGTCGATGGTGCTACATTCTCCATAACGATATCAATGTTCTTCCTAATAGTCTCAATAACCTGGTCTACGTCTAATTCATCTTCTTCTATCCTATCTATTAGTTCCTCAAGTTCTTTAGTAACATCTTCACCTACAAGGCTGAGAAATCTCTGATTAATTATTTCTGCTACTTCTAATCCAAGCTTTGTTGGTATAAGGTACTTCCTTATTTTACTTGTAATAATATATCCATGCCTCAGATTATTTTCTATGGCTTTAGCATACGTACTAGGTCTCCCTATGCCTTTATCTCTCATCAACTTAACTATGTCTGCAACTCTATATAGTGTTACAGTAGAACCTCTAACAATCTTTGCACTAGTAGCTGTTATTCGTGAGCTCTTTTCATCTAGGTTACGCAGAATACCGGTGTATAACTTAATGGGATAGATTTTTGTGAATCCATCAATTATTATCTCAATAGGAACTTCAACACTAATTTTATCTCTACTTATTATCAACTCTAGCTGTAAATACCTTAATTTTGAATTAATCATTTGACTAGCTATAAATCGTCTGAATATGAGATCATATAGCTTGATATGATCTTCACTAATCCTTGTTATAAAGCCAACATCACCTCTTATAACAAGTTCTATAAGTTCTTCGGCGCTGATGGGGTTTGTGGGTCTAATCGCTTCGTGAGCATCTTCTTTACCTAAATTAGAATTCCAGTTCCTAGGAAGATGTAGTTTCTCCATATAGAGTTTCTTAAGCGCTTCGTGAGCTATACTAATACCTATTGAGGAAACTCTTGGTGAATCTGTTCTATGGTAGGTTATGAGACCTAATTCAAAAAGTGATTGAGCTAATGCCATAGTTTTTGAGGCACTAAAGCCGTAGAGTACATTTGCTTCATGTATTAAAGTATCTGTAGTAAATGGTGGTGGTGGCGATATATCTCTTTCAATAAACTTCATATGCTCTACCTTTACTTCTCCTTTAACGATGCTGTCTAGCAAATTCAAAGCCCTTTCTTTGGCTTCGGATCCTTTGCCTAGATACACCTTCATAGTATATCCTCCTAGATCTAGTAGAAGTGCATAACCGAGCCCCTCTCTATACTCTTTATACCTAGATACTACCCATAAAAGCACCGGGCTTTGAACTCTACCTGCTCCTAACCATGGTTTATTAAGTTTCATCTGAAGCCATAAACTTAACTCGAATCCTATCCATCTATCTGCTATTCTTCGTGCTATCTGAGCTTTAACTCTTTCCAAGCTTATCTTTCTTGGATTGCTTAGTGCATTAAGTAAAGCCGTTCTAGTAAGTTCTTTAAATTCTATTCTATATATATTGATATTGTATGGCAGCAGTAAATTGTAGAGATCATAAGCTATTTTCTCTCCTTCAGTATCAGGGTCCGTAGCCAGAAATACTTCATCAACTTCTGTAGCAATCATTTTTGCTGCATTATATACGGAAGAGCTAGACATAACATCTAGGGAACCACAGTAAGGACAAGAATCATAGACACCGACATGCTGTGAATTACAATTTCTACACTTAGTTATGAAATCGTATATTGGGATATAAATACTATCATTAATCTTTACACCATAAATACCTTCATCGATAACAAGATCCGTCACATGACCCATGGTGGGCATAATCATTGCTACATATGTCTTCAGATCATGTAAGGGTATCAAAGTTTCATAAACTGTGAAACCGCCTATGGTTCTCTTAGCAGGCCTTCCAAACATGTTTGCAATAGTTTTAGCCTTCGTTGGTGATTCGACGAGTATTAATGCGGTAGATATTTTGACACTATAATCTTTCTTGGTGTCTGAGTGTCTAGATTTTTCTATCTCTTTTGCATATTCATCAAGCTTATCTATGACTAGCGTGTCAAAGCTGAAGGAATCTATAAATTTTCTGAGAACTCTATCCATTATATGTATAAGCTCTATATACTCTTCGAAAACTATGGAAACACCAAATGTCTTATTTCCGTTGTAGAGTCTAGAACATCTTCCACTAGCCTGGATATAGGTATATGGATCGGGTTTAACAAATATGTATCTAGATCCTCTTCTAGTAATTATACCGAAGCCTTTTAGTTCAAATACTTTTACCTTCTTTAAATGATCTTTCAAGAGATTATATATAGCTTCCTTAATTTCTTGAAGCTCCCTAATTTTGTGAGCAACATCTTCTGATACATTATCAATTGAACCTGTTTTCATTAGTTTTGAGTAGAGATAAAGCATGGATGGTGTAGACTCCCTAACTATATTAGCTACAGAATTTATGAGATGATTGACATTGTGGCCTAGGGTTTTTAGCTCACGAAGTACTACATACATGAATCTAACATTGTTAAGACTATCTAGAATGTCTCTCACAATACTTGGAATACCGACGAATATTGTGTACCTAACCCTAAATGGCTCGTCCAATCCTCTTACTAAAATCCCATAATAAGAAGTTGAACCTATAAGAATATCAACTTCGCTCTTCCTGAATCTATCAACAGCCTTGTTCCCACTTTTAGCTATTTCAACTCTTATATTGTGTTTTCTAAGTTCCTCTGATATGATATGGACTAGATCTTTATACAGTGGAGACACAAAGATTATGCCACTACCTAATTTCTTCACAATATTGGCTAAAACTAACATAAAATTCTCGTCAATAGTATGGTATAGATCTGCTATATTTCGCCAGTATTCAAAAACAGCACCTGCGTCAAATCCCAAGAGAAGTTTTAATACCAATGACTTTAATCCTTTAATTCTTCCAGTAGCTGATGCAACAACAAGTTGTACATTCTTCTTTGCTACATTGTTACGTAGAATTGCTTCAAGCTCTAGCAGTTCTTTCCTAAGATTTTCTGCAGCCTCTTGACCTTTGGCAATCTTTATGGCGAAAATATTCTGTCTCAACTTAATGATCTTTTGAGCTAGATCGATATCTTCGTTACTAAATCCCAAAAGCGACAAAACCCTATCAACACTTTTGGAGTTCTTCATTATCGAGTCAAGATCATCGGCTATCACTATGTCTATCTTTTTATCTATGACTAAATCTCTATAGCGCGTTAGAAATGCTACAGAGGTTATAAGTATGTGGAAATCCCCATTTTTTATATACTCTTTAACTAAGTTGTTGTTTCTATTAGATGAGTCGTATAAAACTATTTTTATGTTTTCCTCATAAGCTCTTACCTTTTGCATCTTTTCTAGAAATTCGGTAATCTTTCGGTATATCTGTTTAGCTATCTCACGTGTTGGAGTAATTATATATACTTTAGACCTATAGAAGTATGCCCTATATAGTGAATAAACAGCTAATAATGTAGATTTACCTACACCTGTGGGAGCAACCATAGCAAAGGATTCTCCTGAAACTAGACGCTTTATCCAATAGTTTTGAAGAGACCATGGCTTAAACCCTGTAACCTCTATAAAGAATTGTACAAGATTTTCAGCTTCTTTTAGTATAACATCTACTGCTGAAATTCTTTTACTTAATATACTACTACACTTTTTACAGCATCCTTTTTCGGCATCTAGATTAGTTATGTCTCCTCCACATTGGGGACAGCTGTGTCGGTAGATAGTGATGCTCACTGTTCTTAGCCCAAGCATTATGCTCATTACTAAGGAATTACTCAAAAAACTGTCACACAAATTACTGAAATTTCAACAAACTTTTTATTCCAGTGCCGTTGTTATACTAACGCGGCATAAATATAAAACATGAAGAGGGTTGGAAATGTCACAGGCACCAGCAGCTGCAAACACTGTACTTGTAGGTAAAAAACCAGTAATGAATTACGTATTAGCAATACTAACACTGTTGAACCAAGGAGTCAGTGAGATAATAGTAAAAGCTAGAGGAAGAGCCATAAGCAAAGCTGTAGATGCTATCGAGATAGTGAGAAACAGATTCCTTCCAGGAAAAGTAGAGATCAAGGGTATATCAATAGGTAGTCAATCAATATCTGGAAGCGAAGGTAGGCAAAGCAGAGTTTCAACAATAGAGATTGTTATATCAAAGAAAGATTAACTATGATGACTACCTACAATAAAGTCTTTAACAAATTTTTTATTATATTCATAATCATATCAAGCATCAGTTCAAATGCATACATACTTAATATCGATAATATTCTTTAATGGATTAAGCACAGAATCAATACGCTGACTCTCACAAGTATATATCAATAGGTTACTGCCCGGCATTTTCTCTATATTGAATCCGCTCGATTTTAATGTTCTAGCTATTCTCTCTACAATATATTCCTTTAATGTTCTAGCTAAAAAATCCTCAAAATTCTTCACTCTATATGTTGCACTATCTATTTTCTCTAGAAGACCTCGTGAGATAAGTTTTTTTATAATCTTTCTAGCAACACTTTTACTGCCTAAGATAGTCAGAATATCTAGAGCTTCGCCTATATTAAATGGTCTATCTCTAAACACTTGACTGATTACAACATAGTAAGCAACTTCACGCTTTGTTATCCAAACCATAGCATCAGTATCCCTTTCACATCATTAGTCAGACCTTACGAGGCTCATCATGAAAAGAGAATTTTCGTATCTTTTCTTCAATCCATTCAAGTTTTCCTAGATAAGGCTGTCGCATAGTCATACTTATTCTGGGTAGCTTTGCTTGAGGAACAAATGATATAGATGTAATTCTAGCTCTTACAATATCTCCTTGAGTAATAACCTTCTTGCTTTGAACAAGAACTATAGAGTTCCTTAGAGGATCGTACTTAACTTCTTCATCAGCTATTTGTGATATATGAACAAAGCCTTCTAATGGTCCTATTTTGAGGGTAATACCCATTCGCCCAACTATGTTTACGGGACCTTCAACAACTTCATTAATTATAGGTACATAGGTTAGCACATCGAATTCGACTCTATGGTGTGGCGCACCATCGCCTAAGGGTATAAAGCCTTCTGGATCAACTTTAATATTTATTATTGCTAAAACGAGTCCTAAGTTCTTATCTTTCAGTCCCTCATATTTCTTTCGTAACTCCTCGAAAGCTATTTCTTCTAATGGTTTACCAAATTTTGATGGATCTATCCTGATTACATCACTTAATCTGTATATTCTGAACATTAGTCATAATCACCATATCGAGTTGCATATATCATTTATCTGTTCAAATTAAAAAAGTGATAGATTCTAATCCATTTTTAGCTTCTCTATACCATACAACATTGATGTGGTTCTTTATAAGCTTATTCTTTAATTCTATGTCTGCAGTAACAACAACTATTCTAGTCCTATCCTTAAGCTTGTTTATGATGTGAAATATAGCTTCATCACCTTTAGCTACTTCATTACCTTCAATACGAACCATATTGAGCTTACTTACTAGGTTATTTAAAGTCCATAGAGCAAGTCTACCTCTTTCAGTATTCTCACTAGCTATATGCTTGAGTTCATTAAATACGGGCAGAATTAATGATGGTGTACATCCGTTTATAGCTTCTATTACGTCATCGTATTTTATCTTATTTTGAGCTATGAGTAAAATTATGCTTGTATCGAGAATTGCTATACATGAGGATTCAGAATATGTTTTGGTCATGACTTAATGCGTCCCCAACCTATTAACCGCCATCTACCTTTAACTTGTCTAGCTATAGCTACATTAATTTTAGGTACAATGACTACGGGCTCCTTCGTAGTTACCTCAATCTCGTCTTTTGCAACTTTAGTTACAATGCCAAGTCTTACAGCGGTTCCTATTGTTAACATTAAGTTTTCTCTAGGTTTTATCGATTCTACTATTTCAAGCTGTTTCGTTCCTACGACACGTTCAAATAGCTTATATTCTATCAATAGTGAATTAACAGGATCTGGTACACTATGGCCCGCGATATTACCTATTAGTGTATCTGCTTTGGTTAATGAGGGATCAAGTGATGTACCTATAGCTACAAGTCCTCCAGGTATTGCTCGATTTGAATCTCTAATTCCATACTTTATACTAACCACTCTTGTTACTAAAGGTTCGAATCTTGTAGATCCTTTTTCCACAATTCTTGTACCAGGCTTTATCTCTATTTCATCGCCTACCTTGATTTCTCCCCTGATTAATCCTCCTCCTATAACACCTCCAACAAGTTTTTCTGGTGGTGTACCAGGAGGATTAACATCAAAACTTCTAGCTACTAACATATATGCAGGTCTACTGAGATCTCTTTCCGGAGTTTTAAATAATCTTGTCATAGTCATGACAAGTACATCGAGATTAACACCATGCAGGGCGCTAATGGGTATTATTGGAGCTTTTGAGTATTTAGTAGTTGAAAGAAAATCCAATATCTGTCTATAATTACTTTTTGCCTGTTCCTTAGTGATTACATCAATCTTATTCTGTACTATGATGACTTGATCTATGCCCATGAAATCTAAGGCCATAAGGTGTTCTCTTGTCTGTGGTTGAGGACAAGGTTCGTTAGCTGCTATAACAAGTATAGCAGCGTCCATTAATGAAGCACCTGAAAGCATTGTAGCCATAAATATTTCATGTCCAGGTGCATCAACATAGGATACGCTTTTAATTATTTCTGCTTCAGATCCATCAGGACATAAAAGATTAGTTCTGTATGATTGAGGAGCTTCAACATTTTTGCAGCGAGCTAAATATCCATTGGCATATCCAAGCTTTATCGTCATAGATCTTTTAAGTTCTTCTGAATGTCGTGCAGTCCATTGTCCGGTTAGAGCTTGAACTAGTGTAGTCTTTCCGTGATCTACATGACCAACAATACCTATATTCAATTCAGGTATGTGTAACATAAGCTAAGCCCAAGTACTGTAGTATATTTAAATTCCGTACTCAGTTAAACAATAGCAGTATTTATCTGTACTAATTCTGGCGATATTGTGTTACCTCTCACAAGTTTTCTACGTCTCTCACCTTTTTCTTTAGGTCTAAAGCCTGGTCCAGCAGAAAGAAGCAGGTATTTTTTAACACTGCCATCGACATCAGCTCTCATTGGGAAACCAGCTAGATCAGAACCTCCTCTTACTTCCAATGTTATATTAGGAAAGCCTATCAATTTTCCATCAATTTTATCACCTATTTTAAGACCTATAAGCCTAGATGCTACAGGTTCTGATACTCTTATTTGAAATGAAGGTGCGCGGAATACTTCGCCCATTGTTTGACTTGTACCCAATTTTTCTGTTAGAAATGATAATGGAACTCCTACTGTCATTACATCAATAGAGGGATCTTCAGTTGCCTTAGCTACAAAGCTAACTTTCTCTCTGGCAGCTTTATTCTTCCATATCCTTACAACAACGATCCCTAGTTCAGGTTTTATCATATCAATCAATCTTGGATTCATTTTGACTATCGGAAACACTCTTTGTTCCTTATGTTTCTCTTCATATTCTAGATTCTCTAGTCCAACGACTCTAACAGGTATTACTCTAGATTTCTTAACACGCGGATCTGAAACCACTATTACATACTCTGGCATGTAGCGTATTTCACCTTCTTATCTCAGAATACCTTTTGTACAACCTTAAAAACTATGTTGGTTTAATCCATGTAATACAATTCATTAAGAGACCAAATTTGATGGAATTCGGGAAAACAGTGTATCGATTAATAAAATTTGTACTAAGTTTAAGCAGAGTAGTTATTCTTTATGTGTGTAACTGCATATATGATGTTCATAGATTACCATGTGTTTTAAAATACCTTTCTGTATATTCAGGTAAATTGTATTTTGAAGTGTTTACAGGCTGACAAATAATGTATAGTGATTCAAAATCAGAGAGGAAGATGAGACAACCTATAGTTGTAGTTTTAGGTCACGTTGATCATGGTAAGACAACGTTGTTAGATAAGATAAGAGGTACGGCTGTTGTCAAAAAGGAGCCGGGAGAAATGACACAACATGTGGGTGCAAGTCTCGTACCCTCATCTGTAATTGAGAGAATAGCAGCACCATTAAAGAAAGTCATACAGTTTAAGCTAGATATACCCGGTCTTCTCTTCATAGACACACCAGGTCACGAACTTTTCTCGAACCTCAGAAAACGTGGGGGCAGTGTTGCTGATATAGCTATTCTCGTTATAGATATAAACGAGGGCGTTATGCCACAAACCGTGGAAAGCATAGAGATATTAAGAACTAGAGGAACACCGTTTATCATAGTGGCTAATAAGATAGATAAGATTCCTGGATGGGTACCTCACGCTAATGAACCGATAATCGCGAGTTTCAGGAAGCAGTCGCCTCAAACGATCAAGCGGTTTGAAGCATCACTCTATAAGCTCATATCACATTTAATAAGCCTAAATTTAAATGTAGAGTATTTCGAGAGAGTCAAGGACTTCATGTCGACAGTACCGATAGTTCCTGTCTCAGCTAAAACAGGAGAAGGTTTACCAGAGCTTCTAGCGATATTGGCGGGAGTCGCGCAAAGGTATATGGCTGAAAGATTAAGATATGCTGAAGGACCTGCTAAAGGAGTTGTTATCGAAGTTAAAGAACAACCAGGTTACGGAACAGCTCTAGACGTTATAGTGTATGATGGGATTCTACGTGAAAAAGACATATTTGTTGTAGCAGGCATTAATGGTCCTATAGTTACACGAGTTAGGGCACTTCTCATGCCTAAACCTCTTACAGATATACGTGTAGCTAAAAGCGAGCTCAGACCTGTTGAATCTGTTTATGCTGCTGCAGGTGTAAGAGTTGTTGCTCCAGGTATTGAGGATGTTATAGCTGGTTCACCATTCTATGTTGTTCCAAATGAAAATGCTATAGATGAGTACAAAAAGAATGTAGTGGAGGAGGTTGAATCGATCAGGATAAGGAAAGATGTGAATGGTGTTATAATTAAAACCGATACCCTAGGTACATTAGAGGCGCTGATTACGGCATTATCAAAGAGATCTATACCGATAAGAGTAGCTGATGTAGGTCCTCTAACTAAGAGAGAAGTTATAGAGGCCTCTATAGTTGCTAGAGATGATAAATATCTAGGTGTGATACTTTTATTCAATGTAAGGCCTTTACCAGATGCAGAGGATTTGATCGAGAAAGAGAACGTTAAGGTGTTTGCAGGTAATATAATATATAAGTTGCTTGAAGATTATATAAACTGGGTTGAGGAAGAAAAGAAACGTGACATAGAGAAAGAACTTGAATCAATAGTGTTACCTGTAAAGATTAAGATACTCCCAGGTTATGTTTTCAGAAGAAGTGATCCAGCAATAGTTGGCGTAGAGATTTTAGGTGGTGTTTTAAAGCCTGGTGCTCCATTAATGAGAATTGATGGAAAAAATGTGGGTGAAGTTCAACAGATACAGCACATGGGCACGACATTGAAAGAGGCTAGAAAAGGTCAAGAGGTAGCTATATCTATTAAAGGTAACGTTATGGTTGGTAGACATATAAAGGAAGGAGATGTACTGTATTCCGATATCCCACTCAGCCATGTTAAGCTTTTAGTGTCTAAGTTCAGAAAAGAACTTGATGAAGAGGCCATAGAGACGTTAAAAGAGATTATAAGGATTAAATCAGCTAAAGAGCCGGAGTATTCAGCGTTCTTAATGCAGTTGTAAGAAGTTGACACTCATTTATCTTGATATATAGCTTTTAGTCCACGGCAATTTCTTTGGATCTCTACCAAGTCTATAATTCTTGAGGCATTTACTCGAACAAAACCACATAATAGTACCATCATTTCTTACGAACATGAGTCCTGTACCAGGTTCAATCTCATTTGAACAATAACTACAATTTCTTTTTACTGCCATATTCCATCACGTACTATATTTACTTGTCTGGGATTACTTCTATGTTAAAGCTTATAAGCTCTAACAATTATCACTAAACTGTAGGTAAGTAGGATGAGTAAAGTAACTATTGAAGAAAAATCTAAAGAACTCGATATAAACGTTATAGAGAAGATAGGTTTTCCAGCAGAAGTTGTGCAAATAATTGGTAGAACAGGTGTTACAGGAGAAGTTATACAAGTAAGGGTTCGGATCCTGGAAGGTAGAGATAAGGGAAGAATACTTACAAGGAATATTAGAGGTCCTGTGAGAGTAGGAGATATAGTGATTCTTAGAGAAACAGAAAGAGAAGCTAGAAAACTTAGTGTAAGGAGGTAAACACCTCGTTAGTTAGTTCTAGCTATTTATAGAGTATATATCTTTACTCCAAGCAACGTTATCATATTCATCAATTTCTCTATACTACATTTAATAAAAATCTTAGATTTCCATAGTTCTACTATAGAGAATGATTATCTGATTATCTAAAGCTAGACTATCCCTTACCTTAGGTCTACAAAAATAATTTTATTTAGTTGATCCACTGTAGTTGATGATCACAAATTGTTAGTTTACCCAGCCTTTGTTCTAAGTTCTTGATATCTAGCTATAAGCTCGTCTAAATCTACTTTGGCTTCACCAGGATCTGATATACAAGCTGATGCAGCTGCAACCTCTATTCCTGCAGATTCACCGAGTCTCTTTTTGCTAGGCACATAAAGGTAAGGCACCTTCTTTTCTTCACACAGTAGTGGTAAATGTGCAACTATTTCAGGTGGATCAACATCTTCAGCTATTAAGACTAGTTTACATAATCCTCTTTCTACTCCTTTCGTAACCTCATTGGTACCTTTCCTTATCTTACCTCCTTTTTCTCGTGCTTTCTTAAGTGTTTGATAGGCTTTTTCTGCTATTTCTGGAGGTACCTCGAATTTTACATAAAATGGTTTCGACATAGTTTCTACACCATATCTATGGTATATCTCTGTACAATGTTAAGAGTAATAGACACTAGTATTTAAGATATGTTGAAAATGCTATTCATGTGTTAGAATAATTATTACACCTTTCTTTTTGATAGCATCGATACGACCAAAACCTATCCTAACCATCTGAACTATATCATTTAAAATGAATTCTAGTAATGAACTTTCACCTAAACATCTCATTATGTCTAGATTCATGCCTCTTACCGAAATAATACGCACATTGATGTTATGGTCTGCTGAAACCCATTGAACAATGTTCGCTCCCAATTTTTTAGCTTCCTCAATGTCACCGCCTATGTACTCAGCGATAATAGCATCGTTCTCTTTTCTTAAGAATTTTATGTTCGCAAACTCCATGAGCCTTAAATAACCGTTCCTAATAAATACCTCAGCATCTTTGGAAGAGATATACACGATAGAAGATTTAATGATATACTCTCTCTGACCTAGATTTGTAGATGGATGATAAGGAATTTTTATCGATAGGGGTACTGGTAAGTTATTTATGTGTACTTTAACTGGATCACATACCACAAAAACTCTTTTTGTTTTTGGATCCAACAACCTCCTGTTCAGGGCTGCGATATTCTTCCAGCTTATTTTAGCGTCGCTACCTTTAATCCCTAGATCTAGAATTATCTGTCTTATTGTCTCGGCTATAACACCTCTTCTTCTAAAAGCTGCAATTGTACCGAATCTAACGTCATCAAAACCCATGAACTTGTCTGGGTTCAACTTGAGTTGTGTCTTTATCCAAGACTTGCTAAGAACTAGCTCTTCGAGACCTACTCTCCCAAGGTTAATGACTTCGGGGTAGTGCCAATTAAAGTAGTTGTATATATACATTTGCTTAACAGTATTTAGTGCATGTTCTCTTCCTCGCAATATGTGACTTATATTCATCAAATGATCGTCTATGGCTGCTGCAAAGTTATAAGTAGGCCATAAAACATATTTATCGCCTGTGATTGGATGAGGATACCTGGAGGTATCTATGATTCTGAAGATAACCCAATCTCTAACAGCTGGATCAGGATGAGTTAAATCTGTCTTGATTCTAACTACAGCCTCACCTTCTTCGTATTCTCTTGCAAATATCTTATCAAGTTTCTCCATATTTGTTGAAGGATCCGCATCTCTATGAGGACATGGGATCCCTTTATTTCTCAATTCTTTAAATATTTCTGGATTACATGTATCGATGTAAGCATAGCCTCTTTCTATAAGCTTCCTTAGATACTCATAGTATACATCCATTCTAAGGCTCTGTATATATTCTTCATCCCATAAAACTCCTAGCCACACAAGATCTTCGCGAATGATTTCGTAAGCTTCAGGCATGGGCTTTTTTGTCCTTGGATCAGTATCCTCAAATCTAAGGATAAAATTACCTTTATATATTGTTGCATAAGTATGGCTAAGTATAGCTGCTCTAGCGTTTCCAAGGTGTATAGGGAAATCAGGATTAGGAGCAAACCTAGTTCTAACGTTTTTCCATTTATCGACGTTTGGAAGTGGTGGAAGAATTTTTGTTTCCACCTTGTGTTCAGATTCTAGTGAGACATTTAATTCATCAATAAGTTTCCTAAATTCATCATTGTTTAAGCTATTTACATAATGAACAACATCTCTAACTATAGCAATAACTTCTTTTGCATACTGTCGAACTTCTTTGAATTCGCCTAAAATTTTGTTGACGATAGGTTCTGGTTTAGCTTGACCATACTTAAACCTATTTGCAAGAGCATGTTTTAGCGCTATCTGTTTTATCTGATCTTTAATGACATCTAGTAAGCTCATGGGTTTTACCCTCTTCAGCAATAATTATGTAGATAGTTTGTTCTTTATCTAAAAAAGCTTCACCAACGTATATCACTACACCATCTATATCACTTTTAATGCTTCTTACTTCATACTTCTTGGTGACTGTGTAACACAACTTCGAGTTTCTTGAAATATTACTACCTATATCCACCAAAGGATGTACACGTTTTCCACTAATTTCAATAATCTCTATATGTGTATTTTTTGGTACATGTAGAACTTTATTGTGTTTGGGAATAAGCATAGCCATATCACAAACTATTCTCTTCTCATCAAAATCTATTACGGAACCCATTACCTTTTCATATACGATTTCAATGTATTTCTCATAGTTATCATATTGATTATTGCAGAAGAAGGACAAGTCTTCACTTACGTAAATGTATTTATCTTCATTTATATATGTATCAAGATCTAGTGTACCATAAGCTCTATAGTTATATTCATTGAGTTTCTTGATTGTGTTTTCTATAGAAGATAGGCATAGTTTATTTACATATATTGAAGGATACAAATACTGTTCAGTAATTCCTTCTCACCATAAATCTTACAACGTCTTTCATCATTAGCAATGCTTCACTATCAACAGAATTCAATAACTCAACTAAGGCTATAGTTTTTTCTGCATATTCATCTGCAATAGCTTCTGCATGCTCTAGGGCTCCCAAGTTCTTTATAAGTTCAGCAACTTCTGCTAGCTCTTCATGGGTAGCAGCTCTATTGCCGATAACGAATTTCATTTTGTTTCGATATTTTTCATCAGCTCTATTCAATGCGTATATTACTAGTATCGTCATTTTACCTTCTCTTAGATCACTGTACACAGGTTTACCAAGCGTTCTTTCATCACCTATAAGTCCTAAAACATCGTCTCTTATTTGGAAAGCTATTCCAGCCATGATCATGATGTTCCACAACTTGGATATAACATCGTCTGAACCACCAGCGAGAGCAGCTCCTATAGCTGCTGATGCAGCAAATAGTGTGGCTGTCTTCTTTTTAACCATGTTTATGTAGTCACTTTCACTTACTGTAGAACGTGAAGGAAGAAGCATATCAAGTGCTTGACCTTCTGCTACAGTTATTGCTGCCTCTGTTAAATACTCTATAGCTTTTGAAACCCGGTCACTTGATGTACCATAACTTAATGCCTGCAACAAACATTTATATGCATAAGCGTATAGGGTATCTCCTGCTACTATAGCCATATCGATTCCCCATAATCTGTGAACTGTCGGTACTCCTCGTCTAAGCTCATCCTTATCAATTATATCATCATGTACTAAAGTGAATGTGTGTAGAACCTCTACAGCAGCTGCTCCAGGTATTGCTGTTTCTTCATTTCCACCAACAATTCTGCTAGCTAAAATAGTTATCAATGGACGCAGTCTTTTACCACCAGCCTTTATATAGTGTAGAGAAGCTTCATAAAGTTCTGCGGGCTCTCCACTAATAATGCTGTATATGAATTGATCAACTTTATATGATACTATCGTAGCATAATCTAGGAAACTCATTTCGATCACAAAATATCCTATGTTAAGCAAGATATATAAGCATACTTATTCCGTAACTTGAGTCTACGTGCACATATCCAGGTGGCTAGCTTTCCTATTATAACTATTCTTGCATTCTTTAATTCCTGTATATTTTTTGATCCTGTTAACATCATGGATACTTTAAGTTGGGTTAAAATAGATTGTACATAATCATCAACAGTGTTTTTAATGATATGAGCTAAAAAAGGTTGTGCAATACCAACGATATCGCTTCCCAATGATATAGCTTTAGCTATATCGAGGCCGTCCCTAATACCACCACTACCAATAACAGTAACGCTATCTATTGACGAAACCTCAGCTATAGATATTGCGGTAGGAATACCCCAATACCTGAATATATTAAGGATATCTACTAATTTCTTGTCTTTAATCCTGCTTAGCTCTATGGAAACCCAATTAGTTCCACCAGCACCTGCAACATCTATTATCTTTACACCCATCATTTTGAGAAGTTCAGCACATTCTCTACTTATACCAGTTCCAACTTCTTTCACTATTACTGGAATGCTAAGCCATTCAATAATCTTTTCCAACGCTTTAATCAATCCCTTAAAATCTCTATCTCCTTCTGGTTGAACGATTTCCTGAAGTATATTGAGGTGAACAGCTAGAGCATCAGCCTCTATAGCCTCTATAATTCTTTCAATGTCTTGTTTACCGAGTTTTGTAAGCTGGGCAATACCTATATTAGCTATCACCGGTACACTAGGTGCTTCTTCGCGAACAACTCTGTACGTGTATGTGGTATCAGGATTAACAATCATAGCTCTTTGGCTACCTACACCTATAGCAAATCTATACTTTTCAGCTGTTGAAGCAAGCCTCTTATTTATATCATAAGACGTGGCTGTACCGCCAGTCATAGCCGAAATAATTATTGGTGCTCCAAGCCTATAGCCCAGGAATACTGTTTCAAGTGATACTTCATCATATGATACTTCAACAAGAGGCTGATGTACTAAAATAACATCTTCGAAATGTGTAGGTAGAGGTCCTTGATTTTCGGATCTGAGTGCTTGAATTATATGCTCTTCTTTTCTATTACTTATATCCACTAAATAACCACCTTAGTCCCCTCAATATCGTAACCACATATAGCTTTATAGACGGACCATTCTCTAAATCCATTAAATATTAGAACCTCTTTAATTCCTTCATCAAGATATTTCAGCCCTAGAGACAGTTTTGTCTTCATACCACCAGTTACATCGAATCCTCTGGTTTTCCCAAAGTCTACAGTTCTTAAGTCACTCAATTTTATAATTCTAATCATCTTTGCATCGGGATTAGCGGGATCTTTATCGTAAACACCATCAACTGTTGTTGCAAACAGTATTCTCGATGGTTTTAACTGTCTACCTAGATACCAGGATATCTCATCTCCAGACACTATAACTGCTCCACTTTCTTTAAGTACTATATCGCCATAGAGTAGTGGGACTGAGTTTAAATTTAACGCATATACTATAGGCTTTAGATGGATATGAATCTCACTATCTTCAATCGTTGTTAATGCATGCGTATCAAATGGTATAACGGGGATCCCGAAGAAAGATAACGAATCCGTTATAATCATGTTCAATTCCCTCATAAACAATACAATTTGGTTAATAGCATTACAGCTATGTGGTACATCGTGTTGCTCTACAACATAGTGACCAAAACTTCCTCCACCATGTATGATGATTATACGTGAGGTACATTTTCGATAGGCATGAGCTATCTCTTTTGATATTCTATTCAATACATTGTGACGTAGAGAAAAAGGTTTAGATTTATCGGTTAGAAGCGCACCCCCAAGCTTAATAATGATTGTTTCCAGATATCTACACCTCTCTTTCTAGATACTTTAACCTCAGTTTGTAGATCTTTATGGTAGATATATCTGCTACAGGTTTAACAAAGATATTAAATAGATTGATAGTTGCATTCCCTTCAATATTCTCTAAAGCAGTCCTAACTTCTATGTCGTAGAGTAGTTTAAGGTATTTTTCAATTGATTTAGAAACATAGTTGAAAGAATTCAGATCTTGGACCATTTTCGAAACTACATGTGTAACGAACTTAAGCATATAGGTTGTGGTAACATTATCGTATGGATTCTCTAACTCTAGACATAGATCTCTATGGCATTTATTTTCATATATGAACTCAAGGTCTATATCCACAGGTTCAAAGTTTATCACATCATATACATCTCTGCACACACATGTTGCTTTATTCATATATGCACAGCGTAGAGAATATAAATATGCGTTCTCTATATCTATAGACCAGAATTTTCTATCTAATGCTGCAAAAATATGTTGGTAATCCTTGTACTCAAGTTTTCTAGTCTTAAATGTATTGAGAAGTAATTCTGTAGTTCCAATAACAAATAGCACTATATCTGGAACCTTAAAAGGACATTCTATAGATATTTCTCCATTCATACACATATCTAGTAATTCGCTTAATATCATATTCATATATTCATTTATATAGTTGGTTACACTACCTTGATGTACCTTCTCGCCATTATCTAGAGCTTTTATAGAGCATCGTACAAATCTGTAGGAAGCCCTCATTATGCATTCATGATTAATTATAGTTGAGACATAAGTGTTTCTGCAGCCTTTGATAGGTATACCTATTAATGGAACTACTGTACGAACTCTACGAACAAAAGATGCTCTGTTCATAACAACACAGTTGTGATATGTAATCTCATTAAGTGTAACTATGTTGTGGTTTCAAATTGTTCAACTGATATAGGTAACGTATCTGTAGCACCAATTTCTCCTCTTTCTCTAAGGATCTGTCTCGTTAATGTCCAGTAGAGTAATGCTAGAGATTTTCTTCCTTTATTGTTACCCGGTATAGCTAGTTCTATTCCTGACAACTTATTGTCAGTACTTACAAAAGCAATGATAGGTATGCCCACACTCATGGCTTCTTCAAGAGGTTGCTGATCAACTCTAGGATCTGTTAAAATTATAACATCTGGTTCATAGAACCATTCGAGTCTGGGATTGGTAAGTGTTCCAGGTATGAATCTTCCTACCACAGCTTTAGCTCCAACTATTTCGGCAAATTTTACTACTGGCTGTTTCCCGTACTGCCTAGTGGATACAGCCATGATTTTTCCACGTTCGTATCTACTAAGAAATTTCCCTGCAATTTGCAATCTCTCGTCAGTTTTCCTTATATCGAGTATGTAGAGACCATCGGGTCTAACTCTAAATACAAACTTCTCCATATGTTTAGTACATGTGTGCGTGCCTATGTGTACTCCTGCTTGAAGATATTGTTCGAGGGGCACAAGAAGTTCTTGCTGACTAAATGTCTTCTGTTCTTCGCTCATCTATATCACCTACTTTATGTTACCATACTTTATTACATCCTTAAATAAATCTACATGAGATAAGAACATACGTCTACAGCAATACCTCTTTATACCTAGATCATCTAGAACCTTTTTAGGATCATCACCTCTGGCTACACGTCTACTATATTCTTCCCACTTAGTGGCTATCAGATAACCGCACGTAAAACATCTTACAGGTATTATCATATTAGGTCACCTATATGATTTTTGTCTAAATCTCCTAGCACTATATCTCATCCACTTCTCTGGTTCTGTTCTCCTTGGGTCACCAGCGATCATAGTCCTATCGTACTCTTTGAATAGCTCTAACAAGGATGGTATCCCGAAAAACGCTGTAAGTCCTCTTGCTACAGCTATTCTAACAGCATAGGCCTGCGACATGACACCTCCTCCTTCAACATGTACATCAATATCCACACTGTTTCTAAGTTCTGGAGATAGAAGTATGTATGGTTCCATCATCTTTAGTCGTGCCAACTCTATAGACCAAATTTCTACAGGTATGCTGTTAACTCTGTATCTACCTATACCAGGCTTTATTACTGCTCTAGCTATAGATGTCTTTCTCTTTCCAATGCTAATGACTATCTTTTTACCTGCTATAATCTGAGGATAAGCACCAATGACTGTAGTTGTTGAGCCTTCATTATTCATATCTTATCGCCTTGTTCTCCATCCAAGTTCTTTAGCTATTTCAGCTACAGTAACGATATTTCTTCTACCTAAAAACGAGGCATCTGTATCTAATATCTTTATCTTGTCTCTGTTCTTCATATCTTCCGGTACACCTATATAACATTTAACTCTCTTGAGGGATTGCAAACCTAGCCAGTTGTGTTTGGGAAGCATATTCTTCACAGCCTTCTTGAATATTGCTGTAGGTGTTCTAGGTCTCTTCATGGTATGTCTATATGGATTTTTATGTGTTCTAACATTAAGAAGAAGTTTATAGCTGCTAATAACCATAGATCTCTTCCCAGTAATTACACATTTCTCGACGTTAACCACATGTACTGAAAAACCGAGTTTAGCTAGCTTTGCTACTAGAGAAGCAAGTCTGCCAAGTATAGAATTTTCTGCATCAATAACAATTTCACGTAAATTTCTTGAAATCAGATAGGTTTTGAGATCTTTAGATCTAATTATGTTGACGCTCATTTTATCACCTTTACTCTACTACCTTTAGGATTTTCATTCAAAAACTCTAGAATATGTATAGCTCTACCACCCATGGATTTTATTTTTGCTATAGCTTGTTGTGAAAACGATATAGCTACCACAGTAACCCTATGGTTTAAGCTTCCGGTTCCCAGTACTTTACCCGGCACTACAACTACATCTTCATTGCTGGTGTACCTATTTATCTTAGATAAGTTTACAACCACTCTTTTTCTTGATGGTTTCCCAAGGAGTTCAGCTACGTATCTCCATATCCTTGCGTTATACAGTTTTGAGTATTTCCTCAAAATCCTGATGGTTTTTCTGGTGACATAATTTGTAGGACCTGTCTTCTTCATGTCTGTGCACCATGTTTAATGCTTTTCACGAATCTTTCTAATTCATTTAATTCGTTTAAAAGAATATATACAGATTCTATAATTATAGACTCTGGTCTCATAGAGCCCGAACTCTCTATTCTCAATACATAGTTGTTATCGACGCGAGATATCGTTATAGCTTTAATAGGACAGTTTTGTAAACACTGTTTACAAAGTATACAATTGTATGTGTTAATAACCTTGATCTTATCCTTATCCATTTCAAAGACGTTTTTTGGACATAATTCAATACATTTTCGACATAAGTTACACAATTCTTTTTCTATCTTTATATCTGCAACATATCTTGTTACGGCAATAGTAGCAGGACTCCATTTAGCATGTTCAAGTCCTCTACCTACTCTAGCTCTAAGCTCTAGGGAAATCCTTTGCCCAGGTGCTAGGATGACTATGGGTATATTGTTATAGACAGGTTTTATTAGAGGATCTTCACTTCTTATATCTCCTGAATATACTGTAGTTTCACTTTCTTTTGCTTCAGCTTCGAGAACCATATGAATGTAACACGTTTCACATTCTTTTTCAATAGCTTTCTCTTTGGGCGAGGATGAACATTTCTCGCATACTTCTGGATCTATTTCTCGTATCCTGTCTTTTACTTCTTCTACGGTTAACGGTATCATGGCTAGTCGATGAGCTAGAATTTCATCATACATGGATGATGTATTAACAACAACCATAATTTCATCTATAGCATATGTAGGTACTTTGGCTAAAGAGTATCTTCTAATAGCATTAAGAAAAGGGAGAGGGGCATCCTTTACGGCTATCTCTAGTGCTTCATTACTAATCTCTAGCAGAGTCATTTCCATAACGTATTACACCCTTCTACCACGTCTTCCTCCAGGTCTTCTAGTTGTATCATGAGGTATTGGTGTTACATCTTCTATTCTTCCAACAATAAATCCAGCTCTAGCCAAGGCTCTAATTGCTGCTTGAGCTCCAGGTCCAGGGATCTTAGGTCCGTGTCCTCCTGGAGCTCTAACCTTAATGTGAATGGCTGTAACACCTTTCTCTATGGCTTCTTGTGCAACCCTATAGGCCACCATCATAGCTGCGTAGGGACTGGGTTTTTCTCTGTCTGCTCTAACAACCATTCCTCCAGAACCTTTAGCTACAGTTTCGGCACCACTAACATCTGTTACGTGTATAATGGTATTGTTGAATGATGCATATATATGTGCTATACCCCACCTAAGTTCTCTCTCGGTATAAGACATAGATTATACACCTTATTACGTAGTTAAGGAAGATTTTTGAGCATATGGTGAAGTAGGATGAAGATGTAGATTTTCTTCCTCTTCTCTAGGAACTATATAACCAGGAGAAGTTATACGTCTACCTTTAATAGCTATATGTCCATGTACAATCAGCTGCCTCGCTTGGTATATAGTTTTGGCGAATCCTTTTTTCCAGACTATTGTCTGTAGACGTCTTTCTAGGATAGACTCTACACCTAGAGCAAGAATATCATTTATATCAATATTCGTATTATCGATTATACCCATATTGTAGAGTCTTTTAGCTAACGATCCTAAAGCTTTCCCCCTTTCATCAGGTGATAGAGCTAGTAGTTCTCTTGCTCTATGTCTAATCTTTCTAAGGAAAGTTTGAGCTATCCAAAGTTCCTTTTTATTTCTTAAACCATATCTATTGACGAGTTCTAGCTCTTGTTCAAGACGTGCTTTTATCCAAGGATGTCCAGAGCTTTCCCACTTCTTTCTAGGTTTTTTGGGATCACCCATCTATTTTACACCCTACTTTTGTTGCTGTTGTTGCTTCTTTCTAGCAACACCTACTGTAGGACCTATTCTACCTGTGGTGTGAGTTCTCTGACCTCTAACCTTATATCCAAGAGCATGTCTGATACCTCTCCAGCTCTTGATCTTTATCTCTCTATCGATATCCTGTCTAGCATAGAATATAAGTTCAGAACTGACTAAATGCATATCTTGTCCTGTTTCATAATCCTTCCTCCTATTTAGCATCCAGTTTGGAAAACCAAAACCGAGGGGATTCTTTACTACTTCTTCTATTTTCTTGACATCCTCATCTGTTAGATAACCTATAAGCGTAGAGGGGCTATAACCTAAAACTCTGCATATACTCAGGGCCATATTGTAGCCTACTCCTTTAATTCTAGCTAAACCCCAAGCTAACGTCAAATCACCAGGTACATCTGTTTCTGCGATCCTAACTATATGTCTATATCCTGATGATGACATATCCACACCATACCCTATATTAAGTCGTATGCTGAAGCATAACCTATCTTTAACTCCTTGCCTAGGTTAAAAAGCTATAAAGAAAACCACCTTATAAACGTTAAACAGCCTTGAATACTGACACTCTAAAAAGTCATTTCAATATAACATTATGTAGAGACTCGATATGAAGGGGTCACTGGATTTAAACTTATGACATTAAAATATATTGTTTAACTTTATTCTACAATAGATTTCTGAACGTTTGTACATATACTATGTTTATTGAAAGGGATAAGATCCCTCATATATAACAAATCTATCATTAGTAATGTCTATAATACACACAAACTTTACATATGTTTCCTAAATAGCGTTTTTGGATTCAGCTGAGACAGGTGTAATCATATATCATATGTTTTGGGTTCATCATCACATATGTTTTTATATTTCGAGAGCTTATAAAGTATTAGATGATGATACGACGGTCTTCTGAATAATGATGTGACTTCTCTTCACTGATACTCTACATGTTTAATTTCTCTAGATAGTTATTTGGTTATATTTATCAATATCTTAAGCTAATGTATATCACAAAATTACGACGCTCCCACAAAATTTTCTATTTAATTTTGTGAACTTATTGTATGGTCTAGATAATTGATATTCTTTAGTATAAGTTGATGTAATGTACTTTAAGAACTTCTAAATTAGGCTAGAAACATCAACAATCTTGAGACAGTTACATATGCATTATTATAATATGTCTAATAAAGAGATCTAGCTTAACATAGCTTAACATTATCTAGAATAACTGAGTTTGTTTATTTGTTTGGCGCCGGGGCTGGATTTGAACTCGCGCGAAGTGTTCCTCTACCGGTCCTCAAGATCAGAAAGTGGTTTTGGAGTTTTTACCCCAATCTTGACAAGTTCATAAACTCTGGGTATCCCCATAATTTACGGAATAATATGGTTTTGGGTGTATTGAGTATAGTTAAGAATGGAGAGAGCCATGTAATCGAGATGACAAACAAGGAGTATGTAGATTTGATGAAGGAACTCCTCGCTAGCGTACTACGGGAAGTTCATGGGTATCTGGTTAAGGACAGGGAGTTGATGGAGGAAACTACGAAGAGTTATGTGAATTACCTCAAGAGATTAGGTGGGAGGAGGTTAGACTACAATCTATACCTCGAGATATCGAACAACAAGTGGATAGTGAAAACAGTACGATTGTATATAGATTACTTCGTGAAGGTAGGGAAGATTAACAGGGGAGGAGGTGCAAAGGATATTATTCAACAAGTTCTACAGCATAGTGGAGACTCTCGGCAAGCAGGAGCTCGAGTTGGGGAAGAAAGCTTGCTTGGTCATCCTCCGCAACACAATATTCGACGAGACCATTAAGAGAGCTTGAGGAGAAATATACGATGGGATCAGCAGGTACATTGGTGCACTACCTCTCTCCGTCGTCCTGGAAAAGGACAAGGATAAGTATAAAAAGAGAAAAAGGAAGAACATAAAAAGGAAAGGTACTCGCTGGGACGAGGTCATACTGAGGAAACTCATTATGTCCACGGACGATGAGTATGCAAACTTCTTGGAGTCGCTTGCTAAGAGGTTCATAGAAGAGCTCGTTGTGACCGCCAAGATGATAAAAAAAAAAAAGAAGGTGTATCCAGGGCAAACCAATAGGCAATGCTCCCGGTAGATGAGGTATATGGTAAGCTTAAGGTTGAGCTGGATCATTACAGAAGTGTCTACACCATGTACGCGTCAAACAACTTGTTGAACATGAACGATGTGTTGAAGGCTGTGAGGATGTATGAGAACACTACGGTTAAGACACTCAACGAGGTCGGAGTCAGCTCTTCTACCCCTCTATATGTGACTTGGGTCGAGAGCAAGAAGGTCAGAGATAGTAGTGGTGTTCTTCAACGTTGACCCTCCTGCCAGAGTCCACATACGTTTCCGGCACTTGGGTTTAGGAGAGTTCGGGAGGAGGGTAGGGAATCAAGGCTCGTCAACCCGAGGGAACACTACGACATATATAACAAGAGTGATGAGGAGGAGAGGTTTATAGAGTGCAAGGGGTTTACCAAACCGAGGCTCTTGACTTCGAGCTCACGGAGAAGGAGTAAACGAAATCGCTAGGAGCCTCTAATAGTCATACAGGAATTACCTTTTCTGCTAAACAATCCTGCTGACTATTGATGTGACTGATGGTACCACTAGTAATAAAATATAGATATTTCCTAAATTATTTAGTCTTGTTTGATTTCGATATTAATAAATACCTTGTTGCATCACCTCGTAGAGGTCTCTGAGACTGTGGGATTCTATGTATGAAGCCTCCGAAGAACTTACCAAAGACCTCAAAATCTATGCCTTGGTTGAGTATACTGAGAAGCTCAACTTATCGTCTCCAATCACGATGCAGTTTACCGCCGATGCTCTTAGCCTCACCGTACATAGTAACGAAGTTCCCGACTTGTACCTCAACCTAATGTTCACTACTCATTGTTTCAGCTCCGAAGGCTACAGAATTTGCCTCTCGACCAGTCGATGAAAAGTTTGAGAAAGATAGGATCTGTACCTGACCTGGATGTTGTAAATTCTCTCTACTGAAGACGAGCCTAGTTGATGGATCCTTGATTGCTAGCATGGCATGGTTCTCGGTTCCAATACCATAGACCAGATAGAGCAGGCAGTATTGCTCCCCAAGAACCTCTCATCTAAGTTCATACGACTTATATTTAGAGTATATCAACCAGCAATATAAGTATCATGTTCATTGCAATCGTTACATGACTGCACTAAATCGGCTTAAGTTACAGGAATGAACTCATATTCATATTAAACTACCCTCATAAGCCGAGTGTTTTTGTAATGCCTTAAAACTCACGCTTAACAGTATGACCAAAGTTATTAGCTACTCTAATGCTAGCATATTTAAGTTCTGTAATTATAGAAACTATTTTAGGACTTGCCGAAGATTGCACTAAAATTATCTAATTCATTGCAAAAGAGACTCTCTCAGAGATGTATCAAAAGTTGTCAACATACTTCTCTAGAAAATACCTCTCTATAATTGCAATCATGTTATTCAAGAATGTAAAGGAGACCCATCACAATCCACCCTAAATAATTAATTCTAAAATATAAATTATATAAAATTAATTAACTCAAATTAGCTGTATGATTAAAAATTAGCTTATTAATAACTAATTTAAGGCGAGTAAAAAAATAGTTTTTATTTTATATCAACATCTTATTTCCTCTTAGTTATTAGTAGCACAGGTACCACGATCATTACTACAATTGCTAGAGTAACTATGATAAGTAATTGCTGATTACTCCAATCAGAAGGTCTTTCAGGGACTATGGTAGTAATTGTTGTAATAGTTGATGTTACAGGAGGCAAAGACGTAGTTACTGAGGTTGTAGCTGTGACTGTTGTTACTTTTTCAGTTGTTGTGGTTGTTGAGGTAATGGTTACTGTGGTAGTTAATGGTGTTGTAGTAACCACGCTACCTATGGGATTTACTATCCTCTCTTCATCGATTATTCCGTTTGACCCTGTATCAACTCTAACTATTAACTGCCTACTGCTTATGTTACTCCAAGATCTCGGTGATGCTATGATGGTATCATGTGGAGAGATAGTAATTCCTATGTAGCGTGCATTTTGCTGGCCATCCATACTGTGAGCAATCAGCTCTACAGAGATATTTAGTGGTTTATCGCCTGAGTTTTTAATCATGAATCCTTCCCCGCTTGAGAAGTCTACGTTAAAGTTGTATTTAGTGGATTCTACTTCTAGGAATATCTGACGTGCCATATTATTATCTATGATTGATGATGCTATCCTATAACTACCTGATCCATTGTTCTTAATCCTTACTCTGCTCTGATTTAGAATAAGGTTGACTATTCGTTCAGGGCTTCCAAAGTATTGAAGTGATAAAGACCTATTACTGTTTTTAGAGACTAGTGTAACCGTTCCATTCTTTGTAGACTTTATATTTAAGTTCAACTCACTTCCTGCCACGAAAACGTATACCGGATTAGCAAGAGGGAGTGGGATAGGCACAAGTATAGCTGTTTTGCTCATGTCTTCTATACTTGGTGGCGTCATACCATCAAATATGAATACCTTCTTGCCCATAGCGTCGGATACGTTGCTGATTTTAACACCAGCATCACCTCCCACGATGATTAATGACGGTGTTCTATTTGATGTATTTGAATCTCCTGAGGTCTCAGCATATCCTAAAGATTTCATATACTCTATGAAGAGTTCGAAGAGTCCGAAAAATACATCTGATTCAGTCAAAGCAGCACTCTCACCATGAAATAGTGAGGAACCCGTAGCAAAGAGGAAGCCATCAATAACCTCTGTATGCTCATTATCTAAGTAGAAGGTAAAGTACCATCGACCATCAGACCTACAGCATCTGAAGTCTACGTAACTATTGTCTTGATTTACAGCACTATTAGGTTGGAATGGCCTGTTAGAATCAAGTACCCAAACCCTCACATGGTTAGCACTTATTTCCTCAACCCTATATACGAGTACTGTGTGGCTACTTCTAATATCATCAGAGGAGAACATAAACAGTAGTGGTACATCATTCCACTTTTGAGTTTCCGGCATACGTTCCCATTGTCTAAGCTCGTTTAAAGTCTCTAGTATTATGTCCTCACCTGCTAACCACCTGACTAGCGCTCTAGTACCGCGCCTCAAATTTCTTTCATCAAGCGACCACATATACTGGTAAGTTAAATACGTGTCCAGATCCATGATGTTCGAACTGAAGCTATCTGATGGCGGATCTTCAAGCATAATCACTATGAAGTTTTTATCTAGGGTGAAGGGTTGGGGCCAGTGATTTAGCGATGAACATCCTGGAATAGCATAGAGCCTAACTGACTGAGGAGTTTCTCTAAATTTTTGACTTACTAACGCATGTGCCGAACATCTACCCTCTTCGCACATCTCCTTAAACACGTAATTGTAGAGAGCATCTGAGGCCCAATCATGCCATAATTTCCAACATTTGAAAATACATAAAAAGTCCCAAACAGCATCCTCACCCCAGAAGTCCTCCCACATTTCCCAGTTAATGTGCGAACATGGCGTATTCTGGAAGTGGAAGCTTCTTAGGTATACCGGATAGGTTGTTGAGTCATGTATCCAGAGGGAGTATGTGCGTTCAATTCTCTGTTGAGTGCCAGTTGTTATACTGAGTTTGATACTTCCTCTCACAGCCTTAGTATTTGTGTTACTGAAGATAGTGCTCCTAGGTATTGAGAAGATTATAGCAGGATTGCCAAAGATAGTTCCATCAGTGTCTATACTACTCAAGGGTAATCTATACGTACCTCTCGTCCCGTCAGGTCTAGTCCATGAAACTTCTATTTCGACCATAGCGTTCCTTGCTTCATACATATTCACATCAATAGTCCAGGTGACAGACGTCACTAGTGCTAATGGAGTGTATTGTATACCTACAGGTAGGTCTGTGAATATAAATGCTTCTGATGCACCTAATTCTGCTTTCGTCTTACAATCGCTATAGAGTACTCCTTGGAGTGGAATAACCTCATTTCCTATATCATACAGGTATATCCAGACACCCTTCTGAGACTGCATGCCAGCGTTTTCAACAATTATTGTGAGCATTAATGATGTATCCCTACAGTCTCTTGGCACATTTATAACTAACTGGTCGTAAAGCTCTCGGTACGATACAGTAGCACCGCAACCTTGAATACTGAACGTATAGTGCATTGGTATTCCACCAACAATCCCACTGCTTACAGCTGGCCATATCCTACTAGTGACGCTATGCAGAGTATATGTTTGCTGTCCCTTAGGGAGGAAGTAGGTGTTAGGACCTAATATGTTTGGAGCACCACCTATGAGTATGGTTTTCCTGTTGTTTATGTCAACTGTTTCATTAATCCTCACTACTCTACCTTCAATGGTAAATTCCAGAGTTACTAGGTCTACCCAGACGTGGAACCTAGCATAACGTATTACCCGGAGATCAGGATCTCGACTATTTCTTATTAAGTCAAATACATTTGGCACGCTAAAATTTCTTTCCTCTCCACTACTCATACTATTTAATTGTATTGAGGTTAATTCGACTACACGCCCCGACCATAATATCCCTTGATCAACAGTCATATCACCCTTCTCAATCCCTATATGCACTCTCGTAGGTGGTGAGGTTAAACAACCCAAGTTCCGTACATTAAAACGTATAGTTCCATTACTTTGTGAACTTAGCTCTTGGTTGTAGAGGTCTAGGTCTATTTGTGGGAGATCCCAATTCCTGTACGTGAATGTCCATCTTCTCTCATTGTTAAATTCGCTTGACTCTGTTATAAGATCACCATAATCTAACTGGACGTTCACCGTGTAACTATTTCCAGGAACACCTATGAAGAGCCCGGTACTTATACTAACGCTTTCCCCAGCCGCAAGTGGAGGTATTAATGACTCCCGTACATATGTAGTGCCACTAGTACTGGTTATTGTGAAACGTGCTCTCGTACCTCTATTAGTGGATGCTTGACCTATGTTCTTAATATATACTATGAGGCCCTCGCACCCTGAGTAAGTTATACTTTGTAAGTAATGAGGATCGAAAGTTAGGTCTGGTAGCAGTTGCGGAGTAGTTGTTGAAGTGGAGGTAGATATTCCCTCAAAGACCTCCACTTTACATGTAATCCATGGCTGCTGAGACTTCACCAGCTCCATACCATATTCAGTTCCGTTATAATATTCAAATGCTGGCCAGAAGGTCCAAATCCCCTTCTGAGTAAGGACTATCTCCTTACGATATCTTATGATGTTGCCGGTACTTATTACAACACCCCTAAACGACCTATCCTCGAACTCCGTCATCGTATTGTTAGGTAATATAGCGCCTACAAAGATTTTGTTAAGCCTTATCTGCTTAACAGTACCAACATATCTGAGAACGAATGAGACCACTACAAAGTCTCCAACATGCAAGTCTTTAGGTCCAGAGACATTATAACTTAGGAGTTGCATGCCATACATCTCCTCCCTATCGTTATAACTACAAAGTAATACCATTATCTCACTACTTATTGGGATTATTCCAGCTATACTGTTTGTGATCACTAGTAATGTAATTATTAGTACTATGTAGTTAGTCTTCCGTTTAGAAGAGTTACGGGTTACATTAAACCAAATCCTGATAGATATACTTTCCTCACCTTAGTTAATTTCCCTACATTAGTTAGTAGGAGATTAAGCAAGCTTAATTACAGTCTCTTGCTTAATCTCTCTACCGGTTAGTAGGAGATTAAGCAAGCTTAATTACAGTCTCTTGCTTAATCTCTCTACCGGTTAGTAGGAGATTAA
>JAWBKZ010000007.1 GCA_038831005.1 Ignisphaera sp.
CCAACAACAACTCCTTCACCAACACCAACAACACCAACAACAACTCCTTCACCAACACCAACAACACCAACAACAACTCCTTCACCAACACCAACAACACCAACAACAACTCCTTCACCAATAACGACTCCAGTAGCTCCTAGAGCTACAGTTACTGTTACAGTTACATTAGTTCAACAAATTGAGAGAACTGCATACTCTACTGTGACTATTAAGGAAAGAGAAGTAGACTGGATGACTGCCGCAGTGGTTTGGGCTGTCCTATTGGTAGTAGGCGCTATAGTTGGATGGTTTATATTAACTCTAGGTAAGAAATAAAACCAATTTTTTATTTTCTATATTTCCATAAAATATGTTTCATAATGGTCTTGTATACTTGCTTGCTACATCAATATTCTCTATACATTACTCAGTAATCATTTTTCTTGAACACTAATCATAAAGATTTAAAAGCTTTTATATGGTCAATGTTTTTGGTGTTGATATGGTTAAATTGGGTATCGATAAAACATTGTTGCTATATATAGCAAGAAAGGTTGCATTGTTTGTAGTAACGTATTTTATAGCGGTGTGTGCAGTTTTTATACTGCCTAGAGCTATTCCGGGTAACCCTTTAGCCATAAGGATGCAGCAAATAATCATGCAGTGGATATACAATCCGGTTATGGTTCCAGAAATATATAGGCAGCTTCTAGATATATTTCAATTCGACAAACCTCTACATGTTCAATTCTTTACGTTTTTGAGCAGAGCTTTTAGAGGTGATTTTGGAATATCTGTAGATATGTATCCAATGAAGGTAACAGACGTTATAGCTATGTCTCTACCCTGGACACTAGCTCTTGTTGTTCCAGCAGTACTAGCTGCATGGTACACAGGCAATACAATAGGGGCCTATGCAGGCTACAAGAGGGGAAGCATAGTCGAGAAATTGGTTGTTGGATACTCATTTATAGTGGCTAGAATACCCTACTACTGGCTAGCAATGCTCCTACTCTTTGTCTTTGCCTTTAGATTAAGGTGGTTCCCAGAATCAGGTGTGTACTCCTCTGGACTAAAGCCCTCGTTAACACTCGAGTTCCTGGTAGATTACCTATGGCATTACACATTACCGTTCCTATCCATATACATAGTTGAATCAGCTAACTGGATGGGATCAATGAGAGTAGTGATCTCGGCTGAACTTGGATCTGACTATATAGCATACACAGAATCTCTAGGTGTTAAAGATAGAACTGTGTTTAGATACGCATATAAAAACTCACTATTGCCACAGGTAACAGGGTTAGCTCTACAGCTTGGCTTCGCTATAACTGGTGTATTCATAGTAGAGACGGTATTCAATTATCCTGGTGTAGGCTACTTCTTATCTAGAGCTATAGGTGCTCTAGACTATCCATTGATACAAGGTATATTCCTTATAGTTATAGCTACAGTTTTTGCAGCAAACTTCTTAGTGGACTTCATCTATGCTCTAATAGATCCAAGGATTAGAATAGGAGGAAGGGGATAACGCATGAAGATACCTCTAGTTGTTTACGCAATATTTACAAACAAACGATTCTTGATAGGATTCATAGTATTCATAATAATACTGTTTATGGGTCTCGCTGGACCACTAATATATGGACGTGATCCTTTTGCCAAAGGATCTCGAAATCAACCTCCATCACTTGAACGTCCCTTGGGCACAGACGGTTTTGGAAGAGATGTTTTTGCTCAATTCCTCTACAGTATAAGAGTCTCACTAATGATAGGATTCCTAACAGCGGTTATAGCTATGTCTATAGGGCTCGCAATAGGTTCAATAGCAGGTATAAAGGGTGGTATTGTAGATGAGATCTTAATGTCTGTGACAAACATATTTCTAGCAATACCTAACTGGCTTGTAGCTGTACTAATAGCTTCGTATCTTCCACCAGAGGCTAGAGGTCCCCATATAATAGCTACAACTCTTGGTGCATTCACATGGCCATGGTTTGCAAGAGCCATTAGAGCCCAGTTCATGAGCTTAAGAGAAAGAGAGTTCGTGGCGTTATCGAGAATGGCAGGTTACGGTGATACAAGGATAGTATTCGAGGAGTTGATACCAACCATTGGACCATATATTGTGACAGCTTTCGCAATATTCATGGCTACAGGTATAGCAGGTGAAGCAGGTTTAGCATTAATACTATCTACAGAAGGTATGGCTAAACATCTATCGCTAGGCATGATGCTCTTCTGGGCAAACTACTTCTTAGCCTATGTAACAGGTGCTTGGTGGCTGTTTTTACCACCAGGATTAACAATAGTAGCTTTAACTACATCGCTATCACTCATAGCTGTAGGTCTAGAGAATATATTTAATCCTAGACTAAGAGAATCTTAATATAACAAGCTATAAACAATAATTAAGAGCATACATAATACAGTATTCTATGAATACAATATTTGCAATATTTTATTTTCATGTTATTTTACATTACTCGTTATACCATATTTAATATTGACAAAAATGTAAGAAATAATAAAGTTTATTAAGTGAACACATACAATACATGTGATAGTAGGGTGAAGTAAATGAAGAGAATAAGCTCTATAGTGGTATTCGTCCTTCTACAATTAATTTTAGTAGTAATACCCATAGTTAGTGTTTATGGAGAAACTGGGGGTTTGGCGGTAATATTTCCAACAGCATTCAAGGGTACAAGAACAGCTGGACCTGATAACAGATGGACTACGGTTGACCTTGATCATGCATCGTTTATAGCTAATCTCTGGAACCTGGCTGCAGGAGCTCAAGGAACAATGACTATGAATTTTACGGGAACATATGCTGAAGTCTATGGAGAGTTCACAAATCTTCCTGAACAGTTAGGTGTGCAAGGTGGTCCAGGTATCAGGTATGGTAGAAATATATGGGGTAGTAATCCACCTGCTCATCCACTCTACAGAATACCTAAGAAATTGACAGAACTTCCATATGCCATATTCTTTGCAAACTACACCATATACGAAGAAGAATGTACTCTACCTGTTACTGTTGCACTCTATCTGTGGACTGTTAAGTCTATTCGTGATGGAGGTACAAAAGCTGGTGATGTTCTGGTAATAGTTAGACACTATAGACATCCAACATGGCCTGTAACAGGTGAACCTCAAGCTGTTGCTGTTGCACCAATCCTCATAAACAACATTCTTGAATATAGAGAATTCAATGTTTATGTAGGTAATATTGATAGATCTGCAGATAGCCATACAACAGTATCTTTCGAGATCACTACTCCAATAAGCAACGGTAGAGTTGGTATACCCATACAAGAATTCATAGCTCTTGCAACAAATATACTATCATCACTAAAACCAGATCTCTGGACTAAAGAAGACGTCATAAATAACACTCTTCAAATGATAGACTACACGATTGAGTGGGGATCTAATCTAGTAGGTGGAGGTAAATTTAAGTGGAGACTTTATGAGGCTTCATTCCTTGTTGGCGCAACAGTTATAAAATCTGTAGAAACAGTAACTATTGCACGCACAATAACTGCTGTAAGCACAATAACTGCTGTAAGCACAATAACAGAAAAGAGTACCATTGCTACTACAGTAAGAGAAACAGTAAGAGAAACAGTTACCCAGCCTGTAACATCAACTATACCTGTAACATTAACTGTGTCAACGGTATCAACAGCAGTATCAACAGTATCAGTACCATCGACTGTAATGGTTACTCAAATAGTTACTCAAACAGTGAGTAGAACAGATTTCACGTACATTGCTGGAGTAGGTGTAGCTCTTCTATTGCTTGGTATACTTGTTGGCATAATTATTAGGAGGCATCTAGCTTCAAAGTAGTCTTAAATTAGCTGTCCATATATGTAACGTATAATGATTTTTTATCTATATACTCTATTACTCTATAATTGTCTATGCATACGCTTATTAGTATCCCTAATGTCTAATTTCTTGGGGTGGTTGGTTGAAAACTAGGTTAGCTCTATATATCACTACCTATTCAGTTAAGGATCTTTTGAAGAATAATGAGCAGTTAGATTTGTTATTAAGGTTCTTGAAGGATTTTGGTTTCGAGAAAGTCTATATAGAGAACTATAGAGAGGGTATGTTACTCAATACCGATGTAGTATCGAGACTTGCAGACGCATTCGAGAAGGATTTCAGGATTGCTGGAGGTGTTGCTATAGGTACGTGGGGATCTGGTATGGGTGATAATGCTGATTGGTGGAGAGTTCTTGCATGTATAAGTGACGATAGGAATATGGAGATTTTTGAGAAGGCTGTAGTTCAGCAGGCACAGATATTCGATGAGATTATTGTTGATGATTTTTGGGTCAACTGGTGCTATTCTCAGAGAGATCTAGAGAATTTCAATAAGATGTTTGGGTTGAACCTCAGCAACTTATCGCTTTTGAAGCTCCTTCAATTTGATGAAGAGATCCAGAGAATGTGGTCTATATACTCTAGAAACCTACTTGAATCATTATCAAAAAGAATTGTTAGCAAAGCTAGAGATGTTAATAAAGGTATCGATATTGTGTTGAAGGTTGCTGAATGGCGTGAAGAATTTCTCCATAGAGGTCTAGACCTCTATGCTATGGCCAGTATATTCGATGGTATATATGTTGGTACAGAATCAAGAGAAGGCACATATAGATACGGCTCTCTATTCATTATAGACTATATAAGAGGTATTGTTGGTAACAAGCTTAGGGGCGTTTGGTTCGATTCCTATAACGGTTTAGGTATACCTACAACCATTGCTCCAGAGTTCTTTGTTGAACAGCTTTGGTATAGTTTTCTCGGGGATGTTGATGAAATAACGTTTTTCCAGGGACTTGAGTATGTATCTAGAGATAGAGAAGAACATGTAGAATTAGCTAGAAACGTGTTGCATAACCTTAGAAAGATTGAGGACCTTGTCACATCTAGCAGACTTGGGCTTATATCTATAGCTCTTCAAATAGCTGTAAGAAAACCATACGATAACTATGTAGAGGATGTTCTAGGGCTTATGGGGATACCTATAACCGTTAAGAGATACGAAGATATTGGTCAAAACGATATGGTTCTCGTTAGAGAAGATCATGTAAGGTACATAGACATAGCCAGACTTATAGATAGAGGTGTAAGTGTATTTCTAACAGCTTCAGCTGTTGAGAAAATAGTTGAAGGTGCTCTAGGTATCGATGGCTACGATATTATTGGTATTGATAGAGATAGCCCTATTATTGAGAGAATTATAGAGGCTATAGGTTTTACAGATGGAAGAAGTTTCTATAGTAGAAGTCATAGAAAACAGTATGTTTATCCGCTAGGTCCAGTCCTAAAGACATCTGGAAAAGTTTTAGTTCATATGTATGCTGTAGATAGAAGAGGTAGAGTATATCCAGCTCTATACGAAGTTAATCATGGTAATGCAAGTGTATTTGTGGCACCCATAACTAGATATCCTCATAACCTCTTATACCATTTCCCAGAACCAGTTAGACAAGCTATAAGAGATATTGTGTATAGATATGTAGGTGTTAAGATGGATTTCAGGATACAACAAGATGAAGAAACAACGCTTCAGTTAAATCAAGCTGAAGTAGCTGAAGTATCGAATACCTCTGTTATCGTCTATAACTCAAAGAGTATAGCTATAGTGAACAATAATATGCATCAACACTACTTCGATATTGTTGTAGATAGATCTAAGCTAAATATTGATAGAATAGAGGGATCAGCTTTAGGCAATACCGTTATAGAGAAGGTAAAAGAGAGAGAGAATATGATTAGAGCTACAGTAAAAATCTCTAGACATTCTTTCGATATACTGAAATACAGATAGATTCAGCTAACTAATACAGTATGGTGTATAATAGGATGGATATTTTTTTCCATGTGGTAGTTGTAAGCGATACTGTTTCTAGAGATCATTCAAAAGATGTTAGTGGTAAGAAAGCTGTAGAGCTTATCAAAAGTAGAGGGTATAGTGTTGTTAAGGTAGATATTGTTCCGAATAGTTATAGAGATATAGTTCGTGTAGTAATGGAATCACCTAGAGAAGCAAACGTTATAGTTTTTCTAGGTGGTACAGGTCCAAGCCCTAGAGATATAACTGTTGATGTAGTTGAGTCAATGGCTTGGAGAAGGCTTCAGGGATTTGGAGAATTATTTAGAAGATTATCGTATGAATTAGAAGGAGCTAGAGCTATACTCAGTAGAGCAGAACTATACATACTATCTACAGGAAAAATAGCTTCTGTTTTACCAGGTTCTCCTAGAGCTATAGAGATAGGGGTGAAGATACTGCTAGATATAGTTGAGCATCTAGTAGAAGAGGTACACAGATTTGAGGAACCCCATAGAGATACACATAGGTAGAATTTTCTCTATAGTTTCTGTAAGATATTTATTCTCGACCACAACTGTGGGTATACGGTAGCAATATTGAGTAAAGATACAAAATATGTTTTTGGTGTTAATGAACTAGATGAACTTTTGGGTAGTTCACTATCCCCTAGATCTATGGTTGTTGTTGCTGGTCATCCTGGTTCAGGTAAAACAACACTTGCATCAACAATATGCTACTCAAATGCATTAAGAGGACACAGATGTCTATACATATCTTTTCAAGAAGATAGAGAAAAGCTTTTCAACAATATGAAGAAACTGGGTATAGATCTAGAAAAGCAAGAGAAACAGAACATGTTACTGTTTCTCAGAATTCCTACAGCTAGAGATATTGATGGAGTTGTTAAAACAGTTTCTGAAGTTATTGATAGTTATAGTCCTAAGGTTATTGTGGTAGATTCAATTAATGCGCTATTCACATATGTTTCTGATCCAGATAAACGTGCATGGCTACAGAACTACTTCTATCAGTTAACGCTAGTTATAAATGGTATCATCATAGTTGTTGCAGAGATGCCTATAGATGTAGAGAGAATAGATATTGGCTCTATAGAGTTTGTAGCTGATGTTGTTCTAATGCTTAAATCTAGAATAGAAAGAAAGATAGTCTCTAGGTATATAGAGATTAGAAAAGCTAGAGGATCTCCTATCCATATATCAGAAATACCGTTCCGTATTGTTGAAGGAAAAGGTCTAGAGGTCTTTATCCCACCAGTGCCTATTAAGATTAATAGAATTGGTAGATTCTATAATCTGAAGATACCTCTATTCAGAGATGTTTTAGGTGGTATACCTGCTGATGGAGTTATACTGATAGTCTATCCACCAGACTCCAGGATGTATATATCTACACTCTTTATAGCTGAACCTGTTCTAGAGAATAATCTAAAGATCTTGGTTATAAGCTTTACAGAACCTCCACATGTGGTAGAGTACTTTATCGAGAGTATGGCGTCAAGATTTGGAATAGATATTGATGATGTGAAGAACTTGGTATCGAGACATGTAGTAGCAATAGAATCTATAAATCCATACTCAATGTCTTCTGACGAAATCATTATACATATAGTGAGTAGTATCGATAGATATAGACCAGATATAGTTGTTGTACACGGTCTAGAGATCCTATATCCACTTATCCATGGAGATATAGCCAAAGGATTTAACGATATAAGCAACCTGGTTCAGGCATTAAGGTCTAGAGGTGTTCTTCTCATAGGATTAATGTCGTATATAGAGGAGGTATATAAGATTCTCTCATCTTTATGCGATATAGTTATAAGATTCTTCTACGAAATCGTTAATAAAAGTATAGAGAACTATGTCTATGTATGGAAACAAAACGATTTCCCTAGACTATACAAAGTTGATTTTGATACTCTTCTAGAAACTCTATCAGAGGCATTAAAACATATAGTAGCTCCATACAAAATCAATATCAGGTAACATGTCTCGAGGTAGAGAATATCTATGAATATCCATAGATTTAAGAAAGTTATTAAAGAGATCTCAAGAGAATATGTTCCTGGGCTATACGATATGATTGATATTGTTTGTCAAATCAGTTACGGTAGAGACTGTATATCTCTTGTAGTAGAAGAGCCAGACAAATTCCTAGATGTTTTGAGAAATCTCTACCATAACGATGATGATATCAGATTCGCAGCAAAGACAATTGTTAAACCTATAACAAAAATTGCTAGCAATTGCGATACATGTGAAGACGAATTAACCGAACTTCTTTTAACATATCCTCAGAAATTTAAGGAGAGACTATCTAAATTACTTAACAAATATGTTCCGTAATCAAAGCCTAACATTGTTGAATTGATCATCATTTCCCAAACCCTCTATCACAAGAGATCGGGTCTTCTATATAGATACCTAAAACCTTACGTAAATCAATAAAGCTCCCCACCACCATGCTTTATCGCTTGAATTAGAAGATGAGATGAAGTCCTCTATGCTATACTGTGATGTAGATGATTTCGATAGAGATAGTTTAGCTATTTAGTTGAAGCTCTATGTATCTTTATCGGTATAGTGTGTACTGAACATGAGATACATGGATCAAATGCTACAGCTATCTTCCTAGCCATCGATACTGTTTCTTCATCATCTATCTTTCTTCCTCTAAGTCTTTCTGAAGCTATATCCTCCATTGCAGCTAGATTTTGAGCTGTAGGTGTAACTATATCGCATGACTCTATTCTTCCGCCTTGGTCAATCCTATATCTGTGATAGAGAATACCTCTAGGGGCTTCTACAACAGCTTCACATTCACAAACATCCATAGATTCTCTATCTCTGTATCTCTCATTCTGTATATGGATATACCTATAATAGTTGTTGAAGAACTCTTCTAGATATAGTAATGCTTCATATGTTTCAGCAATACGTGCCACAAATCCCTGGAATATACTCTCTAAAGGTTGTCTCCATCCATATAGCTCAATAAACTCTCTAACTGTTTTCGACAGATAGCTATAGAACTGGTTAAATCTAGCTATAGGTCCAACTATATAGCTTTCAATACCTTTTATCCTATAGTGTAGAGCGTTTGAGTATCTTTTCTGAATACCTATAGAGATATCTCTATAGAATTTGCTTACACTATAGATCGTTCCGTTAAGAGAGATATGGTCACCTGTATGTGGATACTCTTTACTGTATATAGATGCTACAGAAAGTTTATGCTGATGCTTTGGAACAGTTCTTAAACTTAGACAAAATTCTGCAAACCTTGTGAAACTCTCTATAACTTCACTAGATTCTCTATAGAGTTTCTCTATATCATTTCTCTCTGGTGCTCTATAGATACCGCCAATCCTTATGTTCACGACGTTATGGGATCTTCCACCAAATATCTCCATAGCTTTTCTAGACCATGCTATAACTCTTAAAGCATCTTTAGCTATCTTTGGATTCCTATCGATGAACTCTATAGACGATCTTGTATGCACGAGGTCCGGTAGATTTAGATAGAATATATGTATCATGTGGCTCTTAACTCTTTCAGCTAGATGTAGAGCAACCCTAATTTTTTCAATTTCTTCATCTACATCTATGCCTAGACATTTTTCGAAAGCTTTTGATGCTGTATATACATAAGAAACACCACATAATCCACATATTCTGCTAACAATATCGATAGCACTCCATATATCTCTACCTCTAACAATGTACTCGAAGAATCTAGGGCTTTCAGAAATTCTGTATACAATAGAATCAACACTACCTTCTCTATCGATAATCACTATCTCTCCCTCTCCTTCGACTCTAGTCAAAACCCTTTCTATACATCACCACCTACGAGCTTTTTATACAACTTGAAGCTATATCCTTTAACTAATGTAGAGACGCTATCTCTATCCATACCTTTATCCAGCAACACCTTAATGAACTCACTAAAGTTGTGTTCATCTATATCGTAGCTCTTTATACCGTAACAGCCATAGCATCCACGGTTAAACAATGGACATAGAGCTCCACATCCATTAACTGTCACAGGTCCTAAACAAGCTATACCTTTCGAAACCATTACACACGATATATTCCTTCTTTTACATTCACCACAAACACTCTCATATATATGTATAGGCAGACCACCTAAAGAGAACTTCTTAAGGAAAGACGTAACTGCATCACTATTTACAGGACATCCGGGGAGAAAGAAATCTATATGTATAACTTGATCCACAGGTTTCACATCACCATAGACATCTACTAGATGAGGTTCTGGATATACACACCTCTTAACCTCATCAATACTGCTTCCCGATCTAAGGCTCTGTATACCACCCATTAATGCACATGTACCTAAAGCTACAACAATTCTTGCTTTCTTTCTCAAATCGATCAATAGTTTCTCTTGTTCTTCACTAGATATAGAGCCTTCTACAAACAGTATATCTACTTCATCAATAGTCTCTCTATCTACAAGCTCTAGAAAGAAATCTATTCTGTATGTCTTGATCATATCGAGATCAGATGTTAAAGAGTATATGAGTTCATTTATACAGCCGGAACAAGAAGTTGCTTTAACTATAGCTATACCATACATTCTATATCCCTTCTACCCATATGTAGTCCTCTATATCACTATAGCTAAAGACAGGGCCGTTTCTACATATGAAGTAGTGACCAAATTGACATGTACCACAAACACCTACACCACACCTCATCCTTCTCTCTAGAGACAGAAAAACCATATCTTTTCGGAACCCTCTATCCAGAAGTTTTCTAATACTTGTTCTCATCATAACCTCGGGTCCACATATAAAGGCTATAGAGTTACTTACATCAATATCTATATAGTCTATCAGATCGGTAACAAATCCAACATGATGCCTCCAATCACTTGAATAAGTATCAACAGATAGCATAAGCTTTGTGTTCGGTATAGATCTATAGGAATCTAGTTCATATTTGTAGAGGATATCTCTAGGAGATCTAGCACCAAACAGTATATTGATTCTACCGAATCTCTCTCTAAATTTCTCTAAATACTTTACAACAGGTCTTAGAGGAGCTACACCGATACCTCCGCCAATGATAACCAGATCCCTACCCTCTGCCTCATCCAAAGGCCATCCTCTCCCATAAGGACCTCTAATCCCTACAATAGAACCTACACCAACTTTATATACAACAGCTTTCGTTATAGCTCCAACACTTTTGATAGTATGTTCAATAGCTATAGATCTACCTATAGATGTAGGGAGACTAGCTATAGATATCGGTACTTCTCCTAAACCATAAACATAGAGCATATTGAATTGACCTGGCAATGCATTATAGTCATTGTCGATCTTTAGGGTAAGCGTCTTTACATTAGGTGCTTCTTCAACTTCATTAACAACCATAGCTCTCTTAACTGTGAATATGTTTTGTTTCTCTATACCCTCTCTATCCATATTCAGCAACCTTTCTAAGTGTATCCCTTATATCTATTCCTAGAGGACACCAAGTAACACATCTACCACATCCAACACATCCTATACTATTTATCTGCATAGGATAGAAAATGAATTTATGTAGTACAAAATGTCTATACCTTGTATAGAGGTGGATTCTAAAATGACCTCCAGCAACTTGGCCATAGGTATACGTTAAACATCCAATCCATTTGGCTACTCTTTTGCTAAATCTTTCTGAAACTTGATCCTCTATCTCGATACAGAAACAAGTTGGACACACATAGTTACAGTTTCCACATCCAATACACCTAGATGCTAATCTGCTCCATAGCTCTGTATCGCTTATAGATTTCTTTAGTTTTTCATTTACTTCGTTAATCCTGGGTATACGAGCTTCTGTAGACCTCCTAGCTTTTTCTATAAGTTCTCGATATATAGAGACGGTATCTTTATCAGCTTTCTCTAGATTAGCTCTATAGATAATCTCTCTACCAGTATTGCTACCATACTTAAACAGAACAACATCTTCATCAAGTCTAGCATAAGCTATATCGAAACCTCGATGAACATCAGGACCTGCATCAAGAGCACCACAGAAACATGTTTCTCCAGGCTCTAGACACTCTTCAACAACAATACACTCTATAGAGCTTCTTCTTCTAGTATAGATAGGATGTTTATTTAGACCTAGAATAGAGTCTAGAATCATGATAGACTTTAGATCGCAAGACTTAATACCAAACAATACAACTCTATCTACATCAACAACATCACTATCTATAGATTCATAGTTCGGTAATACAATTGAAATTACTTGTTCAGGTGGATGGAGATATATCTTTGGTGATAAAAAACTATGCCTAAATCTACCACCTCTAGATAGTCTATAGAAGCCTGGTTTCTGAATATCAGAAACATTTAGAGGGAGATCATCTACACCATTTATTTCACCCCAAACAATATCTCCATCAACACTTCTATATCCAAAGACTCTAGCACCATTAACAACGTTTTTGATTATCTTAATGATGGTATCTAGATCTCTACATCTACCAACGAAAAATTCGCTAGAAATGATGTATCACCATCTATAGCGCTAATGCTACTCTCCTAAAGTCTAGATGTAGACAGAATTCAGACTTAAAAGCTTGGATCCAGATGTAGTTGTATATCTAGATGTATGGTTATCGACTATGATGCTTCTTGGCTAGAGCATTAGTGATAGAAGTCTTATTTTGTTTAATCTTTCTACTTTTTTCTGGTGAAGAATAAATTGTTGATGGATGTTGTTAAAGCTGTTTTCTATACATGTGGTAGTTATCCCAAGATTGCTGCTCCTCATAGATACAGTATATCTAATGATTATGATCTCTGCATACTCTCATCTATTTCTTCAGCTATAGAGATATATAGCAAAGTTCTGAGGATTGTTGATGAGTTTAAGAGAGGTGAGAGAGGTTTAGGCGGTATAGAGATCGGTAGAAATATCGCTAGAGCTTTATCAACTACTCTACAAAACATTGGCTATAATATGTCTATAGAAATGTGTATAGCGTCTGTATATCTCATATATATTGATGTGTTTCAAGAAGAAGCTGAAGCTGATTTCCGTAAAGCTCTACGGAGAGTCTTTAACGCTACACTTTCTACAGATGCTCTAGACTCGATAGAATTTATCAAAGTTTTGAAGAATATTGGTGGAGGATACCATAATCTACTCGATAAAGCAGATATATCCGAGAGGAGAATATCTCTAGAAGGATTATCTCTAGGACATGTAATGGATGTTCTATCGAAGCATCATCCAGTCTTTGAATGTTTCTCAAATGTACAGAAGGTTCTAGATATAGTCAATCAAGGTGATAAAGTGTATACCGAGACACGAGATATTAATAAAACGTTATCAAGACTATTCATAGAGATTGCTAAAAAGAGTATAGATATACCGAGAGAATCGTTAACAGAGCTACTTAAGGTAGATACAATATATAGAAAGAAAGGTATAGATCTAGGCCATATAGTCCCATGCCTAGTCTATCCAGCTCTATACATTATAAAACAGAAGTAGAGACTCATACAATAGTGTAACTATACAAAAAGGATCTGTTTCAGACGGCTACGGCACCAACATCATTACTCAGATGTGCCACGGCTCATCATCTACAGCAAACCGCACTAAAAAATTTTGAGAACTGAATATATTGCTTTCTGATCCTAACTGTCGTATGAGGGTTAATGTATCTAGAAGCTGTAGTAGATATGTTTATGTAGTGTGAAAGAAGGTGGATAGCTGAAGAACCTATACTTATGTTTATCTAGCCGGTTTACTGGTTAAGTGATGATACTATCTTTTCTATTGTGTTGATGCTGTCTGTAACAGCTTTTATGTTTAGCTTTATCTTTTCTAAAAGTTTCTTCTGTCGATACCTTCTATCTGCTAACACTATAAGTGCATAATCTTTTTCTGATCTTATGGCTCTACCAACTGCTTGAAGAACTCTCATTATAGCTAGATCTCTATAGTATTCTGTATAAATGTATCCTTTCTTCTGCAGATCTCTTTTAATGAACTCTATATAGTCGTCTGGCTGAGGATAAGGTACACCAACAACAACTACAGTTTTAATCAAGCTCTCTCCATTTACTGTAAGCTCTATTCCTTCAGCTAACCTACCACCTGCAACAGTATTTACCACAACTTTCTCTTTTCTCGCTATCTCGTCTATTATCTGTGATAATGGTTTTAGAGATTCTATAACCATCTCTATATCGCTGGAGATAAGCGATACTATAGAGTTCATAACCTCATAGCTAGGGTAGATAACCATAATCACACCTCCTCTATGAACTCTGTAGAGAGTCTCGATGAGCTTGCTATATGTTTTAAACATTCTTTCTGTTCTCTCTCTATAGCTTGTTGTAGCACCTGTAAACATTATTGCTACAGCATTTTCTCTCAGATAGTTCCTAGCTCCATATTCTTCAACATCTACAACCTCTATATGCTTCTTGATCCCTACGCCTTTCTCGATAAATGATTTATCTGGAGAAGTACCACTCATAAGTATAGCTGATGGGAATTGCTCAATAATTTCTCTAACTACATCGAAATCTATAGGTAGTGTATGTATCGTTAATCCTTTAGGTCTTTCTCTAGACACAAATATCTCGAAATGATTGTTTACAGCTGATTTAACGAACTTAGCTACTCTATATATCGATAAATCAAGATCCTCTACATTATCTATATCATTATGTTCTCTAAACATCTCGAGCGATGCTTCAATAGCTATCTCCATCAACCTATCTGCTACCCCTTTATCAAGACCCACTCTATCTCTACCTATGAATGTGTATCCTTTCCCAACATCATCTACCTTAATACTGGTTAGATTCTTTAGAAAATCCAGAGTATCTGTATCTAGAGAAAGTTCTTCTAATTCTCTGATAGCTCTATCTAGAACATCTATAGATATTGATTCACCCATCAAGCTACCTATATTCAGTATATTGTGTGCTTCGTCAATAACTAGAAGTGTTTGTGAAAAATCTCTATCACTAAATATCCAGCTCTTGATGCTCTCCTTAAATATGTATGGATATGTAGCTACATAGAGATCTACATAATCCAGTAACTCAAGAGATGTGAAGTAGGGACAAACACCAATTTCTTTAGACAATCTATCTGCAAAATCTGTATGGTCTCTAGAACTCGATATCGATGAGAATATCTGGGGAATATCTAGAGATCTCGTTCTTCTATAGTATTCACATAAACCCTTAATCCTTAGCAAACTACATACAGCCCAAAATCCATCAGATGATATGTTTTTACCTCTAGCAAGAGGACACATTCTAGCTATACTATATAGTATCGAGAATCTCATCCCAACTTTCCTACCATCTCTAATAACAGGATCAAGCTCATTTCTAGTTCTAACCACATAGAATACCTTATCAAATCTACCTTCATCAACTAGAGCTCTAGATGCATACAGAATAGAAATAGTTTTACCGAAACCTGTTGGAGCAGACACAATAGCTACAACATCTTCTCTAAGATTCGTATAGAGAAATTTCGAGAGCTCTATCTGCCCAATTCTAGGTCTATCGTAGGGAAACTTGTTCACCAAGACGAGATACCTATATACTTGTTCCGTAGATAAGATATAGGTCTATACTTCAATAGCTTTTGAACCTATATAGTATATAGAGATAAAAACACTAATCAAACTATACTCCACATGAAATTTATGGTGATCTTGTTGAGCGGTAAACTACCTCCAGAACTATTAACAAGATATATATTGAGTAGAACAGGTATTAGAGATCCCTCGGTTATAGTCGGCCCCTCTATAGGTGAAGATGCCGCTATCATAGATATCGGTAATGGGAAAATTTTGGTAATGCATGTCGATCCTATAACTGGTGCTGTAGAGAATATTGGGTGGCTTGCTGTCCATATAGCATGTAACGATATTGCTGTTAGAGGTGTTAAGCCTAGATGGCTTCTTCCTGTACTCTTTCTACCTAGAGATATAGATGAATCAGTTATAGACTCTATAACCAAGGGTATAGATGAAGCTACTAAAGATTTAGAGGTATCTATTGTTGGTGGACATTCTGAATATACTCTAGATCTAGATAGAGTGCTTATATCTATGACTGCTATAGGTGTTGGAGATAAGAATAGATATGTTTCGACAAGAGGAGCTAGAGTAGGCGATGTTGTTATTGTAACCAAGACTATAGCTATAGAGGGTACAGCTATCCTGTCTACAGACTTTAGAGATATCTTGATTAAGCTTGGCGTTTCTAGCGATATTGTTGAAAGAGGAAGCAGATTCATTAAGGATATAAGTGTTGTTAGAGAAGCTCTAGCTCTAGCTGAAGCAGGCTATGTATCTTCAATGCATGATCCTACTGAAGGAGGTTTGCTTGGAGGCTTAATAGAGATAGCGTATGCATCTAATAAAACTATAGAGGTTTGGGAAGAATCGATACCTATAGCTGAAGAGACTATGGCTATAGCTAGTGCTCTTAAGATAGATCCACTAAGACTGATAAGCTCAGGTACATTAATAGCTGTAGTCTCTAGTAATAGAGTTGATGAAGCTTTAAACTTGTTGAATAGCTTGGGAATAAGAGCAACAGTTATAGGTAGAGTTGTAGATGCTCTAGATGGTTATGTCATTCTCCATAAAGAGAACGGATCTATAGAGAAGATAGCTACACTATACGTAAGAGATGAACTCTATAGAGTTTGGGAAAAATGGCGTAGATAGTATAGGTAGAAGCTATAGAGACATACATAGTGTTTGGTAAAGGATCTCTATATAGATACACCATATCTATAGGTTTACTCTATATCTAGCTAGTTAATGTATCGAAGCTTCCAGACCTATAGCCATTGAGATCTAGTGTTACATATCTATAGCCAAGCCTATTTAGCTCTCTAGCCACTCTATCCATAAGCTCTTCACTAAAAAACTTCCTTCTCTCGTTTCTATCAACTTCTATCCTAGCTATATTTCCATGATCCCTGACTCTAACCAGAGATAAACCTGTTAGATCCTTAATTATTCTTTCTGCTTTAGCTATCCTCACAATCTTTTCTAGAGTTATTGGAGAACCATACGGTATTCTTGTAGCTAGACAACTCGAAGAAGCTCTACTCCAGTTAGGGAGATTGAAAGCTTTAGCAATTTCTCTAGAATCTTCTTTCGTTATACCGATTTCTGCTAATGGACTTCTAACACCATACTCTCTCAAAGCTCTATATCCAGGTCTATATGTATGTAGATCAGATGCATTTGTTCCATTGATAACCACATCTATATCCAGAAGATCTATATACTCGTTCAATTTCTCAACCATCTTCCTCTTACATACATAGCATCTGTCTACAGGATTTGAAACAAACTCTTTCTCAGAAAGAATATCTACCTCAATAACTATTCTTTCAACACCTAGAGATTTAGCGATCTCACTAGACCAATAAAGATCTTCTTCATCAACAATAGGCATAGAGAAGGTAACAGCAACAACTCTACTTGTACCGAGAACAGCTGTAGCAGTAGATAGAACAACAGAACTATCAACACCACCAGAGAACATAACCATAACCTTTCCATCTATAGATCTAAACCAATTAACAAGACGCATAAACTTTGTATAGACATCTACATTCATTTTCTTGAGCTTCTCCAAAACATCACCTAGATCAGTAAACACCATATATGCATCAACCATAGACAACAGAATACTCTCAAAACCTAATATACTCTAAAGAAAACCATAGACTCAAAACATGTTCATAGCTTTAGTCATGGATGGCTCTGCTTACCGGCATATCCTAGATACATCTATATACATCTATTAGTATTGCACAGTCTCTTGGTACACTATATTCCATAATTAGAGACAAGATACTAATAGTATAGATATCGAGATCAAGACACTAACAACGGTTATGTGTCATCATAGAAACTTTGAAGAAACTGGAAAAGATAAGTCTAGATCCTATAGATTTACTGAATAACCATAAAACTATGCTAGACTTAGCGAATATATTTTAGAGATATACTAAACAGTTACTACAGGATTATCTCTAGTAACGATTTTGCGCTACTCTAGAGGTGTCAAGTAGATTGATATGTTCTTGATTATATCAATAGGTAAAAATCTATATTCATATCTTTCACATGAATTCCAAAAAAGTTATAAACTTCCTAGAGCATAACCTTCTACATCCTGATTCAAATCACTATAGTGATGTTAAATGTTTTCACGAAAACACCTATATATAGTGATAGTTATAGCCTGTATAGCTATAGCCTGCATAATTGCTACAGTTTTGTTCATTACTGAATCGTCTAGATACTCCTCAAATCCTACAGTTACACCAACAGCTATAGTTACATCAACAAGTAGTACTCCAATAGCAGGTATCCCAGTTTATAGGGGATCTATAGAACATTTTCTGGCTAGCTATTATTATACACTATTGGGTATACCACGTGAAGGAGTTATCTATAAAGTTTATCTCGTTGGAAATGCTACTGCAAAAGATATCCTGAATTGGTATAAGAGTAATCTAGCTGGTTATGAAGTTGTTGCAGACTACGGGATCAATACTATATCAACACCTGAAGGTTCTGTTGAGTGGGGAGCAATACTGTTTAAGAAGGATAGAGAGGGGGTTGGGATTTGGGCTTTGAGTGGAGCTCCAACAAAAGTAGACGGTAAACCAGGTACAGTCTATTGTGTGGTTGTAGGTGATATCGAGAAATTAACTAGTGAAGGAATTACAACTACTCCAGTTTCTGAAGGATTACCAAATTCAGATCAAGTTGGTGGAGAAGAGCCTATTCAGAGGTATCCTGGTTCTGTAATGCTTTCATATCGTAGAGAGGAAGGTTTTCCAACAATTATATTGATAGAATATGGAATCACAGCTGATATTAGTACAGTAGCAGAATGGTATAAAAACGAGCTTCAATCCAGAGGATGGACAGTAAAAAGTGAGGGAAAAACTTCAGAAAAGATAAGTCTACATCTTCTAAAAGCTCAGGAAGAAGTCGGAGTTATAATTAATGCTCCCACAAACGAAAGAAAATACACCTTGATATCTATTCACTACGGTTCGTATAAGCTTCCTTCTAAAGATGTTGAATCAGGAACAGAACCAATTGAGAGATATCCCGGTTCTGTAATGCTTAAATACCACTCGATGGTAATTAGTGGAATAAAGATTATAGAAATAACCTATGGTACTTACGATAGTGTAGACAATGTAGTATCATGGTATAGAGACTATCTAAGGGCAAACAATTGGCAAATATTGATGGAGCAAACTGAAGATGAAGGAAAATCCTTTTCATACACTAAAGAGAGTGCTGTTCTTCAGTTAACAGTTTCGTCAAAAACTTATACAGAGATAGAGATATTGTATCAAGGACCTTGAACGGTGATTGATCATTAAACAGAAAATAGTTTTTGTTTTAATAGTTCTCTTAATAATCTCTTTATCAGTTTTTGCCATGTATATCATCTATTTTATGAAGAGAATAGTTTTAGAGGAAATAGCTCCATCTAAGGAACCTGGGAATATCCCAATGGAGTTCTATCCACCTAAGCTTCCATGGATTATGGAGAAAGGTGATGAAGAAAACGACATGTATTATGCTTCTAATCTGCCTAGGGTTCCAGAACTAGCCTTTAAGATCAGTATTTCAGCCAATATTGGTGGAGTATTAGCTGAAGCTCTTGTGGAGAAAGACAAAATCCTCTTAGCGGACTATCAAGGTGTCTACACACTCAATAGAGAAAATGGAGATTTGGTGTGGGGTGTTGAAGTCTACTCTGATAGTCTTGAAGGAAGAGCTGTATCTTATCCACAACCAGTATCTAGATGGAAAGCCTTAGGTTTATGGAGATTTGTTGAAGCTTATGGATTAGGGAAGTACCTATATGTTGGAACTTCTTCGACGCCCGAAGGCGATGCCTATCTCATTGCCTTCGATAAAGATAGTGGTGAAGTTGTTTGGAGTGTTAAGCTTGAATCTGAAGTTAATGCATCATCTAAAGCTTCAGTAACATCAAATCTTATAGTTGCTGGAGGAAGAATTTTTGTTGGAAGTGTTAGAGATGAGGGATATGTTTTCTGTGTAACAGAAGATGGTGTTCTTCAGTGGCGTAGTAAAGTTGGGGCAAATGTTAGAGGTCTAACCTATGGACATGATGTTCTCTACGTGACTTCAGAACCATCAACAAATCTTTATGCACTAGACCCAAAAACAGGAGAAATTCTATGGATTTTTAAATACAGCAACATAATAGGTACACCTATATATAGGAAGGATAGAGTTATACTCTCTGACTCTATAGGTAATATTTTGGCTATTTCTTGGAATGGAACACTGCTGTGGAGGAAATACTTAGGGGTAGGGGGAGACATTAATACCAATCCCTATATCGCAGTTGATAACCAATACATATATGCTGTTAGAGATTTGGGAGAAAAACCGCTGAACATCTTCAAGCTTGATCTCGATGGAAACACTTTAGGGAACTTCACTATAGAGAATAACGAATATGGTGGAAGACCTCTAACATCAAATGATGTTGTGATCCTACCGATTCTGTACCCCAATAAGTATAGCAAGCTCTACTTCTTATGGAGAGGACTCTTTAAGCTCTATGAACTTAGATTTGAAGAAGAAGAGATCTGGATGCCTAAAGTTAGTACGGCTTATGGCGAGATATACGTTATTGTAAATCCAACTACTCTATACAAATTCGTAGACCCTAGCAAGCCTACCATATATAGCGTAAATACTGAATTAAGTGATGGAGAACTTCTAGTAAATGCATCAGTTTGTGATAGAGAAAGCGGTCTCTATGGAGTCTATCTAGTTTATAGTCTTAATGGACTAGAATGGAGCTACCAACCTATGCATATTTCGATAAGATATATTGTGGAGCCCATAGGAGGTTACGGTTTTGGAGAAAAACCATTCCCATACACTACAAAAATCAAAATACCTGAAGAAACTAGAGAGATCGAGTTCTATGTATTGGCTATAGATAATATCGGAAACCATGAAGCTACAAGAGTATATGCATACTCCATACATAGATAAGTAAAAGAAAGATATCTATGTAAGCTAAACTGCTGGAATATAGATAGATTTCCCTTTTCTTTTGGTTAAGCAAAATGTAGCTATATTCATCACTATTTTCTCTATCTAGATTTCCTTATCGTATCATGTTTTATTCATGTTTTGTAGATCTATAGTGTTTTTATCTAGAGTGAAGCAAGAGCTTATCATAGCTTCAACTATGGACATTATCTTTATACCTATTTATGGCCAGCTACTAGCAGAACTTTTTACAGTATTGGTCTACCTTATCTTGCTATATCACTTATTGGTTTACTGTATAGGTAGTGTTAAGCAGTATTTGTGAGCAATAATTATGTATCTGTTGAATTAACTCTTATGACTTATGTAGCAATATCAGGGGTATTGTATCGATTATCAGTATTGTTTATTATGGGTATCCCATTATCTATAGCATCTACTATAGCTGGATTCTTCTTCTTTTTTAGATTCTCAAACTCGTTTCTCGAGATTATTATAGGCTCTATTGGAGCTTCTACAGCAGTTATACAGGGTACAACCATATCTATTCTCTCTGTAGGTTTTTTCGGTAGCACATCATCAACCACTATCAGAATATCTATATCGCTCCACTCATTAAAATCACCTCTAGCATAAGAGCCAAAGAGCACAACTAAAACGATGCTTCTAAATATCTTCTTTATGCATTCAGTAAACTCTTTCGCTTTACTTAAAGCCCATCCAGCTCTCTTTATCCGCTTTTCAACAACTTTCTCCAAACACTTATCACCCAATCAATAACTTTTTCAGCAAATTCTATAGCTTCTCTAGATTCACTTTCTGTGTAATAGTCTTCAGGTACCCCTTCACTCCATACATCAGGATACCTCGTAGGTATATAGAATTTACTCAATCTCACGAGAGCTTCATAGATATCAATAGAGATCTCTATACCTATACTCTTCAAGACATTACCTAACTCAACTAGCGAATGCCCTATTCTCGGGCTACCTAATCCCCATAGAATAGCTTTGAGAGCTTTTTCAGCAGCTTGATGAGCTTTAAAACAAGACCAGTTGTAATCTCTATTAACATGATCTCTTTTAGCAGATTCAAGCGTTAGTCTAGCACTCTTAATCCATCTATTGAACTCACTCTCATCAAAACTATACAAAACTATAACCCGTAGACAATATTTTGTGTACCATATATAATAGTTTTTCAGTTACAACAGAAAACCTCCTAAAGCATGTAAACCTGTGCACTAGACACAATTTAAGATTTAAGAAGTTGAGAAGACTAAGAGATGATTATGATAGGTATTTTATCGTAGTAGCTATAACGTTATTATAATACTATGTATTTCATTACTTGATTACAAGGCATCTAACGGTAGGGTATATAGCCTGTATATCTCTATAGTTATACCCACTAATTGCTTTACTGTCTATAGGTTATAGTCTGAGAATTGCGGACTAGTTGCTTTCTTCTTAATGCTGTTCCTTGTTCTATGCATAAACACCTTCACATCATAGAAATAGAAGATCAAAACTAAGAACAAGAAACCTAGGTGGTTCACATTAATGTAGTAACAATTGTTTTATTTAATTTTCTTTTTCTTAACAAAAAGGATAGATGATAAACCATATGTTGAGAGAATTAGGCCTATTAAAGATAAGATATAGCTTAATATGGATATAGGTACGCTGTAGCATGTTTCGTATATGACCATTAGGAACGCTATGATCCATCCTAGGAAAAGAAGAATTAAACCTATGACAAGCTCTCGTAATCCTATGGTAGTTCTAGGCATAGAGCCAACACTTGACTTGTATATTTGTTTTTAGCTGAACCATGGGCGGTTCCTGGTTTCTACACTTATCCATTGCTTGTGGACATCTTGGATAGAATCTACATCCAGAAGGAGGATTAATTAAGCTTGGTGGTTCACCTGGAAGAGTTTTACGCATTATAGATCTATTTCGGGGATCTGGATCTGGTAACACACTTAACAGAGCTCTTGTATATGGATGCTTTGGGCTATGTATTACCTCCATGGATAGCCCTTTTTCTACAAATTGACCTGCATACATAACGATTATGTTATCTGAAAAATATTTTGCTGTTGCAAAATCATGTGTTATGTATATTACTGATAAGTTGTACTTCTCTTTTAACTCCTTAAATAAGGTGAGTATCTCAATACGAACAGATGCATCAAGCATAGACACAGGTTCATCAGCTACTACAAGCTTAGGTCTAAGAACTAGTGCTCTAGCTATAGCAACACGTTGTAGCTGTCCACCGCTAAGCATATGAGGATATTTATTCATAAAATCTTCTGGAGGTGTTAATCCAACCTCCATCAGTATACTGTATACTTTTTCTATACGCTCTTGCTTAGATACACCATGTATCTTCATAGGTTCTTCAAGTATCGACTTTATATTCATGAATGGAGGCATAGCACCGTAAGGATCTTGCTGAATATAGCCTACCTGTCTTGAGTACCATCTCCTTATCTGGGTCCTCGGGATCTTCGTTATATCAACTCCATCGAATACTATTCTACCGCTCGTTATGGGTATAAGTCCAACAATTGTTTTAGCTAGTGTTGATTTACCGCAACCACTTTCACCTACAATAGCTGTTATCTCGCCTCTTTTTATGTTGAAAGAAACTCCATCAACTGCTCTAATATACCCTATTATCGAGAACAGTTTTCTTATTGGATACCAAACTTTTATATCTTCTACAACAAGTATATCGTTTTTCTCTTGATCGTTATTTTTCTGCATATAACCAACACCTCACGTAATCTTCTGGACCTGTCGCTATTACTGGAGGAGGAGTCTTTTCACATATAGGCATTGCTTGTGGACATCTTGGATAGAATCTACATCCAGAAGGAGGATTAATTAAGCTTGGTGGAGTTCCAGGAATAAAAACTACTTGTTTATCTGTGTGTATCCTAGGAACACTACCAAGTAGACCTCTGCTATACGGATGTAGAGGATCTGTATACATTTTCTCTGCAGATCCTAGCTCAACGATTTGACCTGCATACATAACAGCAACTTTATCGCTTAATTCACTAGATACAGCAATATCATGTGTTATAAATATAAATGATAGATTCTCAGTATTTTTAAGCTCTTTCAACAAGTTCATTATATTGGCTTGCGTCATAACGTCTAGAGCTGATGTCGGTTCATCTAGAATCACAACCCTAGGGTTCGTTATTATAGATAAGGCTATAACAACTCTTTGCCTCATACCACCACTTAATTCAAAGGGATATCTCCATAGAAAATCTTCTGCAATACCTACTTTTTTAATAACTTCTCTTGCCCGTTCTATAGCCTCATTTTTAGACATATTTGTGTGTAGAACTAGTGGTTCTATCAAATGGTCTACAACTTTTATAACAGGGTTCAGCGAGTTTATTGCGGCTTGAGTTACATAGGCTATTTTCTTCCATCTTATCTGTTTATCGAATTCCGCATCACTTAACTTCATAACCTCGATGCCATCTAACTTTATACTACCTGAGAACTCGTATACATTTCTAGGTAAGAATCTTATAAGAGCTCTAGATAGACTTGTTTTACCGCAACCAGATTCCCCAATTATTGCTAAGGTCTCTCTTTCTCTCAAAGTAAAGCTAACTTCATCAACCGCTCTAACAATACCAGCTAAAGTTCTATAGTAAAGCTTTAGATTTTTAACCTCTAGTACTTCACTCATAGCTTTCACACAAAGTCTACATCTCTTTTAGTCTAGGATTGAATATTCTGTCTAGCGTAAAGCCTATTGAAGCAAAGGCTATTGATATTAGGACTAGCATTACGGAGGGAAACAAGATCCAGTGATAATAGCCTCTATACATAGCTGCACCAGCGTATGCTTCCTCAAGAACCTTACCCCAGGTTATAGATGTAGGGTCAGAGAGACCTAGAAGAGCTAATGCAGCTTCTAAAAACACATACGAAGGAGTTGCTATAACAATTGTCGGTATAATAACGGGTAAAGCTCTTGGAAGCATGTACCGAATTATTATCCTCATACTTCCTGCACCATAAGCTCTAGCAGCTTCTATATATGGCATCTCTTTAATCTGTAGAAACATAGCCCTAAAAGTCTTTAGACCACCACCCCATATACCAAGCGCTACTACTACAGCTAGCAGAGACCATATCGTAAGTCTATAGAAAAGCGCTATCATTGCAACTATAGGTAGAAACGGTAACACCATAAATATTTCGTTGACCCTCTGTATAACCATATCAACTTCTCCTCCATACCAAGCACTTAGAGCTGCAACAAACATCTGAATAAAGGTTGTAAGTACTGAAGCTACAAGACCAAACCCTAGTGCTAGCGGTGCACCCCAGGCAATAGCTATGAACAAATCCCTTCTACGATCATCTGTTCCAGCAATACCATAGAGAGTTCCATAGATATTTATTTTTATATCTACGTTAGCGTTAACATCGCTGGATTCAGCTCTCACAACAACTCTGTATGTACCCTTAGAAGGAGTCACAGTGTTTCTATAGAGGATACTTTTATCTTCTTTTCCCATCAACACAATAATTCCATCTAAAAGATACTTTGGAGATTCACCTAGTTTCAAGGTTATGTATTTAGAATACTCTAGCACAAAATCAAGACCTTCTCCTGATAAATCAGCATAGTATTCTCCCTGATTAAGCATTAACTTTGATACGTTTATAGCTGTACCATCGGGTTTAATCCACTCAATAACAATATACACAGGTTTTGTCGAGTTTACATACAGCCATCTAACTATTTGGCTTGGCAAAACATCGTAGTTATATCTAAAGGAAGACTCTAAGATTATGTAAATACCCTTAACTTCGCCTCCATAAACTATAGGTTTACGTGTTTTAACAAAACCACCTCTAGCTAATCTGCTATCTAGTGTTATTGTTCCTTCGAGTTCGTTTAACCCTGTAAAAAGTTTAATCCATGCAGGTCTAGCTAACCGTGGATAATCCTCCCATGCTCTAAAATCGTACCAAATCTTGATGGTTCTATCATAAGGATAAGCTATTGTTGCATATATAGATAAACCTACCATAAACACTAAAATAACTAAACCAATAAGGAACGATTTATATCGTATTAATGGTCTTAGTATCTGTATAGCTCTTTTGTTTAATGACATTCTATCCACCTAGCCCTTCTACTCTTATACGTGGATCTATTAATGCGTAGGCAATATCAAGAGCTATAACGCTTACACCAAGAAGATAGGCATATATGGTTACAACTCCTATAACCACAGGGGGATCTGGATTAGCAGGGTTTATAGCAGTATAGAGAAGTTTCCCTAGACCAGGCCAATTAAATATACTTTCTGTAACAATTGCCCCCATCCATGAGGATATGAGGACTAGGACAAAGTTTGTTACTATTGGGGGAAGTGTTGGTCTTAAAATATACCTTCTCTCTATAATTCTACCAGGAACACCTCTTACTCTAGCGTATTCAACATATTCCTCCGTAGAGAACATAAGGAAAAAGGTCCTCATGTTGTATATGCCTATGGGAACGTACGCTATAAGCCAAGAGATCATAGGAAGCACCATGTGTTTAAGGACACTTAAAGCGTACATAAGCGGGTCTTGGGGAGGTGGAGCATCAACCATTCCTCCCCATGGAAGTATGCATAGCCATGCAGCGAAAATTAGTATCATGAATATTCCATAGAACCAGCCAGGCATAGATGATAGAGGTGCTAAAGCTATAATTAGTTTATCTAGTAGAGAACCGTATTTTCGGGAGAGGTAAAGTCCTCCGAATAGCTCTATGAAGAATATTAAGAGGTTCGCGGTTGTAAAGAGAAGAACTGTAGGTGGGATCCTCTCCCCAATTATTATTCTAACTTGTCTAGAACCAGAGTTACTCGTTATATGCATCGATCTACCTAGGTTGAGCGATAAAGCATCTTTTAAGTATATAAAGATTCTTACAGCGAAAGGTTTATCTAGCCCTCTAGCTCTAAGCTCGTTCTCGATGAATTGTTTAGCAAGGTTAGCTCTCTCTTCTTCGCTTAAACTTCTTAGTGCAGGATTCCTATTTATTGCATCCCAGATGTAGAACTCTGCCTCAGCTTTAACAATTTCATCTACTTTCCCCCCAAGGTTTGCAATTACTATTGTGAGAAGAATAGCTATAACAACAGAAAAAGCTACAGAGACCACCCTAATACCTACAAATTTAAGCAGTCTTCTACTTTTAACCATATCGGATCACATTTCTACATTATGTAGCATTAGCTTAATTATGTACATTGTTTACTTTATTAATATAATGCAGGTAAATAAATTTTAATAAATTTCTTAGAACATTTATACTCAAATTACTTGAAACAATTGCACATTACTTAAAAAATAGATGTTTATTAATTAAAGATTAACTTATATACATTTAGTGACCTGCTACACTACCTCTCCTTAGTAATAAGCCTAGCGCTATGCTTACAACTATAGCAACTACTGCTACACCAATTGATATATACAGCATTGTTCTTAAGCTCTGTATCTCCGACCTTAAAGCATTTATAGTTTCTTCTTGTACTGATAGCTTATCTGTTAACGTACTCTCTAACCTTGACATTTTAGCACTTAGATCAGCTTCTGTTTTTGCAAGCTGAAGCGCTACATAATCGATAACTGTTGAAACTCTTAGCACACTACTTGCTATTGTCGGTATACCTACAAGCTTCGAAACACCGATGACGGTTACTTTAGCAGGACCTGGTACCATTAAAGCTGTTTGTGTTCCATCCAACTCAATAACACATTTACCATCAGCAATACATCTAGCGTAGCCTGTTAAAGATCCACCTGCATGCGATATTACGTATTTAACATAGTCTATGTATGTAACCTCGTATGGTTTTCCATCAACTGTTACCTCAATTGGTATTTCAGCTTTAGTGCCTGGATAGATAGTATCTGGAACTTTTATGCTAATAGCCGCTACTGGTGGTTTTGAGAATATAGCCCATCTCTCAGCAGTATCTATGTATTCCCTATAAGCAGCTAGTGTTACTATCTTTGCAGTTACATCAACAGACTTTAGGGAGAATGGTCCATTGCCAACCCAGAAGTGTTTGTAGTTCTGGTACCACGTCTTTAGGTTCTGGTACCTGGTAACAGCTTCATCCTTAGTTAGGTATCTACCTAGCACCGGCTGATATGGTATGTATCCATCTTGGATACATTTATCTAGTGTTTCTGCTAATATTGCAAGAGATGGACCTGCTATAAGGTTCATCCACTCAACATTAAGTTTCCCAGATTTATCGGCTGTAAATGCAAGCCTTCCTTCTGCTTCAGTGCGAGCAGCTACAGCTACTACATGCCAAGGACCAGGTCCTTGGCTATAGTATGGCCAGAAAGCATTTGCAGCTGTTGCAGCTATCCATTCAGCGTCCATGTACCATGTATCTGTGTAGTACTCTATTACAAGAGGATCTTCTTTAACAATTCTAAATCCTTTGAATACCTGCATAAATGCTTGGAATGAAGATATATATGCTTCATCGTATAGCGGGCTAGCTGGGTTAGCTCTATCGAATGTTAATAAGAATATGTATACTATGTCAGCTAAATCGAATGTACTTCCATCGTGCCATCTATAGTTCTTGAATAGATCATCCTGGTATTGAACAACAACCTTGACTTTTGCTTTTGTGCCTGGAGGTACAGTCTCTATAATGTTTGTTGTGCTGTTGAATTTCCACCAAGCATCTGTTGGAACTGTTATCTCGTTAACGTATTCTAGGCTTACCCACGGTAGTGATGCTCTAATCTGTCCCTCGAGATCTTTAGATACATAGACCTCTGCTTTCTTAACTCTAAGCGGATGGTATAGACCTGTGTAGGGGTCTGGGAGTACTGCTACTTCACCTGTAGCCCTTATAATGGTTTGATCGAATATCCAGTTGCTGCCACCTATTGGGTTCCATGGCTGGGTCATTATGCTAGGTATACCTACCTTTACTGTACCCCCAATTTTGTTGGAGAACCTTATAGTGTAGGGCCATAACCACGAACCTGAGTATCCACCAGCAAGATCAGCTGCTAGCTCAAGTTCAGGTCTTCTTACCCATATAGATGTTAGGTGGACTACCCATATTCTCTGGGATTCCTTCATGGATAGCCAAAGAGCTTTCCTCATGAGCTCGTCTCTTTCTGTAATTGATTTGTAGTCTCTATTCCATAGTCTTTCTGCTACAACATAGAACTCGGGGTCATTTACGTATGCTTGCCATAGTGGTTCTGGTCTACCTAGCTTAGTGTAGAAGTAGCCAAAGTTATCAGCATCATCTCTGGAAATAGCTGTTGTTATCCATCCACCTGTATATAGATGCCATCTACCTTCAGCAGGGTCTCCTCTTAGCCATAGCGGGGCTAGATCTGCACTTTTACCGTATACTCTCTCAACGATGAAACCTATTTTCTCTAGCTGGGACGCTACATAGTCTCCTATAGCTCTTCTAGCATCTTCTACTCTTATCAAGAATATCAATTTCACAGGTTTATCTTTATAGTACCATTTACCTTCGCGCATTTCTGCACCCATCTTAACCATTTCTTCGTATATAATGCTCTTACCTTTCTCGAAGTTGTATCTATACTCGTTTTCAATCTCCATAACTAAGTCAGCATATCTAGCGTAATCGGGGAAGCTAGGTGTTATAGCTGTAAACCTTGGTATAGCTAGTCCTCCTAAGATCTCGTTTGCTACGTACTCTCTGTCTATTATATAGTTAAGGGCTTCCCTAATCTTTGGATTAGAGAACGGATTGAATATAACATCTTCTCTCTGTGGCTTAGGGAACTCAGGACCTACAGGGTTAAGAGTTATCTCGTAGTACAAGCCATACGATATATCGTAGGCTAGTCCTCTCTCTCTTACAGTCTTAAAGAGCTCTGGATCACCTATATCGTCGAAGTATATGTGTATATCGCCTACTAAAAGTCTTTCAACTGCTTTAGCTGCTTCAGCTTCTTCAAGAAATACAACTTCATCTACCCATGGTCCATGTGGTACTGCTTGAGCAGTTAATGGCGCTACCACACCAAGAACTACGTTCAATAGCAATAACGATATAGCGAATATAGGTATTAAACCTTCTTTACTCATTTAACCCACCTAATGTATATCTATATCCATATATCTTGTGATTCGACTTAATAAACATTAATGATAGACATAATAAAATATACACCAAGAAATATGTATCAAGCATTACAAAAAAGAGACACTAGTTAGAGATAAAAAAACTTATGTGACTAAACTTGTTCAAATATGTAAGAGAATTATATAACGCATATTCGTACTCGATTGTAGTTATAAATAAACTCTCCTTCAGCTATTGTCTGTATACGTTATTTTTTAAGTGCTGTAAACCACCTTTTACTTCGTTAATGGATACAATAAAATCACTCTCTATTGAATCATTATGACTGATGTTAAGAATTTATCGATGGCTGTAGAGAAGTAGACTTGATGTATAGTTTGGGAAAAACTGTCTTTATCAGTTAGAATTTAATTTCTGTAGCCATATTTACCACACATACTTCATATATAGATTACTGAAAAAGATAAGGTTAACGAATAAAGAAGAGGCTGTATCAACTATGAAAACCTGATTTTCTAGTATATAGATCGATATTTCTTTTACTCTCTGCAGTAGTGTTAATGAGAACAATATTGAATGTATTGCTAGATCACCACAGTACTTGATACTCTAGCTATAGGAGGCTATATGAAAGATACCCACATAATTATTTATCTACTGCCTAAAGAAGCATTCTGTTTATGTCTGAATAGCTCTACTTTGATATGCTTTCAATAAATCTGTTGCTGATTAATGTGCTTATCACTAGTATTGTGAGCCATATTGGTAACACGATTATAAAGTCTATATCTGGAGCTCTTCCCAATAGTATCTTCAGCATCATAAAGTATAGTGTGCCTGTGATATAGTATGCTGAAACTGAGATATATATTCTACTTCTTAATCCAAGATCTATGTATTTAGATAATAGAAATCCAATCACCAGAGATATCGAGATGGGTACAATTGTTGATAAGAGGATATATAAGGCTATATCTACAGATGGAAATACATCGAAGATCCAGAAGATCCAGCCCCACCACCCAATGAAACTAACACAGTATCCAAGGCTCATAAGCAGATTGTGTGTTAAAGTAAACATCAGTAACATGAGAATTGCTACTGCAAAAAGATACGACATCAAAATACCTACGAAAGTCTGTAAAATCTTGTTAATAGCTCATCCCAGGCCGAATTAATCTGCATTAGGGTTAATATTTGTTTACGAACATAGGACACAAAGCATTCTAGAGTAGCTCTAAGCATCTAGCCTATTGACACTATCCTAGATACAGAGTATACAAATCGGATACAGTATGTAGATCAGAATTAACAAGGAATGAACAACAGAAGAAAACCATTTTTATGTAGAAATCTTCAAAATGTAGACAATCTCGACATAGTTAAATGATCCAGGTTTTTTACATCAACATATCAATGTGGATATTATCTGGCTTAGCTTATGTAGAACAAGTCTACTCTATAGCTTATTCAATCTATTAGTTCCCCGTAGATAATATCTATTTCGTATTTCTTTGCTTGAGCTAGCGCTTCTTTAACAGAGTGTATCGATACCATGATTTTTCTCTTCGGCTCTTTTCCAATTATTCTCGATGCTATACTGCATTTATGGTTAAACCACATAACATCTTCTACATCAACAAAGCTCTTAACCTCGATAAAGAATATCTCCTTGTTGTGGATATAGATATCTATCTCTAAGGTATCCCCTTTACCCATATACCTACCCTCTGCGTCTATGTAAACAAATTTCTCGACTTTATCAACATCCTCTACACCAAACCAAACAAGAACATCTCTATATAGACTAAGAATAGTTTTCTCTAAGTCAATTCCAACTCTACGTGTTACAGAACCAACAACAACCTCAAACCTTGCTACACGCTTAGATAGTTCTTCAATCCTTTTAGAATGCTCCTCCAACCTCTTCGAATGTTCTTCAATCCTCCTAGACAATTCCTCAATCCTTTTAGAATGCTCCTCCAACCTCTTCGAATGTTCTTCAATCCTCCTAGACAATTCCTCAATCCTTTTAGAATGCTCCTCCAACCTCTTCGAATGTTCCTGTAGCACTTGGAATACTTTCTCGAAACCTATCTTCATATAGTCTGCTAAAGTTTTAACGGCATCAGCAACATCTTTGAGTTCCTCAGCTCTAGCTCTCCTAACAGCCCTCTCAACAACTTCCTCAAGAGTCCTCCAATCAAACGCAAAACCCAATAAACTTCACCTATTCTATATGCTAGATCTAGAACTATAATACTTAAATACTTAACGTATATACAATAAAATACTAACAACTATCTCATACAATCTACAACACACTAGCTATTTCCGCTATTTCTAAGTAGAAAATGATTTAACTAGTTAATTAACGTTAACCTATTAACCTCTATACTCAGCTCAACATATCTTCTTATCCTTCTATTAATCATATATTTGCCTCATACAACTATTGGGTGATTTATTGGTTTGGAAGAAAGAGAGAAATTAAACTTACTGAGAAATAACTATGATTCCCCATTTTAGGCTTTGTCTAAGCAGTTCTGATAACATCATCAACCCAGTACTTAGTGTATGGGCATTCGGTGAGCAATATATCTCTAAGCATCTTCTTGAACTTCTTGTTAGCAGATGCTCTAGGAACCTTATTCTTGTATCCTAGTTTAACATTAACCTCTTCTCTTCTTACCTATATATGACTACATCTGGAAACATTTAATTATTGGAAATATCTGGAAAAGTATAGCTTTATGTTGCCAATATAAATCATCTGGTATCCCTTGAAGTACTATTAATTATGCCTGTAATGGGCTTCTGCACTTCATACAAAGTTTTGCTTTAGCAACATTTATTGTGCCACATTTTTGGCATATTTTCTAGTAATTGACTGAATAAAACCTCGCTTTATTTCGTGATAATAGTAGACGATCATTATCGCTCCAATAATAATAATTAAGTTACTTGAATAAATTACTTTCTATGTGATAGATGATCATGAAAATTTATTAGAAAGATTAATAATGTTTTTATTGACGTGCATGTGTTTGGATTATCGGGTATTATTAGAAGGAGTTGAATTGTTCAAAAGAGATCAGAGGAAATTCGACCTAGCTTACGAGAAGTATGTTTTAGATCGTAGACAAGTTTGGGAAAATCTTAGTCAAATCAATGAAGACCAAATAAGAGATACTATAATTGGGTTTCTTAAAACCTGGAATATTAGAAACGTTAACAGGATCAACCCTAATTCACTTGGAGAGGCTTTAAAAGAACTTAATAAATACTTTAATGTGCTCCGCGGCAAGAGCCTGCTAAGCCTTAATTTTGATGAAAAAGTAAATGTTGAGGGACAGGAAATGAAGATTTCAGATGTCATAAAGAAAATCTATAATAGGCTTTCTAATGTCAACGGTATTGGATCTACATCAGCCTCCAAAATCATGCATGGTGTTATCCCTGAACTTTTTATGATGTGGGATGAAAGTATTAGAAAAGGATACGGCTATGCTGATAATGAAGTAGGCTATCTTAGGTTTATGCATGAAATGCAGCGAATTCTTAGAAGGGTGATTGAAACATATGGTAGATCTCCAGAGGAATTATGCCGTGAAGCTTATCCAGACACGAAGAAGCCACTAACTAAGCTACTTGACGAGTTCAACTACATGAAGTTCACGAAGAAGAAGGATCTTCCAAATCCTATTGATGAGTGTTAAGTAGCCAGTTTAAGGTAAAGCATCCATATAATGTTTGATAGTAACTGCTAAGCAAGCTATATATACTGAGCACATTTTACGCTTGGCTAATCCTGAGCAGAATTCTATTAGAACTTTCTAAAACACAGCAGGAACTTAGCCATTGCCAGAAGAGATGCATGATGATAATAATGGAAAGATTTTTCATTCAGCCCTTTAATCCTTTAATCATTAGTACAAAGCCGTTTCTTATTATAGAAACCTAGACATCGTCTTCCCTTCTTCCTCGAGTTTTAGAGTAACACAGAACCTCGTTAATACCTCTAGCTCGTTGTTCAATAAGCCCTTAAATATGTACATCCTGTTCTTGAAGTCCTTGAGTCTATACCTATTCTTCAATACACCAGTCACTTCCTCGTTTCTAGCTGTTTTATGCTTTTCTTAATACGGTAGCAACGACATTAGCATTGACTTGTTGTATAAAATATTCTGATGCTCATCCTCTTGACCCCATTTGACTCCATCTGCAAAAATCGAGTATTTATCCCTTGATAAACTTTCTTCATAATAGATGAGAAGCTCCTTCAAATTTCGGATGTTCCCTTATCCTCACAAGACAGAACTTAAATCAAGGCTTAAACCTCTAGGACTTGTGTAGCTGTTCGAAGCTTTCAAATAGATTCTTGTAGACACAAAAAGGATGTTCCCACTAGTTTTCAGCTACACATTACACCTCCTTAGCATCCAATATTTTTTCGAGGGCTCTACCCCATTCGTCTTTCAATCGATACCTCTTACTTTCATCTTTATAGTATTCTTCACCTAGTTCTTTTTTCGATGGTAGAGGAGGTGGTAAACCGTATTTCTTAGCACATTTAGTGATACCACTCTTAACACCAGTAAAACCTCTTCTGTCAACTTCTATGCCTCTTTTTTCATCTCCTCAATAATTTCATCTTTACTTAATAATATTCCTTCCTTCCACGCTTCATATGCTATCTCGATTAGGACTTTCCCAGAATCTGTTAAGCAATCATAGAACTTTTTAACTTGCTCGAGGTTTAGCTCTTCAGGTGCGGGCTTTTTCCCCTCAACTGCTGGTGGTTGTGCTTTAACTTCCTCTATTAGGGGTTTGACTAGCTCGATTTTCTTCTGAGATGCAAAAAGAGAACGCCATAACGGTAAAAGTCTCAATACCACCTCTCCTGGATCTCCTTTTGAAATACTTATTGAGGTTACTTTTTTGCTTCCAAGTTCTCTTAAATCGTATATATCCCATCTATCGCCGTTGGTAATGATGAAGTAAGGTATCTTGTTTTGCCAACCATACTTAAAGCCTAGTTCGATAATTTGCTTCTCGTCTAGACTGGTTCCCAGACTTTTTGCCTCTATCGCTATGATTCTCTCCTCACCTACGTAGAGAACGTAGTCCGGAACCCCTGCTCCCTGTTTCTCTTCAGATCTAACCTGCTCCGGATTTTCAATATCCCATCCAAGTGCCCTAAGCAATGGGTCTATCAGTACGTATCGTGTCAGCATTTCGTTCTTCTCAAGCAAGTTTCTGTACCTCTCGATGCGTTCCCTTAGCTTCTTAATTATTTCAATAAGATTATCGAGACAACTCACCATCTTCACCACAAGCATTCCTAATATAAACCACTCCGTTCTCGAAGACTCACTCAACCTCGTCGCTCTCCCTCAACTCTAGTAGTTTATGGACCTCTCTGGGAATAGTTGTCCTATAATATCTACCAATCCTGGTGCGAGCCATAACGGGCATAAGCTCTATAGCACCTACTACAGAATTCTCTAAGAGAATATAAAAAACTTGAGTACTAAAGATTGTTTGCAGATCTATTCATGAAGCGAACTGTTTTTAGAGGTTTTCTCTAACTACATGCTCTACATACAGAAGTGAAGTGATTTGATTCTTTGTTAGAATATTCCCGCAGGTCTGTAGAAGTATGAGTGCTTTGTGTGATTGAACATGAGCCCCTCATCAAAACTCAATTCCTTCAAGAGTTCTGGGAGTCTGTGGTATTTGAAGTAGTGGAGGAACCCCGTCTTCTCCTCACGATATATGAAGAAATTGTTTACCCAGAGGAACAGATCCCCGTTCCCAAACCCCCAGTGGCGTGTGTGCGATTAAATCAACAGCTCTCCAGTAATCTTTTTAGCAATTTGTGAAACTCTCTAAGAGCTCTCTAATCTCGTAAGGAATCTTCGAGCTATCCACATCAACTATGTTAACAACTATTCTCTGCTGACTACTCATCGCCCCTCGTTTCCCGTTTAGAGATCTCTTGATGTCTATAGCTCTCAATGCCTCATGCATAACAATCTTTGGATTGAATGTATATCCCTCTAGTTTACAAACTACTAGCCCCTTTCTAATCATTCTCTTTAGAACTTCGTATACTGTTCCCTTGGATAGACTTCTCGCCACCAACATTTCATATATCGCTTTGATCTCTACAAAAGTGAATACTATATTTCTCCAGTCCCAGAGTCGCTCCTCTACTGCTCAGAACTACTATTGCCCAAAGCCATCAAATCTGATGTTTCAATACACACCAAGAAACTGAAACATTGGGAAAGTTAATAAACTTTTTACTTGAATTGAAAGCTGGCGGGCCCGCCGGGATTTGAACCCGGGTCCTCCGGCTCCGGAGGCCGGCGCCCTCTCCTGGCTGGGCTACGGGCCCTACTATGTGCGGAGTTACTGGTGTCTTTTGTGTTGTGGTTTTTGGGTTTCAGGTATATCGTGGATCATTCTTGTCTGCTGCTTTATTTCTTCGTGTGTATTACTGTCTATAGCTGTTAAAAACATATAGATACTATCTTTAAAGAGTATTCGAATTAATCTATAGTGAAGCCTATATATTGCTACTCTATTGCCATCTTTTTTAGTTATCTAGTTTTCCGTATCCTCGGTATAATGTGGGATGATGTGGATCCGTAACAGAATTATTGAAACTAATAGTGTAGAGAGTATTAACAATAGCTTGATAAAAGTAGTCAACTATAGTTACCAAAATCATTGAGATAATTAAACTGATCTAAAGTGTTTTCCAGAGATTCTCTAGAAGATTCTTCAGCAATTAGATGAAGTGAATAAGATAGAAAGCTTAGAGAATGTGATACTAATAGTATCTGCATTAGTATCGCTATCTAGAAAGAATAGAGCGGATCATGATGTAGAAACAATAGTGTTAAAGGATCTACATAGCTTCTCTAACTAGATATGATGTTATCTCTCATCAATATGTATTAACTTGATTAACTATAATTCTATATCGAGACACTATCCATTTGTAGAGTTTAGAAGATGTTTGTTAATCAGTATAGATATCTCGATTTAGAGAGCAATATATCTAAGAGATCTTGGTTTATGAAGCTTCTTAACTATAAATATCTAGTTGATTACTATATTCATGAGCTCTACATTATGTGTTGTAGTGCTTAATAGTGTCGATACATTAGATATTTATACTATATACATAAAGTCTTGTTTATTACTAGTTTCATCAATACTCAGATAATTAACTATATGGAGGATGATTAAAATATATGGAGCTACAAGATATACTGTATTGAGGAAGCGGATACTAGCTCCAAAGATCAAGGAGATCGATATCTATTCTCCAAGGATAGCTAGAGCTGCTAGAGCTGGTCAATTCGTTATGGTTATGGTTGATAGAGTGAGTGAGAGAATTCCGTTGACTATAGTTGACTGGGATAGAGAGGATGGATGGATTAGAGTAGTGTTTCAAGAAGTTGGTGTAAGCACAATTAAGTTGGGCTTAGTGGATATTGGAGAAGATCTATACCATGTCTCTGGCCCTCATGGTGTTCCAACACATATCTCTAGGTTTGGAACTGTGGCTGTTGTTGGTGGAGGTGTTGCTGTAGCAGCTTTGTATCCTGTTGCTAGAGCTTTTAAAGAAGCTGGGAATAGAGTTGTAGCTATTATTGGTGCTAGGAGTTCTAATTTGCTTATATACGAAGATAAGGTTAGAAGTATATGTGATGAACTCTACATCTCTACAGACGATGGTAGTAGAGGAATTAGAGGCTATGTATCTAGTGCTCTAGAGAAGATCTTTTCTGAAGGCCTTAAACTAGATCTAGTTTGGATAGTGGGGCCTGTTGCTATGATGAAGATGTGTAGTTCTGTAGCTAGAAGATATGGTGTTAGAGCTGTAGCTAGTTTGAATCCTATAATGGTTTGCGGTATTGGTATGTGTGGTGCTTGTAGAGTCAGAGTCTACGGTAAAACTAGATTTGCTTGTCTTGAGGGACCAGAGTTCGATGCTCTTGGTGTTGACTGGAACGAGCTTGAGCTCAGATTACAGATGTATAGAGATGAAGAGAACATTTCTTTAAGAAGATTTCTAGAGAGTGGTGGCTGTATTGGTCAAGATAAGACCTAGAGTATCTATCCCAAAGAGAAATCCTCTAGATAGAGTAAAAGACTTTGATGAAGTTGTTCTAGGGTATAGTGAGAAAGAAGCTATAGAAGAAGCATCTAGATGTATACAGTGTTCTACTAAACCATGTGTACAGGGATGCCCTATAGGAATAGATATTCCGCGATTCATAAAGCTGATCAAGAAACAGAGATATGAAGAAGCTTACAGAGTTATCATAGAGAGATGCCCTATACCTGCTGTAACTGGTCGTGTATGTCCTCAAGAAAAACAATGTGAAAAGTTCTGTACATTAGCTAAACTGGGTGAACCAATAGCTATAGGTGCTCTTGAGCGATTTGTAGCTGATTGGATTCACCAACACGGTGTGGATATAGAGGATAAGTACAGAGGGTGTAGAAGAGGTAGAATTGCTATTGTAGGTTCTGGACCAGCTGGAATAGTTGTTGCTTACGATCTAGTTCGACTCGGATACGAAGTAACAGTATTTGAGGCTCTTCATGCTGCTGGAGGAGTTCTGATGTACGGTATCCCAGAGTTTAGGTTACCGAAGAAGATAGTTGATTACGAAGTAAAACGTCTACTTGATCTAGAGATCAACATAGAACTTGGGGTCATAGTTGGTAGAACAATCTCTATCTATGATCTTTTAGACAAATTCGATGCAGTATTCATAGGTACTGGAGCAGGTCATCCACGACTTCTAGAGATTCCTGAAGAAAATCTTAACCACATCTATACAGCTAACGAGTATCTAACTAGAGTAAACTTGATGAAGGCCTACCTCTTCCCATGTTATGATACACCAATACGTAGAGGTAGATATGTAGCTGTTATTGGTGGAGGAAATACAGCTCTAGATGTAGCTCGATCAGCTCTTAGGCTAGGAGCAAAAGAAGTTTTTGTTGTTTATCGTAGATCTAGAAACGAGATGCCTGCAAGATCAGAAGAGATAAGCAATGCTGAAGAAGAAGGTGTTAAGTTTTTGTTCTTAGTTCAACCAATAGAGTTCATAGGCAATGGCTCTGTCTCAGAGATAAAGTTAATGAAAATGAGGCTTAGTGAACCAGATGAAACTGGAAGACCGAGACCTATACCAACAGGTGAAACAATATCGCTACAAGTTGATACAGTTGTTAATGCTATAGGTTTTCACCCCAATCCATTAATACCTATGACTGTACCCGAGATAAAGATAGACAATAAAGGGAGGATAGTAGTTGATAGAGAAGGGAGAACAACTCTATCGAGAGTCTATGCTGGAGGAGATATAGTGGTAGGAGAAGGGACAGTAATAGAGGCTATGAGATGGGGTAAAATAGCTACACAAACAATACACAGAGACTTATCGTTAGAGAGATAGTGATTGTGTGTACATGACATTGATTCTAGACTATTCAGATAATGTTACAAAGTATAGAGATTGTTTGATTTAACTATTCTAAGAAAATCTAAATTCTATACAATAGTCTAGATAAATAAACATCAAAAACTAGGGTAAAGCTTTAAAGACACTCTTTGTTATCTAGTAGTGATGGTGATCAGTATCTGTATATGCAAGATGTTGAAAATCTCTACTGTGAAGAAGGTATAGATACTCAAGAATTCATTAGTTTAGCTAGAGAGATTTTGAGTAGAGGTGGTATAGATAGAGCTATTGTTGTTGATGGATATAGAGTTATAGAGAACTGCAAGCTTTTCCAAACACTTAAGAAACTCGGGGTTAGAAGAATACCTGTATCTCGTGGCATTGAGAATACATTTGTACCTCTCGAGGTAATGGGATTTTTCGAAGATATTCAACCCAGTATCTATAGAGTTTTTAGAGATACTGAAGAACTTCTCTACAAGAATTGGCCAACACCTCTAGTGAAGCTCTCTAGAGTCTCTATAGATGATAGAGTTGTTTGGGCTAAACTAGAGGGATTCAATCCATGGAGTATGAGTATTAAGGATAGAGTGGGATGGTATATGTATAGAAAAGTTGCTGAAGCCTACGGCAGAAGAAATCTGGGGCTTCTCGTGGAATCAACATCAACAAACACAGGTCTAGCTATAGCTGCTATAGCCAATATGTATCTCTCTAAACTTAGAGCATACATACCTTCAACAGTTTCACAAACAGGTGAGCTTATGTTAAAGGTATTTGGTGCTGATGTTGTAAGATCTACTAAACAGTTAACAGTAGAGCTTATAGATGAAGTTAATGAGATAGCTAGAAAAGAGAAGGCTATACATCTTAACCAGTTCTACAATGATGCTAATTTCGAGGTTCATCTAAGGTATACAGCAAAAGAGTTAGAGCTACAGATCAGAGAAGCAGGTATAGCTCCTAGAGCCATAATCGGTGGCCTAGGGACCTCTGGACATATGTCTGCCATAGCCCTCTACTTCAAGAGCAGGTTCAGAGGAATCAAGATCTATGGTGTAGTACCTAGAGAAGGAACAATTATACAGGGTATAAGGCGAATCGAATCAGGTATGAAGTGGATACATTATATCGATATAGATGGAGTTATAGAGGTTTCACTCGAAGAAGCTATACAGTCTATCATACATATAGCTAGAAGAGAAGGTATACTAATTGGATTAAGCAGTGGCGCTGTATATACAGGTTATAGAAAACTTGTAGAAAATGGTGAACTAAATGAAGGTGACTATATACTGGTGTTCCCAGATCATGGATACAAATATACTGAACATCTACAGAGATACCTAAACAGTATCAATAGCAATATAAAACCTATGGATTCAGAAATTTGAAGTAACATAAGAATGATAATAATTGATAAACTATATAGCTTAAGATATAGATTAACAATTATCAAGCTACATGATTATCGATAAAAAGTATCTGTTTGATTATGATAGAACTGAGTATATTACTATAATAACTTATTGAGGTTATATTGATAATGATAAAGATAATACTCTATCTAGAGAAGCGATACTGCTTATCTCAAGAGCATACACTATATCTTAGGTATGTTTCTAAAGATACAGAGTTGATAGAGGAGCATCATCACATGTACATCATTTCTCTATGCTAGTATCTATATATCTATGGTGTTTAATAGCTTCTATGACCATCTTCTGTTTGTATTCTTATTTGATTTTAGTAATTTTGTTCTATTTTTTCTTGTTTGCGTTATATGGAGTGTATCGTATATAGGCAGTAAATACTCAAGAAATATCTTGTAATGCTCTTGAAAGATATTCATCCTGATTCTCTAGAACTATAGCTATTTTGTCTATGAGTATCTTTAGCATCTTTACTAGCTTCAATACTGTATCTCTATATCTCTATCTATCTTCCTATATATAGCATAGTGTTTCCATATAGTGTTAGAAATCTCTTTAACGATATGTTCTATAGACTATCCTTAGAGACAATAGAGCTCTACCTTAATTCAGTCGAGTTCTCTCAAAACATACTTGACTAGAGATGAAGCATCAATTATTATCATGACCCTTCCTCACATAACCTATAGCATTACTAGAGATGCTTCCTGGAAGACTATCGATAACGTTATGAATTTTCTTCAGTATCTCTAACCTATAATTCTTTTTTACCATATATACATATAGAATTATGTGTCGAGTTCTTTCACAAAATCTAAACCACTATTCACATCTTCTGTTTCTCATATCTAGATGTCGATATGGCTTTGAGAATTAATTGCATCAGCATCTCAATGGATCTCAGAGTTACATGTGTTGCATTCTTCTTAATCGTCTTACTGTTTACATGTTTTAAACCACTTGGATTTAGGTTTCTATGTCTCTATCTGGTGAGCACAGTATATTGACAACACTTCTACATAGTGATTGGGAATCATTTTGCTACTAGATATAGATATAGATACTTATTGTTGACTCTTACACTAGATCTATAATAACACTAGATCTATAATACTTGGTTTGTGTATCTAGATAGAACAGTTTACATAAACTCTATATATAGGTCGAAGCTATGGATTACTACATATGTATTGTTTATGTTTTCTAGTAAATAAAATATATATAATATTATGATATATGTTTAGGGAGTAAGGGCATCTGTTTTGCTATTTCATAGCTAATAGCTATAGCCATTCACATTGAGTACACTTTGTTGTGTATTCTTCTTCATATGGTAGAGTAGCTCTCCTGATAATGAACTGCTCATCAAAATCTTTCATATACTCTAGCACCAAGTTTTTCATTTTATTTGTTAGTATATAGACAGGTATTGTTACACCTAACTGTATTAGTGTTTTCTTTGCTAATGCTTTTCTCAACATATGGTTTACGCTTGTACAAACGTAATCAGCTTTCTCTATATATGTAATACAGCTAGCCTTAGTTAAGGTATTACAGGTAGAGAATACTGTTACACTAACACTATACCTATCCTCTATTCTCCTAATCTCAGATATCTCCCAGCATCTCAAACCTATAACACTAACAGCAATTTTCCTACATCCTAACTCAATAGCTTTTACAATACCTTCAACTTGATCTATAGTCGCATTATCTTTATCTAGAACAAAACCTTCTAGTTTCTCAATACTCTCAATAACCTCATTGATAGGGTAGGTCTTGAGAAGACCATTCATAACTGCTCCAACACCTTGAACCAATTGTGGAGATCTTGCAATAATAGTTCCAGCTCCATCACATACAATTACAGCACAATCAAAAAACTCTTTCTCTATTCCCCAAGACATGATCTCAGAAGTTCCGAAAGCAACTATTCTCCCTAAATCGAATCTTCTTTTAGGTGTAAATAATCCGTATTCCTTTATCTTAAGCTTCAACACATATTTTACAACATCTTCACAAACTTTTCGTATACCATAAACTCTATGCATATAGGTACAATGCTGAAGTTTTGGTTCTGAAATAACTTCTATTGATTCATCTTCATATACTCTCGCTATAGCCCCCATAATAAGGGTTTCATGATACCTCATTCCATAAACCTCTTCTCCAGACCACATGTTTTGTGCATAACTACTTTAAGATTATGTTTCAGATTGCTCTAAACTATTGAGCTTTACACATACCTAGTAATGCTATATTTATTAAAGAACGATATTTATTGAGTTCTGTGTATCGAGTAGCGGTGCTTAAGTTATATATCAAAGAGTTAGAGTATCATGTTTCAACATTCTTTCATCAGCTTTAAGACATATAGGTTGCTTAATAGTATCGAATTTTATGTTACAATAAACAAGAGCTAAGGTTATAGCACTTTTTTCTAGCAAGTTAACGAAATTGTTGAAGCCTTGGCCATAAACATCATCAGTAATCAGAATATCTTTGAATAATGCCTTAAGCTATCTAAAAGAACCATATATATAGTTTCTCATTGTGTGATTTATTTTTGTATTGCTCAAATGTTTAGAGCAATACTTGCTTTATCAACCTAAAAACTCTTTAGAGAAGAGGTTATCAATAAACATAATACATTTTCTATAGATGCGTTAAAGTTTTACTATATGGGATAAGGACTAGATGTTCAGTACTTCCATAAGGTATTGAACACATGCTACGTTATCTAGAGTACTAGAGTATAGCGTCTAGGTTAAACAGAATTGTGTAGAGATAGTTTCATCGAGAAAGTGGTTCATTAATGATATAGCGCTATGTTATCTGAATTCTTAGCGATGCTTCTCGATATATAGGGTCTAGAAACTGATAATTATGGATTATACTCATATCTTCAAGGTTCTTCACGATATTGTATAGTATGCTAGAGGATATCGTAACACCCTCTTTTTCCTCAACATACCTCTTTAGACTACTCCACGTCGTAATTCCTTTAGCGATTCCTTTTAAAACCAATGCATACCTCTTACCTCTCTCTCTAACAATATTCTGTAGCTCTCCTAAAGCAACACCTATTGCTAGCTCTTTTATCTTAACGATATCCTTATTTCCTTTAGAATATTCATTACCAAAGAATGTTAGCCAACCCGGTATTCCACCAAATTCTTCAACAGCTATTTCCAGAACATCCATTTTTACATCTATTCTCAGCTCTCTGAATCCAGTCTTTAAGAACTCTAGTGAAGTATCTCTATCAAACCTTTCGAGTTTGAGATTAAAACAGTATCTACCGTAGAGAGGTGAGTTATGTTTATCGATTCCCAGAAATCCGTAAAGTAAACCGATCTCTGAACCAGTAAGTATGAATGTAATGTTTCTATCGTAATCATAGGCATGTGCTAAAGCATTGAGAAACTCTTGAGAACGAGGACCTCTGAGTTTCTGAGCTTCATCAAAAGCCACTATAATTCTCTTCCTATTGAGAGCATCGAAAAGTGAAGAAAGAGTAATAGAACCTCTACCTCTCCACTTAATCTCTACCTCAACACCCCTAATACTTATACCAGATATAGATTTAAGAACATCATACAGCTTATCGAGTCTCGATGAAAACGCTTTTGAAATCAATGAATATAGATCACGTAGACCATAGTTAGTATGTAGACTCCTTAAATCAATCAATACACTCGGAATATCAACTTCATTAAGGAAAACACTCAATAGAGAAGTCTTACCTATCCTCCTGATACCAGAAATAATTGTGAGAGGTGAATCTATATTTTTGTGCAGTATCTCGAGTTCTTGATCTCTTCCGAAAAGCTCATTTCTATTAGTTTTAGGTCTAGGATCAAATAACAATTATTCTACCCCAGAATCTAGATTCTGGGTCAGAACTTATAAATTTTGAGGTAGAACATTGGATACTATACACAGTCTAGGTTCTCTCTAAAGACTTTAGATATTGATGCTCTCTTCTCTATAACAAGTATTGAGGATTCTCAATAGATCTTCAACTACATCTAGCTTCAAGATGATATAGAAATGTATTATTGTATTATTTTGATTCTAAACACATTATATAGGTTTGGTTCAAATACAAACCTTATTGATATAGCTTATACAGATTCTTGTCGATGTGGTTATAGTTGAAGTAGATTGCTATGGAAAAGGTTCAGAGGTTTATTTGAGACATAGTTGGTGTTTATATGAACTTAAGATAGTTCTGGATTATTTTGTATAGCTATAGAAACCATAGATTTGCTAGATATCTATATTAGTCTAGCTGACCCTATGTTAGTGCTAAAATGAGTTGTGGTGTTGTCTAGAATGTGTAGCTCTGTTGCAGAAATACTGGGGATAGGAGTTCTCCAAGGCATCTTTGAATGGCTTCCTGTTTCTAGCAAGACTATAGTTATGCTTTTCTCATCACTTGTGTTAAGAAGACCTCTCACTATTTCTTACTTAGTCGGATTAGCTGTTCAGGGTGGAACAGTTTTTGCAGCAATAGTTTATTTTAGGCGTGAGGTTCTCGATATAATTTTGTTTAAGAATACAAAGTTGTTAACATATTTAATTATTACAACATTTTCATCGTGCTTAACAGGTCTACCTATATACATAGTGTTCACCAAGTTCTTATTACTAAGAGAAGAGTTCATAGGTTTTATAACCATTGCAATAGGCTTCATTCTCCTACTTCAAGCATTAGTCTTAAGTAGATTAGATACAGGATTGAAGAAAATCACAGATATAGATATATTCGACTCACTTGTTCTAGGCCTTATTCAAGGACTTTCTATAGCACCTGGTGTAAGTAGGTCAGGTGTAACAGTAGCAACACTACTCTACCTAGGCTATACTATTGATGATGCTCTTAAGCTAAGCTTTCTAGCCTCTATTCCTGTAAATCTTGGAGCCACAATCCTTACAATAACATTAGAAGAACTAACTACTATACACCTTGACATCACATTACTAGGACTAGCATCTCTAGTATCAGTAATCACAGGTTTTGCCACAATCAAACTATTACTGTTCATAGCCAAGAAATACAGATACAAATTAACAGCAGGACTAGGCATAGTAGCACTTTTAATTGGATTAGCTACAGCTATAACCATACACTAGACACAAAACAACACCTTGAACTAATTGAAGAAACAGCAACATAAGGTATAACCATATCTATATCTACATCATCACTTCACTCAATGACCTAAAAACATTAATCAGATCGTAGATAATCATAACTATAACAATACTCTTCTTTAACTAAACCTTTAACCAGCTTCAACACATCCAGCCAATACCTAGAACACAAATCAACAACAATATTCACTAAATAACAGAACTTCAAGATACATGAACTCTAGCTACAACTTCTCTATAAATCATCATGTTAAACCAACATAATTCTCTACGAACAATATTCTCTATCCCATAAACATAAGAACTTTTATAACCTCATAATAGATAGGTAGAGAAGCACGTCAAACACTATAGACTCACACATTGAGAGAACTCAATAGTGCTAAGGTCTCTAACTCAAAGATCATTATCAATAGTGTTAGAAACTATCAAAGGATGCAGAAAGTCTGTAGAAGGTTTATTTATTGAGACTTTTGTATAGTCTAGTATAGAATTGTTGCAGAAGGTTATGTTTGTATTGATTTGAGAAAGACTTAAAGTAGTGTAGAGAGTTTGATGATGTTTGATGATGAGTTTTTCGGGGAATGTGAGGATACCGATGATTGTGTGGTTACCCACTGAGTTTTTGTTTATGGAAATATTTGTTTTGTTTTATGTTAGTAGTTTTAGGTGGTCTTCTATGTAGTTTGCATGATCTACTATTCTCTCTATATGCCTCATTATGAGTACTTTTAGTGATGTTGATCGATCTACATATTCTCTCGATATAACCTCTTTTAATAGTGCTCTATATTGTGTATCTACATTATTGTCTATCTCCAGAATTGCTCTTTCGTTTACTGGTTTAAGCTCTACAAGATCTTTTAATGCATTTTCAACTGCTTTAATTGCATATCTGAACATTTCTGAAGCTCCCTTGATACTTGCTATACTTTCTGGTGTCAGCATTATGTCTATTCTTGCTATCTCTCTACAGTATCTAGATATTCTATAGACATCGTATGCTATACTTATCAATGTATGAGCAATGAGGAGCTCTTTACCTAAAGGCTGTCTTCTGGCTATGAATACCAGAACCTCATTTACGAATTCTCTCCTTATCCTATCGAGTATAGATGAGATCTCGTCTATCTCTCTCCATAGACTTTCTCTAACAGAGGTATTGCTTTCGTTAAAGAGTTCAGAGGTCTTGATCATTACCTTGTGTGTATGTTCAGCCATATGGAGTAGTATAGATCTAAGTCTCTCGAGCTCATCTATCAAGAGCATACCTATATCTCACCTCTAAGGAACTTAGCTGTGAACTCATTCGATGGATGGAGAAATATTCTTGAAGCAGCCCCTTGTTCAACTACAGCTCCATCATATATAAGTGTAACACTATCAGCAACTCTAGCTGCTTGATGTGGTGAATGAGTCACCATAACTATCGTTACATCGTTTTTAAGCGACACTATAGCCTCCTCAAGTTTTCTAGCATTAACAGGATCTATATTTGCTGTTGGTTCATCTAGTAGAAGTATCTTTGGCTTCATGGCTAACGCTCTAGCAAGACACAGTCTCTGTCTCTGACCTCCACTAAGCTCGTTTGGATACTTATTCAGTCTATCCTTAACCTCGTCCCAAAGCATAGCTTTTTCTAAAGCCCATCTAACTACTTCATCTAGATCTCTCTTGTTTCTAGCAACACCATTGAGTCTAGCAGCTATCGCTATATTCCAGTATATAGACATATGGGGAAACGGGTTAGGTACCTGGAAAACCATACCTATATCTCTCCTTAGAGTATATGGATCTATCTCAAATACATTTCTACCCAATACATATACCTCTCCAGAAACTTTAATATTCGGTGTCAAGTCTATGAGTCTGTTTATAACCCTCAATAAAGTTGTTTTACCTGAACCAGAGGGACCCATAATTACATGAATTGTGTTGGGCTCTATATCCATAGACACGTTCTTAAGGATATGTCTATCACTTATATAGAGGTTCAGATTCTTGATCTCTATAGCATACCTCATAACTTCACCTCTTTAACGATTGTTTTAACTGTGATAAATATAGCTATATAGATGAATAGAAGTACTAGTGCTGCTCCCCAAGCTATCTCGTGATAAACTTTGAATGGAGTTGTTATGAAATCGAATATAAGTAGAGGTATAGTATCTGTAGGAGCTCTAATATCTATGTTTACACCAACTCTATATCTTCCAACAGTAAAGAGTAGAGTTGCTGTCTCCCCCATAGCTCTTGCAAACGTTATCAATATGCTTACAACAATAGCTTTTCTAGCTATTGGTATAAACACCTTGATTACTGTTTGCCACCTGTTCATACCTATAGAGTAAGAGGCTTCTCTATAGGTCTGTGGAACAGATCTTAATGCAGATGAAAATGATGTATATGCATATGGGAGAGATATCAGGGATAAAGCTACTGCTCCCGCTAGAGCAGAGAACCTATTCATCGGAACAACAACTAGTGCATAGACAAACATTGATACAACTATAGTGGGTATACTTGCAAAAGATCTAGAGAGAATATCTGTAAGTCTGGATAGAGGGTTAGAGGGAAATTCTGTAGAAAGTATTGCCGCCGATAATGCTAAGGCTATGGTTATAGGTAGAGATGTTAGTGTAGTTATGAAGGAGCCTACAAGTGATGGAGCTATACCGCCTATATCTCTCGATATGGGTGGTGGAGGTATATCTGTAAAGAATCTAATACCTGCTCTAGCTATAGTCTGTATACCGTTTATTGCTATAGTTATAATCATGTGTAGTAATGGCAGTAGAGCTATAGCAGACATCAAGATCACTAATAATATAAAGAGCTTATCTCTCACATCTCTCCATCTAGACAACGATTTTCACCCTCCATCTATCTAGAATCATCAATCCAGCGAAACTAAGGATAAGTGTTGCAAAAAGTATCACTAGTGCAGATGCATGTAGAACTGATTCAGCGTATATATACAGACCTGCGTTTTCGTAGTTAGAGGCTATTAATGCAGATACTGTGTACCCAGGTGCAAAAATACATGGGCTTAGATTCATCGAGTTCCCTATAGTCACTACAGCTATAGTTGTTTCTCCAGCAGCTCTAGCGAAACCAAGTATAGCTGATGCAAGTATCGCTGGCTTGGCTAGAGATAGAAGTATCTTTGTTGTTTCGTATCTAGTAGCCCCTATACCTAGACAAGCTTCTCTGTATATCGATGGAATCAATCTATAGGATTCTACTATAATCGATGTCATGTAGGGCACAATAGATATACCTATAGCTATTCCAGCAGTAAATATAGAGAAACCTGTTACAGGTCTACAGGAGAAGAAAGGTATAAATCCTAGATACATATGTAGAGGCTCCATGATGTAACTCCGAAGGAAGGGCGCTAAATAGTTTAGAGACCAGACAGCATATACGATCGTCGGTATACCGCCCATAAGCTCTACAACTGATGAAAATATATCCCTAATTCTACCCCTCAAGAACTCGGTGATGAGTATCGATAGAGGTAATGAAAAGAATAGAGAGATAAAGACAGCGATAAAAGAAGCTGTAAATGTACCGATAATAGGTGCCAGAACCCCATACACCTCTTTCTCTGGATCCCATATACTTTCCGTAAATAGTTTTACTCCAAACATCTTGATAGAGTCTAGAGAATTGGAGGAGAATATTATGAGAAAGAGCACAAGAATGCTCGAGATTATGAAAGCTGTAGGTAGAAAGGAAATCAAAAAAAGCCTATCATGTTTCGATCTAGACATATACCATACCTTGCATCTTAATAGTGTCTCGAAATCTCTAGCTAATAGGATCAGTATTTAACTCTATATCAGCTATTACCTAGCTCTCTAGTAGTCTAGCTGCAGATAAAAGTAGTTCTACTACTTGTTGCGGAGGAGCTACATATCCTTGAACCATATTGCTGTATCCCTCTATAGCTATCCACTTCAGAAACTCACTAAGAGCTAGAGCTTTGTTGCGATCTCCATATTCTCTCCATACAAATAGGAATGCCAGAGATGATATCGGGTAAGAACCTTCATGTGGAGAGTATATTACTTCTACAAACATTTCACTAAAATCCTCTAGAGGCGAAGAGGGTATAGGTACACCTTTAGCTGCATTCCTTATAGCTTCATCTGTAGGTAGAACAAATCTTCCTGCTGCATTCCTTATAGCTGCTATAGGTAGATTGTTCTCTAGCGCATAACTTAGTTCAACATATCCAATAGAGTAAGGCGTCTGTAAAACTGTAGCTGTAACTCCTTCATTACCTTTAGCACCAATACCTCTCCCAGTAGCATCAATAGGCCAGTTAACTACCTTACCAACGAGGTCCTTACCCCATATGTTTGGTGCAGCCTTGTTTAGGAATACCGTGAATATCTCTGTAGTACCACTTGAATCTGATCTGTGGATAGCTATGATCTGTTTACGTGGAAGGATATTGGCTATATCTGGGTTCAACTCTTTTATTGCTGGATCATCCCAGTACTCTATTTCTCCACGATATATCTTGGCTATGACTTCTCCAGTAAGCTTAAGATTATGTCCCTTAATCTCTGGAACATTGTATACAACAACAACAGCCCCCATAATCCATGGAATCTGCATAACCTGACCTCTATACTGTTCATATTGAGATTTAGTTAAAGGTGGATCACTAGCAGCAAAATCAGTAACACGATCAACTAGAAACATCTTCTGACCAGCACCACTTCCAACAGACTGATAAGTAACCTCAACACCAGCAACCTCCTTGAATAGACGAGCCCATTGAGCTATCTGTGGATACTGAAAGGAAGCGCCAGCACCAGATACAGATAAGCCTCTGACTTCTGGTCTAGGTGTATATCTTACGGTAGCTGGAACAGTGACCGTTGTAGTAATTGGGGTAACCGTTGTCATAATTGTAGTTGTCTGTAACACAGTAACCGTTTGGTGAATAGTTTGCTGGACAGTTCTAGTTAGAGTAACATATTGCTCTTTTCTATCGCTAGCTAACATTATGTGTGTTAATGAGTATACAGCTATAGCTGTAACTATAACAGCTACAGCTATAACTATAACCATTCTACTTAAAGTTATCATCACGTTCACCCAAGTATCTGTACATTAATTCAACAATATAAACATTAATTTCTATACTCTATAATATCTTCAGCAGAATTATAGATTGCATTAAACAGTATACACACTCTAATATACATATATACATAGCTCATTATAAACATATATAGTTACCGTAGGTATTTATATAGTATGATCAGGATGTATCTTGATTTAGAGTCATGAATAGTGATTGTATGAGATTGGTAGAGAATACCTTTATTCTATTGATCTATACTATGTGAAGAATACGATGTAAGGAATCTAAAGTAGTTAAGATAATGTCAAACGTATATACTAAGGTCTACTACAATAAATGAATAATGTTTACTTTGTTCTATGGTTTGATATAATCATTATTTTGGCTAGGTTTTCAATACAATAAACCTAGGTTTTTATAATTGTTTTCTTTTTAGCTAAGGGCCGCATGTATTTCTATAGATAGTGTGTATAGGCATTAGCCCTAAAATTACTATAATCATTATGAGTGCTGAAAATACTGTTCTAAACTCTCCTAAGGCATCTCTAACGATTTTCATCACCATGGCTTCTATTAAAACAGTTATTGCTTAGAATGTAGTTCTCGTCTATGGGTATGTAGTCAGCATACTTAAACACAATCACATCGTTTACAGATGTATTTACCAAGTACTGTATAGTAGAATCCTGATACAGCATCAACCTCACCTTTAACAAGTATAGGCTCTCTAAATACATCCATAGTGACTCACGAAACCTTGTCAATTTATACCAACAGTTTTTGCAAATGCTGGAAAAAGTCTTCTGAAAACATCGCCTGTGAATGCCTCTAGCTCCTTCCCTTCTAAGTTCCTTGGATCCTCTATACCCCTGTCCCTTAGCGTAACGATAGAATGAGGAGCCCTTAGATGAGCAATAGCTACACATTTTAACTCTTTCATCAGGATTCTTAGCTTTAAACTCAACCAAAGAGCTAAAGTCACCGAAACTCATATCGAACACCCCTGTAGCTACATCACTAACAGCTTTAGCTGAATCATAGCCTCTATCAATAGTTACTGAAAGTACTTCTTCAGCAAAGAACCCTTTGTATAGAGCACTAAGAAAAGTGCTTGAGGACCTTGATGTGCTCAGTCAAGAGTAAACTTTGTATGGTCAGTAACAAGTTGCTGAAGTTTTACTATATAGGGAAGCGATATGTATCCTGCTAAGTAGCCTATGGCTATACCAATAACAATACCTATGGCAAGAGATGTTAAGTTAAATCATGATCTTTTAGTACACGAAACATGCTTTTCAATAATTAACTTAACTAACGAAACTCTTTTAAAAAATCTATGGCTAGCTTCTACATAATTTTTATATAATTTAAGATAACATCACTTGTTAAACAATAAATAGATAAAATAGTCATGGAGTTTATATGTATTTATTAGAATTCAAGATGGAATAGCATTACCTTGAACCTTTGTGTCACATTTTTCTTGTCAAAACTAGAAAATTAAGTAACAAATAGTTCTTTGTATCCCTTAATAACAACGTAACGAGGTTTAGTAAATATAGATGTTTCAACTATACGCTTTAACTATAGGTTTTAATTCTATTCCTAAGTCTTTTGCTAATTCATCAACACCTTTGGCAAAGAATGCCCCTATTATTACTAGCTTTGGCTTTAGGTTATGTACTTCTCCATATAATTTTCCTATTCTGTAGAGCTCGAGAAGATCACTTTTATCAACTCTTGATTTAACCTCTAGCAATATGTGTTCCTTATCTCTTATAACAATATCGACTTCAACAATAGAAGGTCTCTGATAAACAACACCTTTATCGTCATAGTAAATCCATCGAGATACTCTAGCAACACCTAGAGCTTCTTCAACAACATACTTCATAGCTTCTCTAAATCCTTCATCAGTTAGAATACCAAATCTATGAGCTATAGCATTCATAATTCTACCGAAATCCCGTAACTCTTCTTCAACTCTTAGAACTCTTTCTTCTAATTTTGCAACTCTTTCAGAGAGTTCAGCAAATCTCTCTTCAAGCTTAATCACCCTCTCCTCCAATCTAGCAAACCTTTCTTCTAATTTTGCAACTCTTTCAGAGAGTTCAGCAAATCTCTCTTCAAGCTTAATCACCCTCTCCTCCAATCTAGCAAACCTTTCTTCTAATTTTGCAACTCTTTCAGAGAGTTCAGCAAATC
>JAWBKZ010000008.1 GCA_038831005.1 Ignisphaera sp.
GGTGAAGGAGTTGTTGTTGGTGTTGTTGGTGTTGGTGAAGGAGTTGTTGTTGGTGTTGTTGGTGTTGGTGAAGGAGTTGTTGTTGGTGTTGTTGGTGTTGGTGAAGGAGTTGTTGTTGGTGTTGTTGGTGTTGGTGAAGGAGTTGTTGTTGGTGTTGTTGTTAGTACTGGTCTACCTGATTCTATTCTGAAGCTTTTTGCTTCATATATTGTCCTTCTTAGATATTCGTTATACTTTTTCATAGATATGAGGGCTCCTCCTTCTTCTACTGGCGCTAACCACCATGGTTTTTCAATTGGTTTTCCTGTTGGTGTTAAGAAGAATACCACAGGTACACTACCCCACCATGATGGTAGCCACCATGGTCTCTGTGCATTTGGCCATCCATCCCAGTATTTATTGTTGTATATCCAGAATACTGGTGTATAGAATAATGGTATTGATGGTAGATCTTCGAATAGTATCTCTTGGATAGCGTAGGCCAGCTCTTTTTCACGTTCAGGATCTATTAGTGATCTCATCATTTCTTCAAATAATGCGTTCAACCTATCGTTTGTATAGCCTATCCATCTAGCCATGTTGCCCCATGGAGAGTATAGAGCATTTCCATAAGAGTTTCTAACATGGCCTACTTCATATGCTCCAGCACTCCAACACAATGTTGCTTCGAATCTACCGTTGGAGAAGCTTTCCCACCAAACTCTATAGTCAACAGCTTGTACTGCTACTTGTATACCTATATCTTTTAGTGCATCAGATATAAGTGAAGCTATGTTGTTCTCAAGAACAGCTCCTGCAGACACTAGTATTGTGAATCTCAAGGATGTTCCATCTGGAAGTTCTCTAACACCATCTTTATCTCTATCAACAATTCCTGCAGCATCAAGCATACCTCTTGCTTTAGCTAGATCTTGCTTAAGTAGACAGTCTGGTGTTCCCCAATACTTTTGACATGCTTCACGATTCACATAATCTTCGTATACACCTTCAGCAACAAATCCAACAACAGGTGCCTGTTTTACTAATCCTAATAAACCATATTCAGTAATATCTTCCCACGGTATAGCCCAGGCAATAGCTCTTCTTACCTCGACTCTCTGGAAGATAGGTAGATTGAGGTTGAGATATAGCCAGAAACTTGCTCCAGGTATGAAGTATGGCTGTACATCAGACCATGTCTTTATACCATACTTTGTTTTAAGTTCATCAACATTAGGTACAAATACTCCTGCTCCACCACCTATAATACCTAAAGCATCTATATCGCCTCTGGTTAAAGCTGATACTGCTACTGTAACATCTTTATAGTATATGAATGTTAGATACTTAGCTGCAGGAAGACCAAAGATATCTTTACCCCACCAATTATCTATTCTCTCATATACAACCTGAGTAGCATCTGCGAAATAAAGTTTGTAGGGTCCACTAACGACCTGTTTATCTGGGTCATCATTTCTCCACTGAACTCTCATGCCTTCGCCCATTTCATCAATAAGAGGTTTGAAGATATGTACCGGTACTGGTCTTATGAATAGTACGCATCCTATAGGGCCTCCAAGCCAATCCATAACTATTTCCTCTCTTGGTGGAGGTTCTTCACCTGGTGATCTAGCTATGTAGTACTTTAGTGTTTTATTATCGATTACCTCGTAGTTATATATACACCAGTCTCCCCATAGACCAGCACCTACTTGTCTGCTTAACTGGTAACCCTCTATTATGTCTCTACTAGTTATGGGTGTTCCATCGCTCCAGCGAGCTTCATCCCTTATGTGTAGCGTTATAGTGATTTCGTCTCCATTGAATTCTATCTTATCTATAAGGAATAAGAGCCAGTCCTGGGTTAATGTATTCTGAATAGCTACTGATGGGTATAGAATATGCCAGGCACCCCACTCCATACCACCCGTGCCTCCAGGAGCAAAGATGTTCCAGTTTAGTGTTGGTGCACCTATGTTTCCTATAACTAGAGACTCTTCACGTCTTGCTCTTTGCGCATTTATGTGTGTATTCGCTATAGCAAGAGCTGTGCTTAATAACATCATTAAGATGAAGAGATACACCAGGTGTTTGTTTCTTGAGATCAAAGGATCCACCCGGTCTGGTTTATTTACTTATATACTCCTTATTGTAAGCTTAAAAATTTATTTAGCATACCGTAAAAATCTAGATGAGATGAACAAGAGGATAGATAGTAATGAAAGATGCTAGCCCAGGTTCTGAATCAATATATTGAGTTTACTGATGATAGCGTCTTTAAATGTGCTCCTAAGCTTTTCTATATCTACACTATTGTTGCGAATGGCATTACCAAGTTCACGTGCTTTATCTAGCGTAAATACTGTTTTGCCACCTGTTAGAGGATCTATGAATTCTACAGGCTGACCCACCATATCGAGATACCTGTAATATTCTTCGAGAACTATCTCTCTGTTAATGTACTTCTCTACAATACGGTTCACGACTATCCTTAGCAGTTCTCTAACATCTTGATCTGCTATAATTGTGTCTCCGTAAAGAGCTATAGCTGGTGCTGCTTCACCCAGCACAAGCTCCATATTTACTGGCGATGCATAAAGATTCGTTATAGCTGGATCCCTATAGATTATCCTGGGGTTTGTATTGTTGTATCCTAGAACCGGTATGTAGAAACTCCATCCAGTTCTGTTTAGGAACATCTTATCTTGTGCTTCTGTCAAAACCCATCTGATTAGTCTATACATGCCTTCTAGACCATCATCAGTAGTTCTAGCAGCTATAGCTATAGGTGTGAACCAGAATCCTGTCTCATTCCTGGGAAATATTATCCGGAGTTTATCGGGAAACATAGAGTAAGCTGTATATGCGTCACCAAACTCCAGAACAGTGAGTAATGCTTTTCCAAAAGATATAGAGTCTCTCGCTTGACGAGTACCTGTCTCAAGTCTTGAGATAGAACCAAAGATCACGGATATCAATGTCCAGCCTTTCTCCCAACCGTACTTCGATAGAAGTGTATTAACTGTATTCATCATTGGTGCTCTATTAGTTACAGGATAGGCTGCTACAACGTTCCCTCCTTTAGTTATTACTGCAACGTATTCAGGTTTGATCAAGTCTATCCATGAACTCGGTACCTCTAATCCGTATTTGTTAGCGTAATCAGTGTTAACTAACCATGTGTATGGTACAAAGAACATTGCAATCCAGCACAATCTGCCATCATCTGTATACCCCTTGAGGAGTTCTGGTACATCTCTAGCTAATGCAAGGATTTCTGGATCGTCTATTGGGTGTAGAGCTCCTTCTCTACATAGAATAGTTATGTTGTATCTGTTCTGTCCTATAAATCCATCTACACTTCCATTAATGCCTGCAGCTTTCCATACTTTTGGATCTTCAATCCTTATAAATGATATATTCGTTATATTCAGCCTCATTGATGCAGAAGGAAGTACTACACCCACTCTAGGCATACCGCTTTCAGCGAAAAAGTATCTATTAAAATCGTCACAACCCCATTGACTCCATGTAGACATAATCTTCAAGGATATAGGCTTAAGCTGTTTAACTTCAGATGTTTCTTGCCGACCTGGTGATATAATGATATTGTATATACCAAACAATGCTATACCTAAGATGACTACAATTGCTACAACCATTAATACCGCGTTTTTCCTCATACCGATCACATATCTGGAATTCTTTCTACAGAATTTATAAAATTTAGAGACACTAGATCGAACAATGTTCTACACATTATCTATCCATGACCGAGAAACATATCATATCAATAAACTGTTTTTTCGTATGATATGATATGTAGTGATTTGCGGAAACTTGGATGGACATACTTAGTCAATGAGGCTAGAAACTATATATGGTGTTATGAAGGATTCTATGAAGCTGGCGACTAAGAGTAGTAGAACAATTATCAGGATTATTTTTGGAAGAATCTTCAATGTTTTAGCTATATCTTCTCTATTTCTTTTAAATACATATTTCCAGAAGTCTATACCGAGCTTAGTTCCAAAAGCTGACGCCATGAGTATTGCTGGAAGTTCGAAAACACCGTGAGGAGCTATAGCTACAAAGCCTAGGAGTGGTGAGCCTCCAGTCATAATAACCAACATTATCACCATACCTACAATAAACCCATTGGCAAAAACTATTGCGCCGGGAATAAATACAAGTAGACCTGAGGCTATAGATATGGCCGCAACTAGTAGGTTCCTTCTAAATATATAGAAAGCTGTATCAATGCTATAGAATTCTATAGGGATATCTCCGTAAGCTTGCTTGATCATATCATTTACTGTTTGAAGCTCGTTTGGCTCAAACATCACGAGATATAGTGTAGCAAAAGAGCCTAGAAGCCAACTCACTATGAATATAATGACCATGACCAGGAAAAACATCTTCAGAGACACAACATTCACCTCTAGATATGTGCCACAAACTACTGGACTAATATACTGATTTACAGCTATATATTTCTACCTCAATGTATGTCGCTATGATGGTTGGCTAAGCCAAACTACGTGTATTTGTTTTAATCAGTACTTCAATAGAATGGGTTATGGATAATACATAACCATGTCTTTAGATTCAATTGGTTCTAGTAATCGTATATAGATCTGCATATAGATACAGTTCCTGCACCATCTTCAGCTGGCGTCTTTATTCTCTGACTGATAACATGTAGATCTCTTGACCTTAGTATCTCTCTCAAGATTTCTTTTCCCTGCATTTTCTCTGATCTCAAACAATTTATCGGTATCTTGAACGCTATATCCAGTACTTCTCTATCTAGGAGTAGGGCTACAGCCTTTACACCTATACACTTTGCTATTTCTAGCTCTGGGTATCTACTATAAGCTAACCTGTTAATGGTTTCCTCAAGTTCTTTTTCAACAAGTTTTAATAGAAAGCTATAGCCAGCGAAAACCTCATCTCCACCACTTCCTGTATAGATACATCTACATCCATCTCTTTTGGCTTCTCTAAGTACTGAATAGAAAACTATATCGTTTCTGATCTCTATACATCCACCATCTCTATGCGAGTCAATTCTATCCCTACCTATACACCCAATAACACTGCTCACCAGATTATCGATATCTCCTTGATCTATATAGATGTACTTAACATCTATATTGAAGAGCTTAGCTATATGGTTTACATATACAAGATCTTTCGGAAGACCTTGTCTATATACAGCCGTATAGCCTCTAGGCTTATAGCCAGCTGATATACTTGCTAAAAGCACTAGTGATGTGTCTATTCCACCACTTAAAGCAATACAATCACATCTATACTTCTCTACAGATTCCACCAGCACATTGAACATCTTCTCTACATATATACTGCAGGGCATGGAGACTCTCATTAGATCAGCCTCAAGATAATGTAGCTACCATAGCTTTCAGATCCTATAGTCTTGTAGCCGAGAGTAGATCTGTGGAGTGGTCCTGTTAAAACTACTGTATGGTATTCGCCTTTTTCTCCTAGAGGATCTACACCTATTTTTAGCGCTTTTTCGACAAATAGATCGACATTACTTTTACCTAGTTCTACACCAAGCCATTCACTTAAACTCTCTATACACCCTATTATGAGTGGTTTTACACCATCATTGAGCTCTCTATAGAGAAGATCAAGAGAATCTAAACCCCATAGAGGTTCAACAAGTGTTGCTCCTACTTCTTTAGCGAGTTTCTCCATATAGTTCAGATGCTCATCAACATACACATCTCCAGCAACTATAACATCTACCTGAAGCTTCTTAAGCAGATCAACTGTCTCCATAAACTCTCTACCTCTAGTAAGCCTTGCCACAGTAACCGGTATTTCGGCTAGAAGAAGTGTCTCAATAGATTTACCTATGTTGAGTAGATGTGGACTTGGTCTCGGAAACTCGTATACAAGCACTATACCTAGATCCACTTTTCTACCATATCGATAGACAGCGTAGTAGGAATCCTTGCCTCCAGATAGAAAAGCTACATACATATTCAGACACCAAGCTTTTGGAGAAGCTTTAAGGGATAGATTACGTAGAGATTCTTGAGATAGGTCTTGTGGTATGTTGTTCTAGGAGGAAAAGTCTCACTTTTTGTAGCAACTCTATAGATATCTTCTGGCTCTAGTTTTGGCATCAATACACATATATCTGAATAATAACATTTATCTATGTTTATAGGAATCTTAACCATATCGAATAACGTATTTGAGGAACCAAGTTCTTTAAACGCTAGATAAACATCAATTCTATCAATATTCAAAACCATCATTATATCACCCACCTTAACCATCATTTCATCGCTACCTCTCTTAACCATAGACTCTAGCTCTTCTACAGTCTTTACCACAGATCTATAGTCTATCAATCTACTTGACCCAATATACATCCATCCACCAACATCATCTACATCTCTGTAGTCAGCTAAATAAGCTGGAACTACTTTTATACCAAGAAATTTTAGAGCATTAAGTCTATGATGACCATCGATAACTATAAGCCTGTTCTTTTCCACAATAATAGGCTTCCTTAAAGCTCCATCAACACTTATTGAGCCTAGAACTCTAGAACTATGTATAGGGTCGATATCTTCGTGAGGAACAACATCATCTATGTAGAGTAGAACTAGATCAGCAAGACAATCAATACATGGATTCTCCTGGATTCTATATCTCTTTATTGGCATTTTACGCTACCTCAGAATTGTTAACATGATCTATCACTATATGTTAGCTAAGTATATAAGATGATGTACAGATAACGCCAAGAGATGTAGAACAACTACATAGACTATAGATACATAGATAGAGAGTTTTACAGCTTTTAGTATATCGATATGTGTTGGTAAATGAAATTCTCTACCTATAGTATAGCTCTCAATCTTTTCAAGCTTAACACCTAGACATCCAGCTGTAGCCGCCATAGGGTTTCCAGCATTTATGCTTTCTGTAGATCTTCTATCTCTTAAATATATGTACCAACTTCTTCGAATAGATCCACCAACAATAGAACATAAAGCTAGCGTAATTAGTGCAGTTAATCTTGCTGGAACAAAATTGAGGAATGTATCTACTTTTGCTGAAAACCATCCTATATCCTTAAACATAGGCTCTCTATAACCTACTGCAGAATCCATTGTATTAGCTAACCTCTGGATTAATGCTCCTATGCAGCCTAGAAAGAGGTAGAAGAATAGTGGTGATGTAAATCCGTCTACAAGACTCTCAAACAGAGACTCTATAGCGGCTGAAGCTATGTGGCCTTCATAAAGATTTTCAACATTTCTTCTAACGATATTTGAGACAGTTTTTCGAGCATGCACTATATCTCTATTCTTAAGATGTAGATAAACAGCTTTAACATAGTCTAGAAGCAGTTTTAGTGATAGAGAGACCTTCAAGAGATATATAGAGAATAATATCCAGAGAACTCTATGTATAGAGTTAAACACATAGAGAACAAACATATATAGAGCTGTATGGATAAAGACTGTGGCAATCCATAGAGCTACACCCATTAACCTATTCTTCGGAAGCTTTTTGTAGAGAATCATGACGAATCTATACGATGTGTGTACAGGATGTATCTTGTACATTATCCCGCTGTGGTATGGGTAGAGAAAATCAAGTATAAGAGCGCCTAAGAGTATTGAAGAGAACTCCACTATATCTCTAGGGAGAATCCAATCCAGATCCATAGATCTACACCTATAACATGTATAGTCATAACCATTAGATAGCATAGCTCAGATACAAAGCCCAGCACATCGCCATTAACGAAACCCAGAACCTTACTGGATAACACATAGGTAGAGATTACAGCAATAATGAAAGCAACAGCTAGTAACATGATTAATGGAACTACTGTAGTGTGTATAGAGAACATAAGGGCTATAGTTAAAGCAACTGCTATAGCTATACCGAGAAACACATCTATGTCTCTGACACTATGCTTGAATACTCTACCTATACCTTCTGGAGGTTCTCTACCTAGATAAGATAGTGTAGGCATGGAAACTATAGACCATACTTCAGCAGAAATAATCAAAACTATTGATATATCTGGTCTTGTCTTGATCAAGATGCTAAGTATCGATGAATATAGTCCTAAAACAAATAGCACGAATATCGCTATTGCGTAAGAACCTCTATACCTATCTTTAACAACTCTATACGCATCTACACCAAATCTATATGCCAAGACAGCTTCTGAGAAATCTATAAAACCATCTACATGTAGAAATCCCTGCATAATATAGTGCATAGCTATTACCGTAAACGTCGCTAGAAAAGGTGCATCTATATCTACTATATATAGTATATAGAGTGGGAGAATAGTGAATAATCCACGTATCAAACCAATAATCGGGAGAAGGTATAGAGATCCAAAAACAAGAGTATTAGATCTCAACCTATGTGGTAAAGGTATTGGTGTTAAAAAGGATAAAAGTGCGAAAAAGTTCTTCAATACTTTAACCAAGAGCTATCTCCTTACTGAGTATATCGAGTAACTCATCGTTTTCTTTAGCTTGCCTTATAGCCATCCTAATGAAGCTAGGTCCAAGACCTTTGAAACTAGTGCAGCTTCTTACAGCTATACCTTTCTTCCGAAGATCTCTAGATATACGGTCGCCTCCCCCAACTTCAACTAGAATGAAATTAGTATCGCTTTCAAATACAGTTAGACCCATATCTATAAGCTTTCTACTAACTCTCTTCTTCTCATTCTCTATATACCTTCGTGAATACTCTATAAATTCCTTAAATTCGTTCTCGTATTCAACTAAACCCAGAGCTAAACACTCTGCTAAGCTATTTACATTCCACGGCTGTCTAACTATATCTATCTTCCTATACAGTTCATCATCTTCTGTATACAGAAAACCTAGTCTAATGCCTGGTAGAGAGAGCCATTTAGTTAGAGATCTCACAAAAATAATGTTCTTGGGAAGATCATGCCCTACCTCTATAGAGCATCTACTACAAAGCTCTATATAAGCTTCATCTACTAGAACTCTAGCTCTACATCTAGAGAGATATGGAATAAGAACATTTTTGTCTATATAGATGCCTAAAGGATTATTGGGATTAGTCACAATTATGAGTGTATCCTCATCGAGACATGCTTCATCTAGATGTGATAGATCTAGATAGAATCTCGAGCCATCTCTTCTATAAAATACGCTACGATACTCTATACCAAGAACATGGGATACATCTTCATATTCACCATAAGAAGGCTCTAGAACAACTACAGTTCTTGGTCTAACTGCAATTAGTGTGAGATTCACTGCCTCTCCAGCTCCTGCTGTAGGTAGCACATTTTCTTCTCTACATCTATAGAATCTAGCTAGAGCTCTGCGTAGATCTCTATAACTATAGTCTGGATACTTATCAAGAACTCTATTCCTAACACATCTATCTATAATGCTATAGACTATTTGTGGAGGTCCTAGAGGATTAAGATTAGAACTAAAATCTATTCTCGCTTCTCTATCTCCTCCATGGATACGCATATCTCTCTAGCCCACTCAAGATCTTCATATGTATCTATATCTCTTAGCTCCTTAACCTCTTCAAAATATATATTCATCCAGTTCCCACTAGATCTCCTGAAAAACGATATACCAGACTCTCTACAAACACTATCTCTACAAACCATCAATGTAACAACATCTGCTTCACACTTTATTGCCTTAGCCAGGAACTCCTCAACAATACCTATTGATAGGAAAGGCATATCTGATGGTAGAATAAGTACAGGGAAAGACACTTTATTCAGAATAAAGTCTAGATCGTAAACATAACCTGCTCCAGGACATATAACAACCTCAATATCATCACTATCCTCAACATTATGAACATCTTCTGCTCTTAAACAAATATACACCTTCCTCCTCTCTTTGACACCTTTAGCCACCTCTACAGCAATATCTATTAACCTCTTACCACATACCTTTAGAAAAGGCTTCTTTAAACCACCCAATCTTGAACCTCTACCACCAGCCATAACAACTACATCCAACTCTATTCCACCACTTCAGAAACTTATCTAATACAAAGAAGAAATTATTACTGTAGACCGAATTACATAGCTTATATATCTCTTTGTATCTATTTCTATCTTTTGCTACTTTCGCTGATCACAAGTTCTCTAACCTTACTCACAAGTTCTTCTACACTCATCACCATGAGGCCGTATCTTCTGTAGATTTCATAATCAGCTGGATCTGCTGCAACTAGTATGTATCCTTTCTCTAGAGCTATAGCTACATTTATCAGATCAACATTATCGGGATTTATTGAGTGATGAAGTAGATCGCTCTTCATTAATGCTACTTTACTGACTATTCTATCATCTACATTCACTATATCGTATATCTGTTTCAAAACATCTATGACTTGTATTTGTGAGTTAATTCTCTTAATGTAGTAGAGATAGGCTAAAAAATCTATGAGCGATAATATTGAGACATGTATTTTTGTTTTAGCTAATATAAGTGGAACCAGATTCTTGTACTCACTACTGTGCAGTAGTGCTAAAGCTGGTGCATCAACTAAGAGCTCGAATTTTTCAAGAATATCCTCTATACTGAGGTTCAACGATTGCTACCTTGCTTACGCTTTATCTGTCTGAAGAACGCTGTAGCTTCTTCAGGATCTATGTCTATACTTATTCTCTCTATGTTTTCTCTAGCTACATTCATATGCCATCTCTTGATGAGCTCGTTTATTAATTCATTGAACGATTGACATCCCATTTTATCCTTAAGCTCTCTAAGCTTTCTCCAAGTCTCTTCATCTACAGCTATTGTCTTCATCTTCTATCACCCATATTGATTAGATGCCTTAGATAGTCTCTAGGTATTGAATTACTCGTCACTATCTGTTTGTAAATATTGGCAGAATGCCTGGCTCTTCTCTCTTTAGTAATCAGATCTACTTCATATAAACCGAACTTCTGTTTAAAGCCGTGAGTCCATTCGTAGTTGTCTGTAAGTGCCCAATGAAGATAACCTTTAACATCTATTCCCCTCTCTACAGCCAATAGAATGACATATAAATGGTTTACCAGATACGATGGCCTGAGAATATCTTTAGAGTCGGATACACCATTCTCAGTTACATATATTACGCTACTACATCTACGCCCTACATCAAGAGCTTCTAAAAGCCCTTCCGGATACATCTCCCATCCCATCCCATCACACTTCCTACCTGCTTTCGAAAGCCCATAAGGTATACACGCATATCCATATCCACTTACAGCCTCGAAATCCAGAATAGGATAACCTTCAAATCTACCCGGTCGTCTCCTTACAACAATTCTTGTATAGTAGTTTATGCCGAGCCAGTCAAGAGAATGTCCAAGCACCTTAGGATTTAATATTGTTTTACCATCTAACACTTCATCAAATCTTCCATGAACTATAGCTTCCAGTAGCAAATGGTTATGAAAATACGAGTAATGCTCACTAGCTCTACTAGATTCTTCATCGCCTACAGTATGTGAAGGAATTATGTTGTGAACAATACCTACTTCTGCAGAAGAACTAGAATCCTCATCAGCTTTAACGGTATCGAATCTCTTGATAACCCTGTATGCTAGAGCATGAGCTACAGCGATATTTAGTAAAGCTTTAGGTACGATATCTGGTCTATTAACACCAGGTGGAAAACCACTATAAGTCCCCATATACCCAAGTTCTACTGGAACCATAGGCTCATTAAATGTAACCCACATATCAACAATATCTCCGAATTTCCATGCAACATAAGCAGCAAATTTTGCGAACTCTATTGGAAAACTATCTTCTACAACTCCACGAGGACCCTTGTTTAAACAACTAGCTCTGGCTCTAATGGGGTTATGTATCCAGTAGGGGAAAGTGAAATGCGAGAGATTCAGTATTACTTTGAATCCCCTGCTCCTAAGGTCCAGTATAATGTTTCTATAAATGTCTATTGCATTATGATCTGCCAACTCATCCAATTGATTAAGGACTTCATCAGTTACCTTAACATCTCTAACTATACCATATCCATCAAACTCTACATCAACTTCTACAAATTTCGTAGAAAAAGGAAATACCCTGCTCCACTCAATACCTAACCTATATAGGTTCAGCCTCATGTGTTCAGCAATCTCGTGATCTACTTTATAGAGCTCCAGATAGTTTACGCCATCTTCAGGAAGATCCCCACTCACCAGCTTCATGGATATATTTACAGGATCTCTAACCCAATGCCACCAATCAGTATTTACATCTAGATACCTTCTATACTCATCACCCATTTCAAACTGGAATCCAGATTCAGACACACCCCATCTGAACCTCTCTGGAAACTCTAAAACACTCATACCTCTCCCCTAAAATTGGGGTTCCGTGCTCTCTAAACATGTTTATGCATGTTGCTACGCTATGAAGATTATAGCTCTATAGCTTATATTTATATGTGCGGTTTATAACTTTTATTAAAATTTATAAACCCATCCAAACGTTGTATAATTACAGAACCGGTGTTGTATATGGATGTCAAAATTAGGAATAGGATTACTGCATTGATGTTAACATTAGCTGTAGCCATAGCAGTACTATTACCATGTATATCCACTCTAAACGCACAGATGCCACCAAGAGAGCAGATGCTCGTTATAGGTGGAGCCTATTGGGAGCCTCCTAAAAAGTTCAATCCATTCAATTATGGAGGTTCTGTATCAGGTGTAGTTGGATTAATATATGAGCCTCTCTATCTATGGATACCCATTAAGTCTGAAGCTGAGAGATGGTATCCATGGATAGCCGCAGAACTACCTAAATGGATTTCAGCTACAGAAGTTGAGATAAAGATTAGGACAGAAGCAAAATGGTGGGACGGTAGAGATGTTACAGCAGAAGATGTTAGATTCACATTCTATGATGTTCCAAGAAAAGTTACAACAGCCTCATGGGCTGGTGTAAGAAACTATATAGATGATGTCGTGGTAGTAGATTCTAAAACAGTTAGATTCAAACTCAATCCAGATACAGCTAACTATGCAGACTTCCTCTTCCAGCTATACTCTGCACCCATACTACCAAAACACTTCTATGAAAGCTATGTGAATCAATATGGAGATGAACTTACAGATCTCGCTAAATGGACTGCTGTTGCTCCAGATAAAGATCCTAGAAAACTTGTTGGAAGCGGAATGTATAAAGTCTACTCTGTAGCTGATGATCATTTCATTCTAGAGAGAGTTGATAACTGGTGGGGTAAAGCAGTATTTGGGCTACCTCAACCTAAGTACATAAAGGGTGTTGTTGTCTATAGCAATCAAGTAGCAGCCAATATGCTTGGAGCTGGAGAACTAGACTGGAGCTGCTTCTATATACCTGGAGGACCCGACATGATTAAGAGAGGTTTAGCAGTATCATACTATAGCAAAGAACCTTACTACCTATCTGCTAACGTAGCATTCCTCTTCGTCAATACACAGAAGAAGCCCTTCGATGATGCGAAATTCAGAAGAGCTATGTACTATGCAATAAACGTTGATAAGATAATATCTGCAGCATTTGAAGGTGTTGTTATGCCATCTAATCCTGTTGGACTTCTACCATACTGGGAGAAATATCTTGCAAAAGATCTTCTAGCAAGATACGACTACAGATACAACCCAGAGAAAGCTAAACAGATCTTAGATGAAGCTGGATACAAGGATAAAAATGGAGATGGATGGAGGGATATGCCTGATGGTACACCAATAAGTATAAAGATCATAGTTCCATATGGATGGACAGACTGGATGTTCGCCATAATCAATATAGCAGAAGATCTAAGAGCCGTAGGTATATATGCTGAAGCTATATTCCCAGACTTCGGTAAATACATAGAGGAAATAGATAAAGCTACATTTGATGCAGCTATAAACAACTTTGGATCATTCGCAACACCACTACCATACAGTCTATACTACTGGGCATACAACGCAACACCAGGTATATGGACCGGTAGCCATGGAAGATACTATAACCCGAAGCTAAACGACTTGATATACCAGTTAGGAAGAACACCACCAGATCAAGAAGCCCAAATCGCTAACATACTTAGACAAATACAGGAAATACTGCTCGAAGAAATGCCTGCACTACCACTATGGTACAACGGATACTGGTTCCTAGCATCAACAAAATACTGGACAGGATGGCCAAATGAAGAAGATCCATATGGTGTTCCAACTATTTGGAATGGTCAATGGCAACATGGTGGCGTACTAACACTACTTAAACTAAAGTCATCAACTGTAACTCCTTCACCAACTCCTTCACCAACTCCTTCACCAACTCCTTCACCAACTCCTTCACCAACTCCAGTGCCTGGTACTGTCACCATAACGGTATCTGTTAAAGAAACTGTTAAAGAAACTGTAACTGTAAGAGTTGTAGAAACTGTTAAAGAAACTGTTAAAGAAACTGTAACTGAGGTTCCATGGGGTACTGTTGCAGGTATTGTAGTTGTAGTTGCTATTATATGTATTGTTGGGACATATTTTGGTGCAACTAGATTAGGTAAACGTTAACACAATATTATTTTTTAAAATCATTTTGTTTTGGTGAATCATGTGTTCATTAACTATTATAAATCTCTTTAAGTATGATTACTAGGTGATGGATGTCTAGGTGATGGATGTATGTCGCTCAAAAGATATCTAATAAAGAGAGGTATCACTTATATTGTTGTTTTTGTTGTAGCTATAACTATTGTATGGGCTCTCGTTAGATTTGCTCCAGGGGATCCGGGACTCACAGCAGTAATGAGGTCTTTTATGGCTCCAGGTGTTAGATATACAGAAGAACAGATAGAGGAATTTAAACAGAGAGCTAGAGCTATGCTGGGTCTAGATCTACCACTACATGAACAGTATATACTTTTCTGGGCCAGGTTGCTTCAGGGAGATCTCGGATGGAGTATGTATTATAGTGCACCAGTTGCACCTAAGCTTGTAGAAGTTCTGACATATGATCTGATCCTTATAACTCCTGCAGTAATAGTGAGCTGGTTTTTAGGTAACTGGATAGGAGCTCTAGCAGCAAGACACAGAAAGCTTGATAGAGTGTTTATACCGATAATATATGTGTTAACCTCTATACCCTACTTCCTACTAGGATTAGCATTTGCCTATATACTTGGTGTTGTATATCCTGTCTTCAAGCCAACGATAATGAGGACAGATATAGATCCATTCCTTAGTTCACCAAGTATTGAAACATTTTCGATGTTCATGAAGGCATATACATTGCCATTTCTATCAATGGTCTTGGTATCTCTTGGTGGATGGGCTTCAGGTATGAGGACTCTCATGATCTATGAGCTTGAATCTAATTATGCACGATTCATGGAGTCTCTAGGTTTCTCAGAAAGAAAAGTAGCTGGTTATGCATTTAGATATGCCATAAATCCACAGATAACCGGGCTAGGAATACAGATAGGGACTATTATTGTTGCAGGAATAGTAGTGTCATCAGTATTCAATTACCCAGGTGCTGGTATAGCCCTCATCTACGCTATAAACTTTAGAGATATATTCTTGATACAGGGTATAACGATATTCTATACCCTTATGGTTATAGTTGCCAACTTTATAATAGATATCCTATATGCTGTGATAGACCCGAGGATAAGGCTTGGTGTTGTAGGTGCATAGATATGAGTGAGAGAAAGATTATATTGGGATTGCTTAAAAAGAATACCAGATTTTGGGTATGTCTATCACTAGTACTAGTCATAGTAATTTTGGCATTAATAGGGCCTCTTGTAACTCCCTATAAGCCGAATCAACCCGTAGTGAGAGATGGTAAATACCTACGGTCTTTACCGCCAACTATAGAGCATATGCATCTATTTGGTGTAGATAATCTTGGATACGATGTATTTGCAGCATCTGTATATGGTTTAAGGGTTTCGCTTAGTGTTGGCGCTATAGCTGCTATAGTAGCAACAGTTGTTGGTGTGATACTGGGTTTGACAGCTGGATATATTGGTGGATGGGCAGATCTAGTGATAGATGGTGCCACAAATGTGCTTCTAGCGATGCCGCCAGTATTCATAATGATAATGGTTGGAACATTCTATATAGTTGGTCTAGGGATGCCCGGAAGAGAACTCCAGAATATACTGTTCCTGGGATGCTTGATAGGGCTTCTCTCGTGGCATTGGACAGCAAGAGCTGTTAGATCACAAGTTGCTGCACTAAAGGTTAGCGACTTTATAGCTATCTCTAGACTTAGTGGAAACCACCCCATAAAGATTATAGTGAAAGATGTATTACCCAATATAGCTTCCTACATACTTCTGGTATTCGTTATCCAGTTAGCCAATGCACTATCTACTGCTGTAACTCTTGAGTTTCTAGGGATTAAGGCAGCGGAATGGTCTCTATTTGCAAGAGTACAGCAATGGCTCCAGATGGGTGCACTAATAACTGGTGTTTGGTGGGCTTTATTTCTACCTGGAGTAGTTATAGTTATGTTGATAGCTTCTCTATACATTATTGTTCTAGCTCTTGAAGAAGTGTTCAATCCGAGGTTAAGAAGGGTATAGAGGGGGTGTGTATATGAGTTCGGTACTAAAGCTAGAGAAATACAAAGTATATTACAAGACCTTCGTAGATACTGTTAAAGCTGTTGATGGTGTAGATCTCGATATTAGAAGAGGCGAGATACTTGGAATAATAGGTGAAAGCGGATGTGGAAAATCAACACTTGTACAGTCTCTAGTTCTACCTAAACCACCTATGTTTATAGCTGGAGGTTCAGCTAAACTATTAGACTCTATAGAGCTCACCAAACTCAGTAGTAAAGAAAGAAGAAAAATACTGCTTACAAAAATAGCACTCATACCTCAATACGTGTTAGACGCTATTCCTGTGATCAAAAAGATTAATGTGTTTCTAAGAGATTTAGCAAAAGATAAGAAGATGAAATACGAAGATGTGCTCAATACATTTATCGATAGACTTAAGCTAGTTAATCTACCTCAGAAAGTCCTCGATATGTATCCACTTGAGCTCTCTGGAGGAATGAGACAGAGAGTAGTTATAGCATTATCAACTCTATTTAAACCAGATCTACTCATAGCCGATGAACCTACTTCTGCTCTAGATGTTGTAACACAGAGATATGTACTAGAGCTACTTAGAGATCTAGTTACCCAAAAGCTTGTAGGATCAATAGTATTCATAACACATGATATATCGTCTATAAGGCAGATAGGTGACAGAATTGCAACAATGTATGCGGGAAAAATAGTTGATGTAGGGAAGCTAGAAGAAGTAATAAGTTCGCCTCTCCATCCGTATACAGCTATGCTGATAAAATCGGTTCCAAAACTAGAGAACTCGTATAGAGTCTCTAGATTAGTTGGATTAGCTGGTGCACCACCAAGTCTAGTAAATCCACCGCCAGGCTGTAGATTTCATCCGAGATGTCCATTCGCTATGGATATATGTAGAAGAGAAGAACCACCTCTAACAAATATGGATAGAGATAGATATGTATCTTGCTGGCTTTATTCAAAGAGGTGATAAGGATATGTCTGAAGCTGTATTGAAGCTCGAGAATATTACGAAAATATTTAGGTTGGGCCTCCTGGGTAAAACAACGATAAAGGCAGTCGATAGAGTTAATCTAGATATTGTTAAAGGAGAGATACTTGGTGTATTAGGGGAATCAGGAAGCGGAAAATCAACAATAGCTAAACTCATTCTCAAGATATATGAACCCACACACGGCAGAATACTGTTTAAAGGAAAAGATATAAGGATCTTCAAGGGATCTAGAGGGCTTAAGAACTACTACATGCACGTGCAAGGCGTTTTTCAGGACCCCTACGCGAGTTTTAACCCTAGGAGAAGAGTCCTCAGCACATTGATAGATACTGTGAAAAACTATTATCCAAAGCTACTTAAGGAGGATTTAGAGAAGATAATAGTGTCATCACTTGAGAAAGTAGGGCTCAATATCAGAGACGTTATGGGTAGATATCCTCACGAGTTTAGTGGAGGACAGTTACAGAGGTTATCGATTGCTAGAGCTCTTCTAGTAAATCCAGAGGTCATTATAGCTGACGAACCTGTATCGATGGTTGATGCTTCAACAAGAATAGATATACTGAACATATTTATAGATCTAAAGGATAAAGAGGGGAAGACGTTAGTTATCATAGGCCACGATCTCGGCTTAACTCGATACGTTAGCGATAGAGTTGTTGTACTCTATAGAGGCCAGGTAGTTGAAGAAGGTATTGCGGATATTCTTTCAGAACCTGCACACCCATATACGAAAATGCTTGCCGAATCTATACCTAGAATAGATAAGATATGGGGAAGCAAGATACAGTATGGTGTAGGATCTATAGAACTAGGTGCTAAAGGTGTTGGATGTGTATTTGCTGATAGATGTCCACATAGACTCGACATCTGTATCAAGAAAGAGCCAGAGTATGTTGATATAGGTAAGAGTCGTGTAAAATGCTGGCTATACACATCAAAGTGATTTTATTCTATCATCTAACCAAACTTTTCTTTTAGAGATTTTAGAGATGCTAATCGTTTGCATCATGGTGGATTGGTTTAACCTCATAATTCTCTATGTGGACTCCTAGTGGTATTCTTTCGTGTGGCCATACCTTTACGTTAACCAGTTTACTGAAGGCACCTATATGGGTATTATCCCCTATGTAACTGTTTATTAGTGTTACTCCCTTCTCTATATGGACATGTCTCCCAATGATAGAGTTTATTATTTTTACATCGTCTTCTATAAAGCTTCTATCCATTATAGCTGAGCCAAGTATATGGCAACCAGACTTGATTATACTGTAGTTATCTATAACGGAATCCTCTATATAGACGTTATCACCTATATCGGTATGTCTACCTATTAGCGAAACACCTGAGAACTTTACAAGTCCTCTCCTATATCTCTCAATTATATCTTTGTGAAGAACTTTAGAGGCTTGAGATCTACCCTGCATATATACTCTAGGGAGTTTTTCTTCAGCTTCCAGTATTCTATGATCAGAATGATACAGCAGGAACTTCATTGCCTCGAGATATCTTTCGGGCGTACCTATGTCGAACCAATACCCATTCTTCATTACGTATCCATAAACTCTGTAGCCAAGCTCTATAAGTTTCGGGATAATGTCTTTTCCGAAATCCATTCTACCTGTTTTAAGCATATCCATACCATGGATACTGTTAAAGAAATCTATTACTGTGGGCTGGATTAAGTATATACCTGTGTTAACGAGTTTGCTGGGAGCTTCTTGAGGCTTTGGTTTCTCAACAAACTTTACGACTTTGTTATCGTTATCGAGTACAGCTACACCAAATTCACTAACATCTTCAACTTCTTTGAAGACTATAGTCATATCTGCTTCAACACTTTTATGAAATCTATACACATCACCTATATTTAGCTTGAATAGATTATCACATTGAACAACAATAAAAGATTCCCTCAAGCTGTAATAATCTACGAGAATTCTCACAGCATCAGCATTACCGAGAGTTTCATACCTAGGCATATACCTAATCCTAACATCATGATCTATGAAGGGATATCTAGTTCTTATCCAGTAACCTTCTTTAAAGTAGTCATAAACAGATCTATAGTTATAATAACCTCTAACACCTAGATAAACTTCTTCTATACCATTCATGGCGAGTTCGAGAATAATCAATTCTAGAATTGGTTTATTAAGTATCCGTATCAAAGCTTTAGAAGTTCCTATAGATAGAGGCCTAAGTCTAACAGCTTCACCTCCTATAGGTATTACAGCTATCCGAAGACCATCATTAGTCAAAAGGGAACCCCCTAGATATAATTTAAGAACAACAGTTTATTAAATCTTTCCAATACTTAGGCATCTAGTATCATATTTCCACTCTATCGCACAGTTTATTATCCCTAGCTCATTAATTTTTTCTGGGTCTAGAGAAGTGTATGCACCTATATCAATAAAAAAAGTATGGATGCTAAGCTTTGAGTATAGTGGTGTAACAAAACTCGGTGGTTTAGGAGAAGCAGTAGCTCTAATGAGCACAGAGCTCGCTAATAGAGGATTTGAAGTAACTGTTGTAATGCCATCGCATGGCGTTTATCCAAAGAACTTCAGGGAACTAGATATTGTGTGTAGAGGTGATAGATATGGTGTTGATGGCAACATTTATCCATATGATCTAGGTTTTCTAGAAGGTTATGTAGATAAGGTTAAGGTTATCCTAATTAGAGGAAGAGATAACCGTACATCTAGTGTTATAGATGTTTGGCCTCCCTATAGCTATGCTGATGAAAAAGCATGTCTTTTGGCTAGAGGCACACTATGTTTAGCTCAGGCATTGGGTTATCCAGATATTGTTCATGTAAATGATTGGCATTCAGCTTTAGCAGGTGCTCTTCTAAAGAGTGTAGCTGAAGTCAATGGATATGCTCTACCCATACTCTATCAAATCCATCTCAGAGGGTCGCCTTCATATCCATGGCATTACGCTTCTGAAGCATGGCTAGGTATACCGGATATTCTTCAACGTATATGGAGTGTGCATAGACATGAGTTTCTCTCCACTAGATATTTGTGGGATAGTTGTTGGGGTAATATAGAGTGCTTCATGGTGAAGATAGCTGATGCCATAGCCACAGTAAGTAGATCTGAAGTAGATAGCCTTGCTCGCGACTATGGTGAATGGATTAGAGGAAAGTGTTGCTACATATATAACTCAACTTCATGGAGCATTAGAGAAGTGGAAGAGATAGCTAAAAAGGTGTACAGATCTATAGATAGGGTTGAGATTAGGTGGAAAGTTGCCGAAGATGTGATTAACAAGACTCATCTATGGGGCTATATAGATCTAAAGGATGGCGATATACTTGTTGTATCATCTGGTAGATTGACATCTCAAAAAGGATTCGATACACTTATCCATTCAGCTAGACATCTACCCCATTCTATAAAGATACTTATCCTCGGAAAAAGCGTAGGAGACTATGGATACGAAAACTATCTAAGAAGCCTATTAGGCGATGTTTTAGGTAAAGTCGCAGTAGTTTATGATGGACTGGATCTAGATATGTACAAGTTACTTGTTTATGTATCACATCTATATGTTCTACCATCTAGATATGAGCCTTTCGGTATATCAGGTATAGAGGCTCTATCTATAGGAACACCTCTAGTTGTGTCTAATACTGGAGGACTTTCAGAATATGTTGGTGATCTAAGGGCTACCCCACTAGGTGTAGGTATCAAGGTTCCTTCTGGAGATGTCTATGAGCTTGCTAGAGCTATTCAGAGCCTTGGTTATCTCATGTTTTATAGTGAAAGAGGTCGAGGTCTCGAGAGTATAGTTTATAGAGAACTTAGAGATATAGTGTTGAGAGAACCTAGATATGGAGAGAAGATTAGGGAATTTTCGATAAATTATGTAGATTCTTACTTCAGACCTAAACATACTGTAAATAGCTTGATATCGTGTTACGAACTTGCACGCCGAATGGCTTACTATAGGGCTTGTACATAGAGTTCAAAGACAATAGGGGTAAGGTTTTTTATCTTTAGCCATAGCTAAACGTTTTCTCTAGGACATTAGCTCTAAAGGTAGCTCACATTGGTAATCGTGTCTATAACACCTGAAATAGCTCTAGAGGAAATCAATTGTTATGCTGGTGGTCTAGGGGTACTTGAAGGAGATAAATTTATTGAGGCTTCTAAGAATGGATTTGAATACCTTGTGCTAACTTTATTCCATAAGAAAGGATATGTGGATTACTATGTAACTGATGATGGAAACATCATAGCTAAACCACAGAAACAGCCTATAGATTTGACAAAGTTTATGAAAGCTGAAGAAGAATTCGTAATCAAGATTAGAGGCGAGAACGTCTATACACGTCCATGGACCTACACAAAGGGTAGAGCTAAGGTAGTATTTTTTGAAGCGACATGTCCTTTGTGGTTGAGGCAAGCTACTGAGAGAGTATATATCGAGAAAGATGAGGAAAGCAGAATATATAAGTGGACTTTCTTAGCTAAGGCTTCAGCAAAATACATCAAGGAATTTATAGGCCTAGATAGTGTAGATGTCATAGATCTTAATGAAGCCTATGCATCACTTCTGGTATACGCATTACCGGAGTACAAGAACTTTAGGCTTATAGTACATACACCAGGACCCTGGGGACATCCATACATATCTTCTCAAGTTCTTGAAGAAGAATTTGGTATAAGAATTAAACATGATAGTGAAATGATAACTAGACTAGCTCTTGAAAGAGTTTCAAAAGCTTGCGCAGTATCGAAAAAACATTATGAGGTAACAAAGATTCTCTTTCCTGAATTTGTGCACAAGTTTAGTTATGTAACCAATGGTGTTAGTATAGATAGATGGAGACACCCCATAATTAGAGGTCTCGTGGCAGGTAAAGGTATAGAAAATATCTCTTCCGAAGAATTGTGGCGTACACATCTAGAGGTCAAGAAGGAGCTGATCGAGGATCTTCTAAAGATCTATAAACCAGGGCTAGAAATTGATGAAACAACCCCTATAGTTGTTTGGTGTAGAAGGATCGTTAGATACAAGAGGCCTTACTTCATTACATGGTTTATAGAGGATATAGGTAGAGATCTAGATGCAGTCTTCGTTATAGGTGGAAAACCGCATCCAGATGATAGAGATGGTCTTCATTACGCTAAAAAGTTTTTGGAATTGAGTAAGAAGTACGATAACATTGTATTCATACACGACTACGACATATCTAAAGCTAAGCTTCTGCTAAGTGGGTGCGATATACATCTCTTTACCCCGTTCCCTGGATGGGAGGCCTGCGGCACAAGCTACATGAAGGCAGCTCTAAATGGTATTCCAACGCTTAGTTCAAGAGATGGTGGAGCGCTAGAGCTTATTGTTGATGGATTAAATGGCTGGTTCTTTGGCTCAGAAATCAATGAATTCATAAACATTTACAGCGATACAAGAGTAAACGATATCGATAAAGTTGAGTATGAGGAGTTTAGGGAGAAATTGGTAGATGTTTTAAAGAGCTATGGTTCTATTAAATACAAAGAGGTAGCTCTTAACGCGCTGAAGAGTTCTGAGAGATTTAGTATCAAGAGAGTTCTCTCTGAACTCTATACACCTATTAAGGAGAACAACAGTTCTGTATCTGGGTAGACATGTGGAGATAGATCTAGATAAACTAGCTAGATGGTTAAAGAGAGCGAGATGGTGGCCTAAGGATAGAGAGGTAGTCTCTATCCTGGATCACGAATTCTATAGAGATGGAGAGTACCTCATTCTACTAATTGTTGATGATAATGGATATAGATATTTTGTTCCACTAAAGAAGATGCATAAAGATATCCATGTCTCTGTACCTCTGGAGATCAATGGAGATATCTATGTTGAAGCAGATCTTGTAGAACCTTTTCTATTGAGAGCTAGAAACATTATCGATTGCGAACATCTCTATATTTTACCGAAGTGTATATTCAATAAAGTAGAGCTACTGACCGATTCCTCAAACGTTGTTACGATAGCTTCATCAGATAAAGAAGGATGTAGGATTGTTATGAAAAGCTATAGATTGGTTTCTACAGATAGAATTGAGTTGAAGATAGCTAGATACCTGATGGCTAAAGGTTTTAGATATATACCCAAGATGTATTCTGTATGCAGGTATAGAGGCTACACCATAGGGCTATCTCTAGAGTATGTCGAGGGAGTTAATGGAGGACTACCATTCTATGAATCTCTTCTAAATCTCTTAAGAAGAGGTATAGAGAGCCACATACACGACCTAGACTATTCTGTGGGAAGAACTATTGCAGAACTACATAAAGTGTTTGCGTTAAGTGATGATACCTTCTTCTCTTCAGAACCTTTTACTGTTGAAGATACTGAATTATGGGGGAAAAGACTTGAAGAGATAGCAAATATGCTTCTACATAATCTAGATACACTTCATACTGAAGATCGTGTAGATGGTTTCTGGATTGAGGTTGTTGATAAGAGAATCCCTGTATGGATAGATAGAGCGTTTAATGCTTTTGCAATATTTAGTGAAACTAAGAAGATACTATGTCATAGTGATCTACATCTAGGCCAAATAGTTTACTCAGGTAATAGAGGCTTCACTATAGTTGACTTCGAGGGCGAACCTTTATTTCTGTCTAGAGATGGATATCTAAAGTCTCACGGTTTTAGGGATATAGCTTCACTTATTCGGAGCCTAGACTACATACTTTTTGCAGGAGTAAAGGAGGTCTATGGAATGGATATAGATTCTATTGCAAAAAAGCTTGCTAAATATGGATGGGGTGAAGCAAGGAAATGGAGAGATGCTCATGCTTCATCTATACTGATGAGCTATATCCATAATCTTGCTAGAGAATCTCTTCTAGAAACTGTGTTAGGCTTTAGATCTATACCTAGAGATCTATATAGATACATCACTCCATGGTATATCTATAGAGTTTTTTATGAAGCACTATACGAATCTATATATAGACCCCATAATCTGCCGATACCGCTTCACGTACTTATATGGGATCCTGAGGATATGGTTATGGGTATAGGTGGTGGGATTTGAAGGATATAGTCATGTTTTTTGAGGTTCATCAACCATATAGACTTGATAGAAGGATGCACGAAAAATTGATTAAGAAGGCGATCAAGGGGTCATTAGATCCTAGAGATATAGAAGATGCCCTGTTTGATCAAGATCTCAATAGACTTGTTATAGAGAGAGCTGCTAGAAAGTGCTACATACCTGCAACATCTATTATAGCTGAGACCATTAGGAGGTTTATGGGTAGCGATAGAAAGTTTATGGTGTCTTTTGGTATATCTGGTGCATTCATTGAGCAAGCTCTTCGTTGGGTACCTAAAGTTGTAGATCTTTTTGTAGATCTTGTTGCAACAGGATTAGTGGAGCTTGTTGCTCAAACTTATTACCATAGCCTAGCATTCTTGATACCTCCACACTACAAAGAGCTAGAGGATCAGATAAAGAGTCATCTAAAGATTCTTGAAGATATTTTTGGTGTTAAACCTGTTTCTGTTGAGAATACAGAGTTTATATACAATAACGATCTCGCTTGTAAGCTCTACTCAATGGGTTTTAAGGTGATTCTTACTGAAGGTGTTGAGTGGATTCTTGGCTGGAGAAGCCCTAATTTTGTTTATAGAGGATATCTATGCGATATAAGGGTTCTAACGAGAAACTATAGACTTAGCGACGATATTGGGTTTAGATTCAGTAACAATAAGTGGGATCAATATCCATTGACAGCTGATAAATATGCCTTATGGCTAGCCGTTACACCTGGTGATGTAGTAGTTTTGGCAATGGACTACGAAACCTTTGGTGAACACCACTGGCCTGAATCAGGTATACATGAATTCCTAAGGTATCTTCCCCAAGAGGTTTTGAAGCATAGTCATCTACGTTTCTCTACACCATCTAGAGCAGCATTTGCACATGATACAGTTGATGTATATGATGTACCTCCGTGGGTAACTATTAGCTGGGCTGATGAAAGGGATCTAAGTGCATGGCTTGGAAACTATATACAGAAAAATTCATTCTCTATGCTTCTAGAGCTCAAGAGATACATCGACGCTATTGATGATCCCTATCTAACACGTATATGGAGGCTTTTAACAATAAGCGACCACTTCTATTATATGGCTACAAAATTTGGCTCTATGGAAGAAGTTCATCAATACTTCAGTCCCTACAAGAATGCTGTTGATGCATATGTTCTTTATGCACAAGCTATATCAATACTATTCTACATTATTGCTGAAAAAGCTAGAGAAAATCCATCGAAGATGCTTAAGAACCTTGTGCTACCACCTGAAAAAGCATTCTATTTCAAATGTTTCGATCTCGAATCTCTAAACATTTCTGCAGCATCTGTTAAAGAATTCCTATGGATCTCTAGATCTCTGCCTAGTGAATGTATTGTATATCACCTTAATAGAGGCGATATACAGAAATGGTTTAGAGAGATCTATATGGTAGATGATATAGCTAATGCTCTAGACGAGATAGCTAGATCTGATGCTTCTGCTGATGAAAAGAAAAACCTTATGATAAAGGTTATCGAGAATTTTTTGGGGGAGAGGCGATGAGTAGAGTGAACTTCATATTCGTGTTACATTTCCATCAACCTGTTGGACAACTTGAGTGGGTCTATGAAAGAATATATAACAACTGCTACAAGATTCTACTCGATATATTGTTGGATCATCCAAAAATTAAGATAGCAGCACATATAAGTGGTCCATTGCTTCTCTATATGCTTGAGAAACATAGTGAATGGATAGATGGTGTTAAAGAACTAGTTAAGAGAGGTTCTCTAGAGCTTCTAGGGGGAGCTTTTGGTGAGGCTATTCTTCCTGTAATACCTCGTGAAGATATGTATATGCAAATCAGACTATATATAGAGTTATTTAGAGAGATTTTTGGGTACAAGCCTAGAGGATTCTGGTTAGCTGAAAGAGTTTGGGAACCTTCTGTTGTAGAACCTCTAGCTATTAACGATATAGAGTATACAATTATAGATGACTATATTCTACCGAAAATCGTTAATCGAGATGAAGCTGGATATTCATGGCTAACTGAGAACGATGGGCATAGGTTGAAGATATTCTTTGTAGATGAGAGAATAAGGTATATACTTCCATGGGAAAGCATTGAATCTGTGATAAAGTATATAGTGAGTAGAGGTAGCGATAAAGGTGATAGATATGTTCTCTGGGGTAGTGATGCAGAGAAATTCGGTGAATGGAGTCAAAGGGAATGGGCAAGCAAATGGTTGAGAGAGTTTATAGAGAAACTTGAAGAGAATTCTAGTATAATCAACACCATTACACCTAGCGAATATCTAGATAGATACGGTGTTAAGGGATTGATATATCCTGTGTACGGTAGTTACGATAAGATGATGTACTGGAGCTCAAGCTATTTCAGAAACTTTTTTGTGAAGTATAGAGAGAGTAACTATATGCATAAGAGGCTTCTATGGCTTAGAAGAAAGCTGAAGAAGCTTAATGCACCCGAAGATGCTTGGAGGTATTACTACTTTGCTCAATGCAATGATGCTTATTGGCACGGTCTCTTCGGAGGTATATATCTACCGCACCTTAGACAAACAGTTTATGAAAACATGATCAAAGCTGAGGTGATAGCTGAAAACAATTCAAACTATTTCGCTTCAAGAGATATGTATAGCAGTATAGAGGACATAGATTTCAATGGAGATAGCGAAGTAGTTATTGAAACAAAACATCTAGATGTTGTTGTAAAGCCTAGCGATGGAGGTACAGTAACAGAGTTAAGCTTTAAGCATCAGGGATATGAACACAACATTGCATCAACCATGAACCGTTATCTAGAGCCATATCTATCCACAAGCCCTACCTTTAGACCTGATTGGTATCAAAGGAATATTGCTCGAGACCATTTATGGAACCCAACAATAAGTTTATGGGACTGGGTAAATAATACACCATTCATTGATCAAAGCAATCTAGCTCTAGGTAAATATCAACTGGTGTCAATAGACAATAACAATCTAGTTTTAATGTATCGAGGATACTTCTATGGAAAAGGTATACCCATACCTGTAGAAGTAGCTAAACATATGTATGTAGACTCTAGAGCACCTTATTTAAAGATAATTCATAGGATTAAAAACATAGGTAACGAGCCTTTCACATCTAGAATAGGGTTCGACTATCATCTAAGTCCAAAAGTTCCTAGAAGAAGAGGAGAAGAATACCCCATCTATAGGCTTGAGCCAGACATTATTAAGCATCTCGAAGAAGTGTGGATAGGTAGTGGAAGGAGAATAGAGTTTAAGGGGATCATAGATCTAGAGTTATCGCTAGATAGAGATGTAGATATATGGGTAGCACCTATAGTAATGCCCACAAGAACTGAGAGAGGGATTATGGATATTATCCAGAGTATAGGTATAATGTTCTCTAGAGTCGTGGTTCTTGATCCCGAGAAGAGCTTTGAACTAGGTGTAGAGCTGATGCTCAAGGTGTAGCTATTTGGATGTAAGTATATGTGGGAAAGCACTTGTAGAACCTAGATTCTATGGCTCAGTAGAAGGCTACGTGATTGTAGAGCCATTCTCTAGAGATCCTCGAGAAACAGTTGTAAAGGTATATGTAAAGAATTATGGTTTTGGTAAGAGGTACACTATAGATCTATTGGTATGTAATGATCTAGTTGAGAGAAGAAGTGCAAAACTTGAGGTAGGAGAGATTCTAGGATTTGAGGTAGGTGTTAGAGCTAGAGATAGATGTAGTGTGAAGCTTAAGGTAGATGGATATACTATTGACTATATAGACCAGATGGTTGTGTACAGCGAGTACTCTAGACCTATATCTATTGTTACTGTTTTTCATCACCATCAACCCCCAAACTATGGCCCAGATAAACGCTACTTATCTCTATGGCCCTTCATATATGTTTGGAGACCTATTCTCTCTCCCTATGGATTGGGTCCTTATCATTATCATGCCTCTATCTTGAGCAAGTATAGGGGATACACATATATAACGTATAATCTAAGTCCATCTCTATTAGCTCAATGGATAGATATAGTCGATAATGGTATTACAACAGTTTCAGGAGAATCGATAGAGAGATCATCGGGACTTACACAAATAGTTAGAGAAACTATGGATATGTATAGAAGTCTAGCAGAAAGCAACTCGATAGAGGTTTTAACAAGCATATATGCACACACTATATCAGGCTATATTGTGGATTATCTAGAGCTTGATAGAGTTATCTCAAAAGAACTTGAATATGGATTGAACATATCTAGAAAATTTCTAGGTAGAGATCCTAGAGGTATTTGGCTCCCCGAAATGTCTTTCTCTATGAAACTTATACACATACTATCATCTCTCAACCTCGAATACACATTTCTAGATGAGAGACACCACTTCGTGTCGTCGCAAGGAGATAGAGAAAGCCCATATGAACCCTACATTGTGCAAGATGCTGTAACTGGAGAAAGTATTGTTGTTTTCTTTAGAGATACAGAACTCAGCAACGATATAGGGTTCAACAATAACTACTGTAGCGAGATTCACGCAATCAAGGGAGCATACACTTTTGTAACCAAACTACTGACAAAAGCAATCAGCAATAGAGCTAGAGTTGTGACACTAGCTCTAGATGGAGAAAACTGGATTGTTGCTTCAAGAAATCCACCAGCTACAGCAGTATTTCTAGATACTCTCCTAAACCTTTTCACCGAAATGAAGAAGATAGGTATAGCTAGAACTGTACTTCCCAATGAAGTACTTAGAGATAATCCACCTAAACGGAAACTCACATTTATACCATCAGCAACATGGCTAGGCTCTTACACAAAATGGAGAGGTGAGATCAAGGAGCACGAGGTATTCTGGAGAGAAGTAGAGTCTAGAGTGAAGGGATTCAAAGAGTATATCAGCAGGTATGGATATGATGAAAAAGCTGAAAAAGCTGAATGGGCTCTATGGCATATACTTGATAGTGATTATTGGTGGGCAGAATTCTGGAGTAGAGAAATAATATCTCTATGGATTAAAGAATTCGATAAACACATTAAACACTAAATCATTCCACTATCTAGTTGAGCTACATAATCCATTCTTTAACAATGATGCATCTAACCTAGCAAACATAGCTTACCTATTAATAAACATGTAGAACTAGCTATAATAACATGAACTACTATAGATACCAATTATGTGGAACTGTATGATATTGCTGAGCTATTTTGCTAAGAAGTTAGAAGGTATGTGGACAAAAACCGTGCACATCTTCATAGACTAACTATCGCTCATTATCTTGAATATCTATCGTATATCTTGCTGAGTATACCACCTATCAATGCAGCAACAATATCGTCTGCTATTGGTGGTAGAAGCTTCAGTATAGGTGTTTCTCCTCTTTCTTTTAGTCTCTCAATCCAGTAGTACATGAGTAGACCTTTGAACCCGTTTATATATTCTGCTAGAGCTTTACCAACAAGTTCATCAACTATGATTCCTGGTGAATCTGATTTATACTCATGTATACTGATACCAGGTAAAATGTTTATGGAGAGTGCTGCTTCCAGCAACCTCATACCTTTTATGAATAGCGGTATATTGGGATCTCTAAGAACTCTACTCATTTCCTCTCTTACTTCTTTCTCTATATCGCTATCATCTATGTGGGGTATTCTCGCTTTTGTGTAAACTTCTTTAGCTATGCCAATGATATTATCAATTCTATCAAAACCTAGAGTCTTAGCAATATATTCTTCTCTAGATATGTTTCTTATGTGTCTAGCTAAAGCACATATAACAGCCATAGACGAAGCTATACCGACATCTGTAGATATTCCTGCAAATCTCTCATCACCAGCTGGTGCAGCAACTAGAGTTGCATCAGATGCTGTACCTATAGATGGGCTAGAGATACACATAGGTCCTCCTAAACCCATAACCATACCCTTTACCTCTGATACTGTTCTAAATAGATCTAGAAGACCAACATTATTAAGCGGTTTATCTACAACTACAGCTACATTTATTGTACTGATTCTTCTAGAGCTTTGGGGACCTTCGGTACCTATACAAGATGGTGTATCTATGCCTAGGGTTACAAATGCTTCAGCCTTTATGTTCTTGTGTATAGAGAATCCGTGGCTACATGAAGATACATCTACAGCTGTAAGGAATATAGAGGATTTTGAGTAGTCTATACCTATACTTGAGGCTATGTCTCGACAGTAGCTATCTAGATCAACATAGCCAAAGTCTTTTGGCACTCTTCTGAAAACTATATACCTTATCTCTGAGTATATCTTTGGGCATCCAGCTGTAGATATAGCTATATATTCTTGCTCAAGATCTATTACAAAAGTATCTTTATCTCTAGTTAGAGTTTTTACTATATCTCAACCACCTTGTCTTACCAATCTCTCGTACTCTATATATATAGCTTTCACTAGATCAGTCACCTCTATGCCTTTGAGAATAGCTAGAAATGCTGTTCCTCCAGCACCTACACCTTCTTTAACGAATCCTTCTTCATAAGCTCTAAGCCCATCGAAAGATGCATCACTAAAATCTAGATAGCTATACACAATAGACATCTGTGGTGCAACCGACTTTATGAAACTCGTTATCTCTCTACCTTTATCCATAACGATCCATCTAGTTGTTGCTAGAATCATTCTATCTTGTCTAAACTCTGGAGACACAGCCTTCATAAGGGCTATTGCTGCCAGCATCTGGGTTCCACCTGCAAGAATTACAAAGCTCTCTGCTTCAAGCGCACCTAGAGCTAGACCTGCTACAGATATGTGGAGAGGATCTCCAGCAACATCGTTTACAGTAAATGGATCTCTAGAGCTCTTGAGTCTTTCAATAGCTTTATTAGCGACTAATCTCTTTAGGTCTACGGGATTATTCTTCATCGAGCTACTGACCAGGTTATAGGCATTATAGCCAAGTCCCTGTAGAATGGCCATAGCTGTTGTAGTTCCACTAGGTATGCTTTCACCAACTAGTACAACATCTGTTGCAGAACCAAGCATATAGCCTACAGATCTAGCTTCTTCGAATAGTTTTTTCGATGTTCCTCGAGGCAACGCATCTTCTACATCTATTCTTCCACCTACACATCTGCTTGGAAGATCTATTACAGGCATTTTTGGGGTTATGTAGGATCCTGTGTTTACAATTATGAAAGGTGTTCTAGATAGTTGGAGAGATACTCTCGTTATTATTGCTGGTGTTGGTATACCTGTAGGTGTTGTTGGTATTATGTCTAGTGTCACAGGTTTTCCGTAGTGAACATACTCTACATCAAGTGCTGGTGTAAATAGTGTTGCTATAGGCATAGCTCCAGCTATAGATATATTGGGTATAGTTGAAGTCATAGTTGATCCTATTGCATAGAGAGCTAGAGTTTTCCCATATCTAATCTTATCTAGAGGGATATCCCCATATATTACCTCAAACCCTTTAACCATACCGAATCACCTCAAAAACTGGATCCAGGTCACCTTAATTTGATTTAGGTTTCGGAACAACGATTACGGTGTTATCCCCTATCTTTATAACCTCGATCTCTACACCATATACTTCTTCAACAACCTTATCCATAAACACTTCATGTGGTGATCCGCAAGCCACAATTCTACCTCTATCTAAAAGGACAACAGTATCGCAATATACTGAAGCTAGATGGAGATCATGGATAGCTACAACAGTTGCTATACCTTCTCTAACAGTATACCTCTTTACGTAATTGAGTATCTCGAATCTATATCTTATGTCTAGAAATGCTGAAGGTTCATCGAGCAACAGTATCTTGGGCTTCTTTGCTAATGCATGTGCTATTAACACTCTCTGTAGTTCTCCACTACTTATCTGGTCAAGTTTTCTCCCAAGGAGATGAACTATATCAAGTTCTCTAGCTATTTCCTCAATAATCTTCAGGTCTTCAGATGATTCAAAATATTGAAGAGTGTTGTGGTAGGGGTATCTAGCTGTTGAAAGAAAATCTAGTACAGTCATAGGTAGACTTCTAGATATATATGGTTCTGAATATGCGATAATCTTAGCTATATCCCTAGGGCTGTAAAGTCTAGAGTCTTTTCCATCGATATAAACCACACCTCTTGTTGGCATCAAGATAGATGCCAAGATCTTCAGGAACGTGGTTTTTCCAGCACCATTAGGACCTATGATACAAGTCATTTTTCCTGCTTCAATCTTTAGTGTAACGTCTTTTAGTACTGATGTAGAGTTATAGTTGAATGAGACGTTCTCTACCTCTATCTTCATCTCTTACCACTCTTAATGATTAGATATGCAAGAAAAGGTGCACCAATTATGCTTGTTACTACCCCTAACGGGAATTCTCCTTGTCTTGTTGTTACTGCAAGTATCTTAGCCAAAATATCTGCTGATGTTGCTAGTGAAGCGCCTATGAATATTGATAACGCTAGAGTTACTCTATGATCTGAAGAACCAGCTATCAGTCGAGCTATATGGGGTGCTGCAAGTCCTATAAACCCAACTATACCTACAACAGCAACTGTTGTACCTGTCAATAAGCTTGCTAGTAGAGCTGATATAATTGATAAAAGTTTTGGGTTATAGCCAAGTTGTTTAACAAAGCTATCTCCAAAAACATATGCATTAAGTTTCTTCGGTAGTCCGAAGATGTATATAAAGAATGTGCAACACAGTAGAGTAGAGGTGAGTATTAAGACGTCTTGAATAAGAGCTGTAGAGGTAGAGCCCATGAGCAGAAGATGATAAGGTGATTTTAGTTTGCTTTGAACTATATAGAGAAGAACATGAGATAAGCCTGAGAATATAGATGTAATAGCTATGCCCGAGAGTATGAGTGAGTATCCTGTTGAACCAGCTAAAACACTTAGAGCTGTAGTTAGAAGGTATCCAGCTATAGCCCCAACAAAAGCTATAACCATCATATAGTACCTATAGGCTATTACTGTAGGCCATATCAGGATAGCTATTGCTAGAGCTGTTAGAGCTGTTGAAGATAGCCCAAGGATATAGGGTTCAGCTAGAGGATTTCTAGCTATAGACTGTATCAATGTTCCTGAAAGAGCGAGAATAGCTCCAGTAAGTAGTGCTGTAGATGATCTTGCCCATCTGTAGCGAAGTATTGATTCAGAAATATCTCTACACTCTATCCCAAAAAGACATAGAAATACATCTCTGATCGGCAACATAGAAGAACCTATAGATATTGAAACTATGTATATAAGACATAGAATTAGTATAGAGAATATGAGTGAAAAAATAAATCTCTTAACATTCTGTACATGTATCTCTAGAGCCATAATCTATCCACTTACTTATGCATCCTATAGACTATAGGTGTATCTGGTTCACCAAATATCTCTGGATAGAGTATCTTAGCGACAAGTACAACAGCTTTACCTACTCTAGGACCAGGTCTAACCAATATATCGTTAGCCTCTTTATCCAATAGATATACCCTACCCTCTTTAAACGCTTTAGTATCGGCTAGAGGTGTTCCTCTAATCTCTTCTATTATTGCTGTATAGTTTGCACCCATAGCGCTTACTATAATCACATCAGGATTTTCTGCAATCACGAACTCATAATCAAGTTGAGGCCATCCAGTAAACCTCTGCGCTATATTGATTCCTCCTGCAGTTGATATAACCCATCCAATGAATGTATCTCCACCAGCGCTATAGAGTCCCCAGCTAGGTGGACCTGCAAGTTGAAGAACCTTTAGTTTCGCTACATTAGCTTCACCTAGTTTTTGAGTAACGTACCTTATTTCGTTATCTATATCCTGTATGATTTTTCTAGCTGTATCTTCTACCCCAAATATCTTCGCTATTGTAGCTATATCTTCATATATTTCATAGATATTGGTTGCTCCAGATCCTTTTATGTACACAATCTTTATTCCTACTTCTTCAACTCTTTCTCTAAGCTGTATATGTGGTCTTGTACCCGAAGATCCTATAACTAGATCAGGTTTGAGAGCAAGTATCTTCTCTACATCGGGTGTCCAGTAACCACCTATAACAGCTATCTTACCTTCTTCTACAAGTCTCAATACTTCTGGTGGATAGTTACAGTAGCTAGTCACACCAACAACTCTATTTCCAAGACCTAGAGCAAACAGTATCTCTGTTATAGATGGAGCTAATGAAACAACTCTCTCTGGAGTTTTCTCGAAAACAATACTTCTACCTAAAGCATCAACTATAGATATAGGAGTTTCTTGAACAACTGTTAGAGTTTCAATAACTGTTAGAGTTGCATATATAGGTGATGGTGTAATTGTTTTCTCAACCACATGTGTATACGTAACAGTAGCAGTAATTGTGGTGATGGTTGTAGGTGCTGTAGTCTGACCAATGTAGTAGCCTCCTATAAGCATAACTATTGCTATAATAATTATGAGTCCTAGATACTTCATATCCATGGCTTACCACACATATGGCTAGTCTAGCCATATGTTCAGCCCGTATATAAGTTTTGCGTACTGTTTCTATCTAGAGGTCTAGGGTAGATGAGGTAGATTTCTCCCCTCAAGCCACTCGATATAGTTCTACCTCTTACATACACATTCTCTAGATATTTTGAGGCTTCTTGTTCTACTCTATCTAGTTCATCTAATGTAGGTTTTCTCCATAGAGCTCCTGGAACAGGTATGAAGGAGTCTATTATTAGCAGTATATCTCTGTCTAATGACGCTATGAATTTAGCTAATCTACGTATCTCTTCAACATCATTGAAACCAGGTATCAGGATCGTCTCTATAGCTATGTTTATACCTGATTCATACATATTGGTTATATTGGTGAGAACTGGTTCTAGAGGAAAACCTGTATATTCTCTGTGTTTCTTTGGATCTATACTCTTTACACTAGCTATAACTGTGACACGAGGATCTCTAAGTTCTTCAACTAGATCTCTACTCAGACTATAGGAATTTGTAAGCATCTTGATCTCTAGTCCAAGATCCTTAAGCATTCTGGTAATCATAGCTATAGCTGGATCTATACTTGGTTCACCACCTCCTAGAACAACTCTCTTCATACCGTATACAGAGATTAGTTCTTTTGCTAGAGTCTCTAAACCTCTATAGGATAGAAATCCACTAAACCTTAGACTCGAAATGGTTTCACTAGGTAGATGGCAATCCCATATAGATAGCCTTCTTATACACCCTAGACATCTAAAGTTGCAGTTGTAGAAGTGTATATAGGCTGAAGAATCATAGTCGAAGTAAACTATATGAAAAACATGTGTATAGCTGTCATTGTTGTGTTCTATAGATGGTCACCAAAGCTGTGGTGAGTTTAAACAAGATATATCTTCTTGTGTATATCTATTCAATTTATTAAATATGTGGGAATAGATAGATCTGGCTATATTATCTACTTTCTTTCTATACAGCACCTATAGCAAGCTTCTGCTAGATAAGCTATAATCTCTAGAGGAGCTGGTGGATAAACCTCTATATTGATCATCAATCCACTTGATTCTGTCTCTAGCTTCTCTACAGCGTTTCTGATGTAGTTCAAGATCTCTTCTCTAGATTTGTTGAGAATCAGATGCTCTTTATCGATATTGAGATCTATACATACTTTGCCTCTGAATAGGGAAGCGATATTGTCTATACCGTTAGCGCTATCCTGTATATTCAGCACATCTACATCCATTTCTAGAAATACATTAGCTAGAGGAACTATGTTGCCATCGCTATGGAAGTATATAACAGCATTCATACTCTTCACCTCATTGAAAAATCTTCTATAGTATGGTAGAAAGTATTCTCTGAGATGATGCGGCTTTATCAGAGGAGAATCTTGTGCACCTAGATCCTCTAGAAATACAACAACATCAATTCCTCTATATCTCTTAACCACTTTAAGTAGACCAAGCTTGTATTCCGCAATCTTGTTTAAAGCTATAAGCAACCCCTCGTCACGTCTGTATAGAGCTGGAATAAGCTTGTTTAGAGGAACTAGATCCATAAGCTTCTGGAACAAGAAATGATGTAGGTTGAAGACTATGAGTCGACCGCGTTCTTTCAGTTTATCGAAATAGTTGAACAGTTCTTCCCATGGGATTAGAGGTCTAGGATCAGCAAAACCTATAGGATAGCCTGTTTCTGGATCAGGTAGAGACCATTCTCGAACTCTATCTAGATCCTCTAGAGGATAGCGATGAGGTATACCGACAAACCCCTTTATCCTGAATCTCCAGATCGTTCCATAAACATCTACAGTATATCTATCTTCATAGATGTCTCTGGATTCTTCATCAAACCTCAGCTCTTCTGGATCGTAGTCAGGGAAAGCTAGAGGATATTTATTGATTATCTCGATGATCTTTTCTCTATAGATGTTTAGAATGGGTTGAGAAAGATTGATTCTGCATGGCGTGAACATAGGTTTCTCAAGTCTGGCACACTTCAAGAAGTTTAGTCTATGTATTCTCCAAACCTCTTCAATACCTAGGCGAGTTTCCACTGAAATTTCATCACCTTTGCAGATCTCTTGCTGGAGCCAGATATAGGATTTACTGTATATCGAGAATTGTGATAAAGATTTGAATACGTAGCAACATTCTCTATAGCTATAGGGTGGCTACATTATATGGCTAGAATACTTATCGTTACAAGTAGATTGGCTGAACCTATTGTTAGAGAAGCTGTTGCTCTCAGCAACACTAGACACTATGTAGAGATACTTGTGGCACCTGTTGATGTAGCTGCATTTCTGTCTACAGACTATATAGCTAAACTCTTGTTGAGTAGAGGTATCAAGAAGGGAGATTACGACTATATCCTTGTCCCTGGTCTAGCGAGAGGTTCTGGTAGAGTTGTTGAAGAAGCCATAGGTATAAAGACCTTCAAGGGATGCACAATAGCTTACGATCTTACCGAGCTACTTAAGCTTGAGGATCTGAGTACCTTATCTGAAGATAGCCCTGCTGATGATATTCTTCAGAAACTTTTTATCGATAGGAACAAGAGGTTGTTGATTGAGGTAGAAGAGAAAGCACGTTTAAACGGTTTCTCTGTAGGAAATCTGCATATACCTCTGGTACCTCCCCCGATAAGAGTTGCATCAGAAGTAGCGTCTGCTCATAGAGTCGATGAGTCATTGCTCTACAAGAGGGTAGTGTATCTAATTGAGAGTGGAGCAGATATTGTGAGTCTCGGTTTCGAGGCTCTAGAGCCTCATCCTGATGATGTATATAGGATTGTTAGATTCTTGAAGAGAGAGTTTGATGTAGCTATAGCTATCGATACACCGATTCCTAGCGAGATATCTAGAGGTGTTGAAGCTGGATGCGATATGGTTATAAACATAGACTTAACTAATATCGATAGAGTTGTAGACTATGTTAAAGATGTAGCTGTAGCTGTTATTCCTCGAGATCCTTCAACAGGATCTATACCCTTTAGCTCTAGCCAAAGAATTGAGCTATTGATTAAGACAATAGATTATGTAAAGAGCTTAGGTGTAGAAAAGATTCTGGCTGATGCTGTACTTGATCCTCCTGGCTCTACATTCAATTCAATGATTGCTTACCATAGCTTCAAGATGCTACATCCCGAGATCCCTATGTTCATGGGTATAGGCAATGTTACAGAACTAGTTGATATAGATAGTGTAGGTGTTAATGCACTTCTTGTGCTACTTGCACAAGAGATAGGTGTAAGTATTGTTTTGACTTCTGAATGTAGCACCAAAACCTATGGATCTACAAGAGAAACAAAGATAGCTACACAAATGGCAGCTCTAGCGAAAACCATGAAAACTATGCCGAAGAATCTAGGTATATCTCTTCTCATTCTTAAAGACAAGAAGAGAGTTAAGGTACCTCTAGATAGTGATGCAGAAATCGTTACAGCTACCGAAAAAGATACAGAATATGCTCTAGATCCTTTAGGTATCTTTAAGATAGATGTGAATCATGATGAAGGCTTTATAGAGGCTCTCTACATAGGCAGAAAGGGAAAGATATTGATAAGAGGTAAAACAGCGAAAGCAATACGAGACGAGATACTATCTAGAGAACTTGTTTCATCTCTCTCACACGCAATATACCTAGGTATAGAACTTGCTAAAGCTGAAGAAGCTCTAAGAACAGGTAAAAACTGTATCCAGGAGCTCCCTTTATTCATATTACCGAAACCAATAGAGTTAAGGAATAGCGGTATCAAGACCTTCGCTAGAAAGTAGAGATGATGGGTATCATTATCAATGAAGAATTAAGATGATGTACAGCATAGGATACAGCATACAGACTCTAACTAGATCTGATGGATTGAACCAAGACTTTTAAAGACTTTTATATTGTGTACCTGTATCTATGTATTCTCGGTAGTGTGTCTAAGCTGGGTGTTGTGTATTGAGTAGCAAATTATCTCGAATCTCTATACCGATCATCACGTCTATGGTTGTTATAGCTAGTGTAGCTGGAATCATTGGTTATATAGCTGGAGGCTCTAGAGCTCCAGTTACACAAACATATACACATACGTATACATTAACATCACCAGTAACATCGACTAAAACAATCACTATAGGCTCTATAGTTACTGAAACAACTACATCAATTCTAACATCTACCTTAATATCTACATTGAGAGAAGCTGTAGAAACTACAGCTACACATACTATCACTATGCCTACAACATATACACAAACAGTCATAACCACGAGAACAATTACAGCTACAGCATTGCCCCAGCAAACAGTTGTACCAGAAGGTAGTAGACTCTTCTACTTCTATCTCCCTTGGGATGATTCTATACAGACAGATATAAGTCTTGCTGATTATCTCCATAAACCTGCTGGTAAGTATGGTCATGTGTATGTGGGTAGCGATGGACATCTCTATGTCGGTAACCATAGGATAAAGTTCCTAGGCGTTAGTGTAGTGGGTCCAGGAGCTTTTCCGACGAAAGAGGAGGCAGAACTTATAGCTGCTAGATTAGCTAAATTTGGTGTAAATCTTGTTAGGTTTCATGCTCTTGACGCTAACTGGGAGCCCTACAACAATATATTTTCTCCTCCAGGTACAACTAGACTGAATCCAACGAATTTAGATAGAATGGACTATTTCGTTGCTCAACTAAAGAAGAATGGGATCTACATAAACATAAACTTGATGTGCTATAGACAATTCTCATCAGCTGACGGTCTTCCAAGTGAGGTAAACACTATGGCTGTTAAAGATCAGCATATACTGCCATTCTTCTATGAACCGGCTAGAAAACTTGTGAAAGACTTTGCTAGAGCTCTTCTAACTCATGTGAATCCCTATACAGGGTTATCATATGCAGAAGATCCTGCAGTAGCTATGATAGAGATTCTTAATGAATATGGAGCTACTTTTGGATGGCTTGATGGAGCTGTAGATAGACTTCCAAAGGTTTTTAGAGATGCTTTAAGAGAGAAATGGAATCAGTTCCTCATAGAGAAATACGGTACTACAGAGAACTTGGTGAAGGCCTGGGGATCAGACAGTATTCTACCTGGAGAAAATCTAGAGAGTAGAACTGTCGATGTATTTGATCTCAAGGACCTGATACTGAAGAGACCTTCACGAAGAGCTCGAGAAGATTGGGCTGAATTTCTGTGGAGACTTGACTACGAGTATTTTATGGATATGTACAATTTCTTGAAGAACGAGCTAGGTGTTAAAGCCCTTATAGCTGGAACACAATCTGCTTGGGGAGGAATGCCGAACATAATGGCTCAACTAGATATTGTTGATGCACATCACTACTGGAGATATCCTGTTGGTTCTGGAAACAATTGGTATGTACAGAACGACGCTATGGTGAACTTTCCAGAGTCTAATACCTTATCTCAACTAGCTTTCAGAAGTGTCTATGGTAAGCCTTTCACAATAAGTGAATATAATCATCCTGCACCAAATATGTATAGAGCTGAAGGTTTTGTATTTCTATCAGCTTATGGAGCTCTTCAAGACTGGGATGCCTTAATGCCTTATAGCTATGGACCTTATACCTCAGGACATATAGCTATGGCAAGCTGGAACTCTATGATGATGAGAGGTACACTAGACTTTGATCAAGATCCAGCTAGATGGGCTATGATGATCACAGCATTTATGCTTTTCGTAAGAGGTGATGTATCTCCAGCTAAACATTTTGTAGCTATAGAGATGGATAGAGAGACAGAGATACAGCTTGTAGCTACACAAAGAGCTAGTGCATGGAATATGCCCAACGGTGTTCATCTAAATATACCATACTATGTGCCTCTAATCCATAGAGCTAGACTAGTTGTAGCCAATACAACAAAACCTGTTGACGCTCTTTCACCAAGAGATGTAAAACCACCTGAGGGAAGCATCATAAAGTCTGATACAGGTGAACTTATATGGGATTGTAGAGATGCTGGAAGATGCGTCTTTATTGTTAATACACCTAGAAGTATAGTTTTGACGGGCTTCATAAGCGGTAAGAAGTTCGATCTAGGAGATATAGTTATAGAAGTTAAAGATACTTTACTAGATGGTTGGGCAACAATAGCTCTACATGTGCTAGAGGGAACAAGCTTTAGAGATGCCAGAAAAATACTCATAATAACTATAGGTGCAGCCTTTAACAACAATATGCCTATCTATAACTTCGATAACAGGCAACTCTTATTTAGAACATCATTAAATCTAACGAAAGATGACTTAAGCAATCTCTATGGAAAAAAGATATCGAACTTCGGTAACTGGGGAAGAGGTCCAACAATTGTTGAAGGTATTGAGGCAACAATATCGATTAAAACAAACAGAAACATTATTGCATGGTCTCTAGATGGTATGGGTAGAAAAACAAGATCGCTTACCATAGTAGCTAAACAAGAATATAGACAGATAATATTGTCACCCACATATGGAACAATATGGTATCAAGCTGTAGTATATTGATTAAGATCTAATACATAGTTCATTAACTATATACATGTTTATTCAAACTTTTTTCCAGATAATTGACTACCTTTATATGATAACCCGGTTTATCGATACATCTATAGAAACAGCCATAGAAAGATACATGAGATATTTACTGAATTTGAATTTATCTCTATATGGAGAACAAGGAACATTAAGGCTACATACCTTTAGCTAGCTACATCATACCCAATATGTCTCCATATTCTAGTTTATCTCGATTCCAAGCGTTCTGAATGTATTTCGTTTTAGATAATGTCTATTACCTCTTCGGCTGTAGAGTGATGAATATTTTTAACTGTTGTTCTTTAGTAAATTTGTAATCAAACGTTTATTGGTGTGAAAACCTTGGACATAGTGAATGAGGTATTTAAGCTAAAGAAAGAGACTGGAGCAGTCATCTTGGCACATAACTATCAGTCTCCTGAAGTTCAAGATGTAGCAGATTTTGTTGGAGATAGCCTCGAACTTTCTGTGAAAGCTCTAGAGAGTAGAGCAAGAGTCATAGTATTTGCAGGTGTAGACTTTATGGCTGAACAAGCAGCTATACTGAATGAGGATTCTATTGTCCTTCACCCTAATCCAGAAGCCCAATGCCCTATGGCTCAAATGATAACTATTGAAGAACTTAGAAAGTTCAAGAAGCTTTATCCAGAAGCTCCAGCTATAGTCTATGTTAATAGTCCTGCTATAGTTAAAGCAGAAGCAGATTATGTTGTTACTAGCGCTAATGTTGTTGAGCTAGTTAGATCACTATCATCTGATGTAGTTATCTTTGGACCTGATGCTCATCTAGCTCAGTATATAGCTGAAAGAACTGGTAAAGTTGTTATACCTGTGCCTAGAGATGGATATTGCCCCATACATATTAAGTTTAATGCAAATAATATACAGAAACTCATTAAGATATATGGAAAAGCTTGTTTTATAGCTCATCCAGAGTGTCCTAAGAGTGTTAGAGATTTAGCACAATTTGTTGGATCTACTAGCCAGATGGTGAAGTATGTAAAGACATCTGGAGAGAGAGTGTTTATTGTAGGTACAGAGATAGGTATTATTTATAGAATGGTTAAAGAGAATCCTGATAAGATCTTTATACCTGCTTCTACTGAAGCTATTTGTGAAGATATGAAGAAAATAACTCTTGATAAAGTGTTAAAAAGTTTAAGAGAAAGAGTCTATAGGGTATTAGTGGATAGAGCTATAGCTATAAGAGTTAGAAAAGCTATTGAGAATACTTTTAATGTTCTTGGGGTTGATGCACCTTGGAAGAGATAGCTATAGATAGACTTCTTCAGTTCCTTAAAGACGATCTGTTTTTCATAGATGTAACTACAGAGGCTATGATACCGAAGAACTGTAGAGCTAGAGCTATAGTTGTAGCTGAAGATAGAGGTATTGTTGCTGGTAATAATTTTGTTGCTCCTTTTCTAAAGTATTTCGGTATAGATGTGATTAGATATGTAGAGGATGGAGGGTATATAGATACTGGTGATATTGTTCTAGAGCTGATGGGAGAAGCAAGAAAGATACTGTCTATAGAGCGTACTATTCTGAACTTCTTAATGATTCTCAGCGGAATAGCTACATATACTAAGAGTATTGTTGAGAGAGTTAGAGAGATAAACAGTAGGTTGATTATTGCAGCAACTCGAAAGACTCATCCAGGGCTAGCGTTTTTTGAGAAATATGCTGTATCTGTTGGTGGTGGTTCTACTCATCGTCTAGGTCTTTTCGATACGGTTTTGATAAAAGATAATCATTTAGCGATAGTTGGTGATGTTAGAAAAGCTGTAGAATTAGCTAGAAAGACTTTAGGATATTTCAAGAAGATAGAGGTAGAGGTTAGATCTGCTGAAGAAGCTCTAGAAGCTGCTAAAGCTGGAGCTGATATAGTTATGCTAGATAATATGAGTGTTGAAGAAGTTGCAAAAGCTATTGAGCTTCTGCGTCTCCATGGACTAAGGGACAAGGTTTTGATAGAGGTTTCTGGAGGTATAGATGAAGATAGTATTGTTGAGTATGCTAAACTTGATGTAGATATAGTTTCGCTTAGTAAATTGACTCTAGAAGCACCACCGCTAAAGATGAGTATGGATGTTGTTGAGGTGATTTTGTGATAAGAGTAGGATTGATTGGTTGTGGAGCAATAGGGTCTAGTATAGCTAGAGTAATTGATGAAGATTTTGATGAAGTAGATCTAGTAGCTGTTTTCGATAGAGATATCAATAAAGCTCTAGAGCTGGTGAAGAAGCTTAAGAGATTTAGACCTAGGGTAACTAGTTCTATAGAAGAGATGCTTGAACAATCAATAGATCTGGTGATAGAGGCGGCTTCACCTGAAGCTGTAGAGAGATATATTGTGGATATAGTTGCTAGAGGTAAGAGTATAGTGGTTTTGAGTTCAGGAGCTTTCCTCAATAGAGATCTTCTCCAAAAAACTATCCAGATAGCTGAAAATACTGGAGCTAGAATCTATATACCTAGTGGAGCTATAGGAGGAATAGATATACTGAAAGCAGCATCTCTTCTAGACATAAATGAACTTGTATTAACAACTAGAAAGAATCCTAAAGCTCTAGGACTAGATAATATAGATAAGCCTCTAACTATTTTTGAAGGAGATGCTACTGAAGCTGTAAAAAGATTTCCATTAAATATAAACATAGCTGCCACAATAGCTCTAGCAACAAACAAAACACCAATAGTCAAAATAATAGCAGATCCAAACACAAATGAAAATATACATGAGATATATGCAAAAGGGTTATTCGGTGAAATAAGAATAGAAATACGCAACAAACGAATAGACGAAAAATCAAGATCAAGCCTAATAACAGTATTCTCAGTACTTCAGCTACTTAAACAACTCTCAAGAAAAAATCTAACCATAGGAACATAACATAATCAGCAAAACATATCACATCAAAGAAAATTCTCTACCTATTCTAGGCAACATAAACTCTATACACCTTATATCAAACTCTATCCCAATCCTATGTTTTATTGAATAAGTTTATTGATTCTACTCCATAGATGTAGTATACAGCTTACTACAGATACTCAACTAGATGCTTTATAGCTGTTTTATTTGCTGTATTTTTTGGTGAGTTTGTGTGTCCTCTAAATGCGTATTTATTACTTTTTATAGTGAGCCTATTGAAGCTTTCCTAACTTCTGTTTTTAGGATTCTGGATGTTTTTGATTGTAACAGTATCGCTATATTTACATCTGAAGGTCGTGTTGATGAAGCTAAGAGAATTATTGATTTAGTTAGAAGTTATATTCCTAACGGTATTGATCTACATATATATCCTGATTTTCCTCTACCTAATAACCTTGACAGTTTTGATAATCTTGTTAATAAGATATATGAAAAATTAAGTAATGTTTCGTCTAAAGATGTAGCTATTGTAGCTGTCTATACAGGGTCTAGAATTGAGGTTTCTGCAACTGTATTAGCTGTATCTAGAATTAGAGAGAATACTGTTCTTGTCTATACACCATTTTTCTGGGGTCCGTGGAGTAGTCTCTTCTATCCTTTTACTCCTAAGCCTCTAGAACCTCTAGTAATTCTACATCCAGATGCAGAATCTGTTAAAAATCTAGTTAAGCAGTCGAATAAACAATATGTACCGAATATACTGAGTAACTTAGGCAATAAAGTATCTGAACTACTTAGCGAGATAGGTAAACAGCTATCGATACTCAGAAAAAGGACATCTTATGAACAATACAAAATGAATCTACATTACGCATACAGTACTATGCTGTATCCAGTTGATGTCATGTGTTCAAAAATTAGAGTGTCTATACATGTTGACGGTAGTGAGAAGCTTTCAGCTGAAGCTAGAGACTACTGTAGTACCAAAGATGTTGTAGAGATTGTTGATGGACTTGGCAAAGGGTTTATAAAGCTAAGAGAAAGTGGCTCTATAGATAGTGATAGACTTAATGCTCTCGATCTACTCTTCAAATTCTCATCAATACTAACTCTAGCTGTAGAAGAGTGTAGCTATGGATGTAGCGATAATAAAGATCTTCTATTTATAGATGCTCTAAGAACTATAGGTGGTAGCGATAGTATTCTGGTTGATACAAACGTTCTCTACGCATCACTTCATACCCAACTCTATGAACATCGTGTAGAAAGGATTAAAGTACCTCTATGTGCTTATGTAGAGCTTCTTAAGCATAGAACTCACTATAGAGAGAACTATGAAAAACTTAGATCAGAAATAGCGCTTCTAGTTCTAGATGAAGTGAAAACCATAGGTATACCACTAGATAGTAATGCATCTCAACAGCCATGTGAAGTAGGTATGGCTTTAGCAAGAGATGCAATAGCGGTTACAGCAGATAGACATGCATATACAGATCTCTTTAAACACCTCAATGTGAAAGCTATTCTAGTATCCCCAAAGCCTATAAAGAGCATTAGATTCATATATAGAGAGGATATGAGGAGGATATCATATGCCTACTACGCTTTAGCACAACTAAAAGCTCTAACAAGCTATACCCCGATAGAGAAGATTCTACAGAATATGAAGATAAATATAGAGTTTAAACAAATACATGATAAACAATAATGTAGATCTCGCATCATTCTTATCTTATAAAGCTTGAATGCTCTAAAAAGTCGAAGAATAATATCTTTATGATGATACAACATCTATAAACACTCTCTCATTATAGAATAATATCTCTCAAAACATCATATACCGATACAATAATACTATAAAATAAGAACCAGTACAGCAAAACAGTCACCATATTATACATCATTGAGTACCTCTAGTTAAACTAAACAATATTGTTTACTATGTATATAATGTTGATACTACTTATTACCCTTCTCCGATACTTCTTAAGACAAGTAAATAGCATTACTGTTGAAGAGAGGCTATATTCTTGATCAAAAATAGGTTAACAAATACCATCCATACATCAATAAATCTAGTATACATCTTACAGCTTCTAAAGAACGTATAGCAATAAGATATACCTCGAGTCACTCACAAGAATAGATCTCTATATATCATGGCTAAGATTTTGATAAATATTGAGATATAGCTTCAATTTACATCAAATAGCTTTACGAAAGCGTTCACTAGCATCAATACACTTAATAGCTATAACTCTACACAATTGCTTCAACTTTTTATGAAGCTTGATACTGTTTTTCAGCAACTTTATTCTCGAAGACAATTTATAGTCCATACTTAACATATACATAGTTAATAGATTCTATATCAACCATAGCCATGAATTAGATATAGCTTTATAGCCACTATCTATGTAGAGAATCACAGCTATATATTGCTATAGATAGCTAACTTCTTACTACTCAATATCATGCATAAAGATTTTCTCAAACATCAAAACTACAATTAGCTATCAATAAACATTGATGTAGATAAATCAATAACATAGAAGCTATAAAGAAACCGATATCTAATAAACACAATGCTAACACATATCTAACTATAACAAGAACTCTAAGAATCCTAAAGAAACCAACAAAACCTAAACTTTCAACTACACCCAACCCCTCAAACACAATATAGTCTAATCACCACCTAACACTATAGCTCTTCTCAACCAACAATAAACCATTAACCAAAATAAACAACACAAACAATAAACCATTAACCAAAACATATACTCAACTCTATGCAGGTAATACTTTCAATACTTACTCATTAGAACATATAAATTCAATTCTTTTCATCACATCATCAGAACATCTACATCAGCTCAACTCTTACTCATTAGAACAACCATTATATAAATCATCAATATAGCTATGAATCTTCTGATTAAATTCATAAAAATATTTATAAACCCTAAAAAACACAAATATATAAATGTAAACACAAGAAACTCCCAAAAGGGAGTAGAAAGGCAGGTCCAGTTGCTGTTGTTAGATCCATCGGCAATTTAGCTAAGAAACTCCCAAAAGGGAGTAGAAAGTAGTTATACTAATACTGTTGTTAGCAGCACCTCATGTGGTTGCGCAGGAAACTCCCAAAAGGGAGTAGAAAGATAGATATCTATAGTAATTGCGTTTGTAATCAGGTTCTGTTGAGAATTCGAAACTCCCAAAAGGGAGTAGAAAGGCATAGAGCCTACAGCCCCCCGTCTTCACCTCCCCAAGAATAGAGAAACTCCCAAAAGGGAGTAGAAAGTTAATACAATATGATATTTGTCGAATGGTGTGTCTGTTGGTAATTCGGAAACTCCCAAAAGGGAGTAGAAAGCGGGAGAGGCATGTAGACCACTACACCGCAGCTCTCCACACATAGAAACTCCCAAAAGGGAGTAGAAAGGTATTAATTCCACCCTCTTTTCCTCCAGTTCTTCAACATCCTTTAAGGAAACTCCCAAAAGGGAGTAGAAAGTCATGTCTGGAAAACATCTTCACATTTCACCTCTTTTACAGGGGCTAGAAACTCCCAAAAGGGAGTAGAAAGTGGTTTGTATAATTTATTGTATAGTTTATCTAACCAAAAGTAAAAGAAACTCCCAAAAGGGAGTAGAAAGGACTATATCACAGAACAGGATCTAAAACTAATACTGCATATGCAGAAACTCCCAAAAGGGAGTAGAAAGGATTTAGTGAGTTTCGAGTGATAACATAGAGCAAGAGATTGGAAACTCCCAAAAGGGAGTAGAAAGTATTCTGTATATTTCATCAGGTGGTAGAACACGGTAAACCGACCAGAAACTCCCAAAAGGGAGTAGAAAGATGACCGCAAAAGCCTCCTAATTCTGTGATATAGTGCTTTCTTCTCGAAACTCCCAAAAGGGAGTAGAAAGATATCTTTGTCTTTAGTTTACATGTTTCCTCATGTAATCCTGTCGAAACTCCCAAAAGGGAGTAGAAAGTATTTATCTAGATACTTTATCTGCCTCTCATAGTTCCTGAAGAAACTCCCAAAAGGGAGTAGAAAGTCTTGTAGATGTAGAAGCTACTAAAAACAAGCTTTATGTAGAAACTCCCAAAAGGGAGTAGAAAGGAATCTGTAGCATTATATTTAGCATCTGAAATCAATAAAGAAGAAACTCCCAAAAGGGAGTAGAAAGTACGTAATGTACAAATATCCCTACCCCGTCATCTCCAGAGACCCAATGAAACTCCCAAAAGGGAGTAGAAAGCAATATAATAACCAGTGTTGGTACAAGTGAAATAGATTTAGGAAACTCCCAAAAGGGAGTAGAAAGGAAGCAGTTAGAAATCTGATATCTACTGTAAGCACAATTATACTTTTGAAACTCCCAAAAGGGAGTAGAAAGGCAACAATGTTGTTCAACTTCCTATAAGCCTCAGTATTATAGTAACGGAAACTCCCAAAAGGGAGTAGAAAGCTAGCTAATTCAGCTTCAAGTTTCCTAGCAATCATCCCTCATCCAGAAACTCCCAAAAGGGAGTAGAAAGCAGATCTCAAAGACTATTTTCTTCACCGTCTTCTCAATCAATTCAGAAACTCCCAAAAGGGAGTAGAAAGCATATGTCTGCGCAGCTAGAGATGCATCAAAACATATATCTGCGAAACTCCCAAAAGGGAGTAGAAAGCAAACTCGAATAACTCCAGCCCCTCCTTCTCAGCTTCTTCTCTAAATGAAACTCCCAAAAGGGAGTAGAAAGGTTGTAATCATTGTTGTTCTCACTTGCATAAAATTGATCCTTTCGAAACTCCCAAAAGGGAGTAGAAAGTGATGAACCTTGATGACGCTGAAAAGATCTCTATCTTAGCATTGAAACTCCCAAAAGGGAGTAGAAAGATTAGAGAGTAATTCATCTCGTTTATCTGGTTTGAAAACTGCTAAGAAACTCCCAAAAGGGAGTAGAAAGAGACGATTACAGCAGCACATGGGGGAGGAAGCATGCGCTATGGACTGAGAAACTCCCAAAAGGGAGTAGAAAGGTTTTTGCTGTTGCTGTTGCTGCTGTTGATGTGGCTGTTGATGAAACTCCCAAAAGGGAGTAGAAAGAGAATACCGGATCCAATGCGGAAGAAATTCATAATATCTGAACCAGAAACTCCCAAAAGGGAGTAGAAAGAGGGAATTAATTAAAGAAAAGGCAAAGCTTTTAGAGGTGTTAGAGAAGGAAACTCCCAAAAGGGAGTAGAAAGATCTTCAGCTTCTTTTTCCTTGGTAGTTCAGCTTCATCTATTTCTTGAAACTCCCAAAAGGGAGTAGAAAGCTATAGAATCCTTGTCAATAGAGCCATGCATAATCAAAACATTTGAAACTCCCAAAAGGGAGTAGAAAGTGCAGTAGTATAATGTGTCATATTCCTTGACAACTACAATAGAAACTCCCAAAAGGGAGTAGAAAGTCGTAGCAGTAGATCCCTAAAACAACCTCTCTATTTCCCTCGTAGAAACTCCCAAAAGGGAGTAGAAAGTAGAAGAATAGAGAGTGATATATATCAGAGTGTCATGCCCAGACGAAACTCCCAAAAGGGAGTAGAAAGTCAACTACAACACCACACAACATAGCCGAAACATGTTGGAACAGGAAACTCCCAAAAGGGAGTAGAAAGTGTGCATCTGGTACCAGATGTTGATGGAAACGGGGGTTTCTATCCACAGAAACTCCCAAAAGGGAGTAGAAAGTTGTTCACAGAAGTGAATTACTATGCAATGTTGATTGATATGTTTGAAACTCCCAAAAGGGAGTAGAAAGTTTGTAGCAAGTTACGCCGCGTTCATGGCTATAACACTCTTCCTCGCAGAAACTCCCAAAAGGGAGTAGAAAGGACGATCTTCCTGAACGCTAGGAGCGGGGCAACCACTATATAAGTTTGAAATCTATATTAGGTATGCTAAAGAGATAGAAGATTTATTTAAGAATCCACAAAACATCTTATTATCTGTTAAAAAGATATTGAGAAAATTGTGTCAAGGGCTAAGATCTATCTCTTTAGCTCAGTAGCCAGAGGTAGATATACATATTTAAGCGATATAGATATATCAACAGTTCTCGAAAACCTCCATAATATAGATGTAGACACTTTGAAGATATATATTAAGAGTAGGTATAGAGGATACCCAATAGAGCTACACATAGTTGATAGACAAACCTTCGAGAAATGCTGCGTGAAGTTCATTAAACCAGAAGAGCTTATAGAGATAACATAGAGTCTATCAATAATCATCAGCTCGCAAACTACTTTTAGCAGTAGAAAACTAACAGAGTATTACTAATAATGCTACAAAGATCGCTATATCCTCCGCATTCTTTTGATCTTTAACCTACGCCGGAATGACATAAATAAAAACCCAAATCAGTATGGTAAGTTAAGCAACCCCAATAGCTCTATCACCATAAAAATACTGGTCTTAATTCTACCTAGTTAAACTCTATGTAGGTGTATAGGAATTAAAATCGATACACAAATATAGATAGCAAATAATGGTATATCTGTATACTGAGTACTGATACATTAGTCCATCTATTTTCAATTACTGCATATTCCATAGAATTGCTCTTTTCGTTTCCC
>JAWBKZ010000009.1 GCA_038831005.1 Ignisphaera sp.
TGATGTTCTTGACCTAAACTGAAGAACACCAGATAATGATGCAGATCTAGCAGCATTAAGCATAACACTAGTACTTGGTGCAGGAACAACAGTAACAGTCAAAGTACCAGTAGGTGTTGGAGTAGGAGATGGAGTAGTTACAACAGTAGTAGTAGTTACTGGAGTTGTTACTGGAGTTGTTCTAGGCGTTGTAGGTGTTGGAGTAGGTGTTGGTGTTGTTCTAGGCGTTGTAGGTGTGGTGGTTCTTCCTATGGCTTGTAGCCATGCGTTTAATGCATCTGTTGTTGATACTGATCTATCTGTTAGTACTATCTTGTAGTTGTACATGTACCATTCTATATTTACGCTTCCTCCTGTTGAGTATACTTCTGTTCCTAGCTCTAGCGACATTATGTAGAGATTGTCTATGTTGTCTGGTGTTGTTCCTCCTTTAGACCATCCTATACTTCTTAAGAATTGTTTTGTTGCTTCTATAAAGTATGTATAGTCGAACACAACATATCCTCTCTCGATGTTCTCTGTTATTTTGAATGTTATGAATGTCCAGTCGCCTTCAGATAACCATATCTCGAAGTTTCTATAGACTAACTGACCGTTGACTATCATGGGTACATTCGATAGTGTTCCTCTCTGACTTCCTCCAGGCGTTCCATATTTTATAAATGTCTGCACCATTATCTCTAGATCTCCTGCCCCAGGAGATCTACTGCTATCAGAATCTCTGAACAACCACGCCTCAAAAGCCATATTGTTTCCGGGCTCAGATCTAACTATTGAATAATTATATGCTATGAGTATTCTAGGCGCTTGACTATATCTTATTGGTGTGTCTAGGTAAGCTGGATATTCAGATATTGGGTTTGTTCCCCAAGGTTTAGCACCATATATAACCTCGTGATATCCGGGTGTATTGTATTGAGGAGCTGTACCTAATTGCCATTGAGATCTAGTTCGTAGAATCCCTCCCTGTAATATCTCCATAACAGCTTCTCCACTAGACTGAGATTCTCTACCCTCTAACCCCCATAGATTTACATCAATAGATGCATTACCTATCTGTCTCAGATTCCAAAGCTGACAAGAACCACCACTACAATAACCCCTCGAAACAGTACCAACATACTGACCAGTAGCAGGAAGAACATTTATAACTCTGAGATTAGGAGTAGGCGTTGGAGTAGGAGTAGGCGTTGGAGTAGGAGTAGGCGTTGGAGTAGGAGTAGTTCTGGGCGTTGTGGGCGTTGGAGTAGGAGTAGGCGTTGGAGTTGCTCCTATCACTTTAGCCCATGCGTTTATAGCACTAGCTGATGATACAGTTCTTGGTGCTAATGCGAAGTAATATCTGTATAAGTTCCATTCTACATCAACGTTCATACCAAGTGTTTGATTTGTATATATTTCTGTACCAAATTCTAGAGCCATAAAGTACATGTTATCGAATTGTTGCCATGTTACGCCACCATCTGACCAGTTTATTTCTTGTAGCCATTGTTTAGCATATTCTATAAGTTCTGTATAGTCGAATACTACATGTCCTGTAGCTATACCTTGTACCATTTTAAATGTTATGAATGCCCATCCTAGGTCTGCTCTTGGATGCCACCATAACTCGAAATCCCTATTTACAACTTGTCCGTTGATTATAACAGGTACTGTAACTGTTCTAACTGGTTGTCCAGCTGGTCTTCCACCAGAAATATATGTCTGAACCATAACCTCTATATCTCCATACGTTGGCTCTCTTCCATTATTAGAGTCTTTGAATACCCATGCCTCGAACGCGAAGTTGTGTCCCGGTGTACCTCTTACCTGTTCATACCTTAAGTCTATTAGAAGTCTAGGCATATCTCTATATCTTATTGGCGTGTCTAGGTAAGCTGGATACTCTTGTGATGTTGTTCCCCAAGGTTTAGCACCATATATAACCTCATGATAACATAAAGTGTTGTACTCAGGTCTCACTCTCAAATTCCATCTAGATCTAACATTGAGTGTACCCTGGCTCGTTATCGTCATAACTACTTCTCCTGAACCTACATCCTGTTGAGTATAGTTGCGCTGTAGACCCCAAACATTTACATCAATAGAAGCATTACCAATACTTACCAGATTCCATAACTGGCAGTTTTGGCCTTGACAACTACCTCTAGATGTGACTCCGTAATACGATGATGTTGTGGGTAGTATTCTTATTGCTCTAAAAGTTATATTGTCTACTGTTACCTGAAGACCATATGTTATTGGTATAGATACTAGTGGCATGACCATGGTTAACAATAATGCTATGCTTAGAGCTTTTTTAACTAAACTCATGTATATACACCCACATTACCCAAATATACTCAGAAGCTAAATGTAATAGTACAGGCTATAAACTTCACTATAATCATCATAAAACTGCTTACCTGTTGAGTGGTACTCACAACAATATAGAGTGTATAAAGTATACCCAGCTTACACTCCCTACACATAAGCTACATAGAGGTATTATCTTCATCGTTCATCTCTATAATTGTGTACTATACCGGTTACGTAGGTTTGTCGTATCCACAACTACGTTGCCACACGTGGTTTACAGTAAGTATTATATATCGTATATTATAATCGTCATATAGTGCTAGCGCTCCTTTTTGGCTATTAAGAACATCAGTATAGATGCGATAAACATGAACATTAGTATGAATATAATTATTTTGATATCAATTGAGGGTTTTTGCTCTACTATTTCTATTGAGGAAGATGGGGTTTCTAATGTAGTAACCGTAGATACCCCTTTCTTTATTTGTTCTATTAGATCTCGGAAACCTATTGTTATAGTTATCGTTGAAGTGTGTGGTTCTGTTATTATGTGTTCTACGGGTATTTGGTCAGGTATCTTCTCTATACTGTATATAATCCATCTACCACTATCTTCAAGCTCATCAAATCCTGCAACATAGATATGATCTTCATCTAGATGCGGTTTACCATTTGCAAAATATGCATATGAATTTACGTCTCCACTTAGTATGAATGTAAATGCTATAAAGCTCTGTTTATCTATTGTATACATTATGTGTCTGTTATAACCTTCTAGCATAAGTGTACAAAATAGATATACTATCTCATTTGAGTAAACTAGTTTTGGACAGTAACCAAAAGTTGTTGACACTTGTAGAAGTTCCGCTCTATTACTGAACACGGCTATACCTGCTCCAGCTATATAGGCAGAGCCGTTTTCATCAAAAGTGATGGCATTAGGTAAACCATATCCTGGTATCTCTTTTTCGAAAATGTGTTTTCTATTTAAGTCTTCATCTAGAACCTCTATTCTCCAGAAACCCGTTAAACCATTCATCCCAACAATCCATAGCTCCTCTGTAACATGATTTGCATCAAAACATGTTAATACATCGTATACATTAGATGGGTTTATTTCATATGTTTGTAGAATTGATAGATCTGCAGAGATTTTCTCTACACGCCACTGTGTGTCATCAGGAGCAATACCTACAAACCCAGCTAAATATATGCTATCCCTAAGAACTGTAATTGCTATTGCTTCACTCCAATACGTGAACTCTCTTCTTACAGATATATTTAAGAGTGTAAGATCTGTATTGAAAACAGCTACAATCCATGTCCTGGTACCCCGTTCTTGCTCTACGTAACCAACAGCATAAACCCTATTGCCAATAACTACACAATCCCTAAATTCCCCATGAATGTCTCCTCTCCAGAAAGCAAGGAGAGAACCATTCGATTTCGATCTTTTCTCAACTCTATGAATAGGTATATCTTGATCACTAGCCTCAGATCCTACAATATAGATCCAATCATCGTATCCGCATAAAGAATATGGAATATCTCTACCTTTAGATGGATTACTATGGGAACGCCATACAATTCTTCCTAACCCTATAGACGCTTCTTCACCACATACATCAGCAATAAACCATGCGTTAACTAGTGATACGACAATCATTGTGGCAATCAACAAGTGTAATCTAGACTTCATCACGGTATTTCCCTTGACTTGGAGAATGTAAGCAAAATATAAAGTTTTCTTGTAATGTTTAAACTAGTTTCCTAAAGGTGAGTAATAATGCTAGTGTTATCGAAATAACTATAGAGATTACGGCCACACCTATCAAGGTATAGATGCTGTAGCCCTTTTCAACTACATGTGTTATAGTTGTACTCTTCTCTATGACTGTCTCTATTGTAGAGATTTCTCTCTCTATAGTAGTAGTTGTTTTCTCAATTGTCGTAGTAATAGGTTTTGTTACTGTAATGATCGCTGTACTAGTAGTAAACACCTGCTTTTCTATTTCTGTAGTACTTATAACCGTGGTCTCAAGAGTCACTGTAGTAGTTACTGGAAATGTAACGGACACAGTTTTTGTGATTACTGATGTGAGTGTAGCAGTCCAAGTCTTATCTGTACTAGGCGTAAACACTACAAGCACATTATGAGGATTTGCTAAATATTCAATATGTATTGTGATGTAGTTGTTAATGGCATTTATAGACCTATATGTTGTACTACTCAAGTGTAGTGCTTCAACTACTGGTAACACATTGCTAATGTTATAAGTCCTTCTAATGTCCTCACTACCATAACCTTCAACATAGAGTCTCACTCTTTGCATTCTTGTTGTAATGCCTGTCGTAGGATCTCGAATCCATATTACTGACGGGATAATGGATATATATATCGCATAAAGTCCTGGTACTGGAAATTCATCCATTATGATTTCTCTAGTATCTATATTAGTTAGCTGTACTTTGATTACACCTCCCTCTATATGTACGTATTGTTCACTACCATTAACTACTGTATGAAATGCATAGACACCTAAACTAGAAATTGCTATACTTAAAGATTTGCAGACGATATTCTTGCCATAAATTAACGACATATCTTCTGCGAAATTGGGTGCAACAACATAAAACTCGTCAAAATGAAGTATGTTTTTTGAGTACCATACTATACTAAAATCTCCTTCAACAATATTATTGTATGCATGCATATATCCTAGACTAAGACCGAGTGTGTATAATACTATAAATATTAGGTACATTCCAGCTACACTACGTATATTGTTCATCTTTATGTTCATAACAATATCCACCCGCTAGTTCAATAAGTCTAGCACACTTTAGTACACTATATAAACTTATCGAACCAACCAAGTCGAGAATGGCTCAGAAGTACGCAAAAGATGCTATAGAAAAGATGCTATAGGAAACAACCAATCAATGAATGTAATAGATAATTTGATATATTTGAAAAAATCCTTGTCATTAAAAGGGGAATTTATCTTGGTAACAGTTGTAGTGCAGTTTGAGTATCTACAGATAGCGGATAAAGCGCTAGATAGTAGCTATGTATCGTCCAATCCACATCTACGTACTGCGTATAGAATACTTCTGAACCAAATTCTATTGTCATAACGTAGAAGTCTCCTATCGTTGTCGGATTTATGCCTAGATCAGGTCTAACCTCATTAATTACTTGTGCCGTTGCCTGTATAAATGCCATTAAATCTATGCCTACTTCTCCTCTCCTAATGTTCTGACTAGACACAAACGCTATATACCTCCATCCGTTACCCCAGTCTGCAGCGAAGTATACTTCCCAATTCATATTAACTATGCTACCATTGATAAGCGTGGGTATAGTTATGTCTCTAACCTTATTGCCTCCAGGACCAGCTCCACCACCCCTGAATGTCCATATCATGAGCTCTATATCACCAGGTTGGACACCAGGTGTAGCAGGGTTTCTCTTTAACCATAAATCAAAAGCGAAATTAACAGCGGTATTAAATCGATCAAATGAGTACCTCAGATATGCTAAGACCCTTGGAAGTTCGTTTACCTTCCTAGGCATAGATAATGCTGATACACCTTTTGAATACGGTGTTTGAGTTTCCCATGGAGATGCTCCATAGACAATTTCATGGTATGCTATAACATCCCACGAATTCTTAGGCACATTAGTTAACACAAGACTATTATTTACTATCAAAGGACCATTAGCACTACACCTCATAATAACATTACCGCTAAACTGTCCTTGATAATCATTGAGACCCCATAAATTCACACAAGCATAACACTCATTACCAAGACTGCCGCAAGGCCATATATTATTAGCATCACCCGTAACAGTTACAGCACTAGAACAAGGAACAGCTCTAATAATAGCTGTAGGAGAAATGGTTGTTGGTGCAGTTGTTGGTGTTGGAGTAGTTCTCGGTGTTGTAGGAGTTGTAGTTGTTGGTGTTACAATAGTTGTTGTAATAGGAGAAGTAGTTGTTCTTGTCACCGTTATTGTTCTAATTATTGTTACTGGTACTG